>CADCEF010000017.1:88273-89567 GCA_902800365.1 uncultured Prevotella sp. | reverse complement strand
GTATGAGGGGCGCCGCTCGGCTTTCTTGCCTTGCAAGCGACCAAAGGTCGAGCGGCCGCTTGGCTAGTCCAAGAACCCTCAAGTGCAGGTCTTTGGCTTGCTACATGTTCATGCACGATGTTGCACCAAGTGCCGTTACGATGGCTGTAGCTACAGATGCGATGATCTGTACTATGAATTTTATAGTTTCACGTTTAGTCATGGTGTTAATTTTTAAATTTTATCATTTTTCTAATTTTTACATTGTGCAAAGGGTAGGGGCTGTGCCCCTTGCCCTTTGTGCTTTAATCGCCCTCGCCTGGGTCATCGCTCGAGATTGGCGGATAGTTCTGATTACCGCCCTGATTTGTGTTCTCAGGATCCTCGATGTCACCGCTGTCGGTGCTGGTAACACGCTTCACCTCCTTGCCATCGCGGTCGTAGCAGGTAATCTGGATGGCAGTGCCTGCCAGCTCGTCCTTCAGCTCTACGGCTGGTGTGAAGATGATTCGGCGACTGGTAATGAGGCCTGCCTTAACCTCGTCTACCTTCTCTACGCTCTTTGCGCGCTGTCCGAATCGCATTGTACCCAGACCTGGCAGCGCTACGGAGTGACCTTCGGTGGCCCAAGCCTTGATAACCTCGCCGGCAGCATCCCAGCATGCCTGCATGATTCCCTTACTAACTCCGCTGCGCAGAGCGGCTTCCTTAATCACCTTGTCCTGACTGAGCGAGGTGTACAACTCCGGCATCATGATGTAGCGATACTTGCCAGCATGAGTGCCAATCTTCTGCAATTTCTCTTGTGCTTTAACTTTTAGTGCCATAATTTTAGTTTAGTTTTTGTGTTGTTGTTAAATTTTTTGTTACTCTCTATGTCTCCATCGATTTTGACAATGCAAAGATACTGCTTTTTAGTGAGAGCTCCAAGAAGTAAGTGTTAATGAATTGTTAAATTGTGAGCGCCTTTTAACGCGCACACGTAAGAAAAATTTTTCTCGCACTTGAAATGTTCTTTTTTCCTTTGTTATATCACAGTATCACAGATCACAGTTTATTATTTGAGCCCTAAATACATCAATCCAAAATTTACTATATATATAATATATATATTATATATATAGTAGTATATTTTGTAAAGAAAAGTTTCTTTCTTCCATTAGCTGCCCGTATAAAACTGTGATACTGTGATCTGTGACAGTCTGTCTTTCCCTGTATAGTGTTGACTCCCTCTGAGCCTTGATTTGTTACTGTTTTGTTAATTACTGTTTATTATACTGATTTTGTTGACTTATCTCTCTGATTAGGTTGTCTG
>CADCEF010000017.1:0-88261 GCA_902800365.1 uncultured Prevotella sp. | reverse complement strand
TCTCTGATTAGGTTGTCTGCTTTCCTGCTTTTGTTGTCTCTTTTCCCGGGTTAGTGGACTTCGTACTGGAAACGTTGACCTTTTCTCATAACTCTTTTTGACTTTTAAAAGGTTTGGCAGGAGTCAACGTATTTCAGGCTAAGACAATTTTTTATTATAGCCACCATCTGTGAAACAAAAAAAGAGGCTCTGAAAAGAGCCTCTCTTTTTTATGTTTAGTAATTGAATTCTCCGAATTCAGAGCGAATGGTAAGGCTCTTGGGGCCTTCTTCGATGTGACCCACCACTTGGGCATCGATGTTGAAACTCTTGCTTATCTCGATGACCTTCTCGGCTACCTCGGGGCGAACATAGATCTCCATGCGGTGACCCATGTTGAACACCTGGTACATCTCCTTCCAATCGGTGCCTGAGCACTCGTGGATGGCGCGGAAGAGTGGGGGAACTGGGAACATGTTGTCCTTTATTACGCGACAATTGTCGTTTACAAAGTGCAGAACCTTGGTCTGTGCGCCACCTGTGCAGTGAACCATACCGTGAATCTCGGGACGGAGCTCGTCAAGTAACTTCTTTATTACAGGCGCATAGGTGCGTGTGGGCGAGAGTACAAGCTGGCCGGCATCAACGGGCGAACCTTCAACCTTATCGGTGAGCTTATACTTGCCGCTGTAAACAAGGTCGTAAGGCACGGCGTGGTCGTAGCTCTCAGGATAATCCTCGGCCAGATACTTGGCGAAGACGTCGTGACGGGCTGAGGTAAGCCCGTTAGAGCCCATACCGCCATTGTAGCGCTTCTCGTAAGTGGCCTGACCTGTTGACGACAAACCTACGATGACATCGCCAGGGCGGATGTTGGCATTGTCGATAACGTCGGAGCGCTTCATACGACAGGTAACGGTGCTATCCACGATGATGGTGCGAACCAGGTCGCCTACATCGGCGGTCTCGCCACCGGTGGGATATATGCCGATACCCATCTCGCGGAGCTCAGAGAGCAGCTCGTCGGTGCCATTGATAACGGCAGAGATAACCTCGCCGGGAATGAGCATCTTGTTACGGCCGATGGTAGAGCTAACGAGAATGTTATCGACTGCACCCACGCAGAGCAGATCGTCGGTATTCATCACGATGGCATCCTGAGCGATACCTTTCCATACAGAGAGGTCGCCAGTCTCCTTCCAATACATGTAGGCGAGGGCCGACTTTGTGCCGGCGCCATCGGCATGCATGATGTTGCAATACTCTGGGTCGCCCCCAAGAATGTCGGGGATGATTTTGCAGAATGCTTGAGGGAAGATTCCCTTGTCAATGTTTTTGATAGCGTTGTGTACGTCTTCCTTCGCGGCCGAAACACCACGCATCATATAACGATTATCCATATCTTTTATTTCTAAAATCTCTATTATAAATTAACGCTCGTGCCAGAATTCCCAGCTTGCAAAGGCTTGAAGCAGTAGCATCTCTAGACCGTTCTTTACCTCGGCACCGTATTTTGCTCCATTGCGCATAAACAATGTCTGGTCGGGGTTGTAAATAAGGTCGTAGAGGATGGTGTGTGAGTCCATCGCCTCGTAAGGCAGCTGCGGGCACTCGTCGGTATGTGGATACATGCCCATTGGGGTGCAATTTACGATGACGTTATACTCGCGAACCACCTCGGGTGTTATACTCTGATACTGAATGGTGCCAGGGCGCTCATAACGACTCACAAACACAGGTTCTATGCCTAATGACTTGAGTCCGTAGTTGATGGCTTTTGAAGCACCGCCTGTACCCAGGATAAGCGCCTTTTTGTGCCATTTTGGGTCGAGCATTGGCTCAATGCTCTGGGTGAATCCTATAACATCGCTGTTGTAGCCCTTGAGCAGTGTCTTGTTCTTTTGATGAACCACGCGGATTACGTTTACGGCTCCGATAGCGCGTGCCTCGGGCGAGATGCTGTCGAGGAAGGGAATTACCTTTTCCTTATAGGGAATGGTTACGTTCAGACCGCGAAGGTTTGGATAGCGGTCGATGATTTCGGGAAGGTCGTCGATCGACGGAATCTCGAAATTCTCGTACGTGGCATTGATGCCCTCATCGGCAAACTTCTGATTGAAGTAGCTGATGGAAAAAGAGTGACCCAATGGGTAGCCGATAAGTCCGTACTTGTCCATTTCTTTAGTAATTATTTAGTTGCGAAATACATCGTACAAATGCCAAATGTTAGTCGGCGAAACGAGGCTTCAGCAAAGCCTGCCTTCATCAGTATGTCGACCATTCGCTCACCCTGTGGAAAAGCCTCGATGGTCTTGGTGAGATATGAGTAGGCGCTTGTGTCGCGCGAGATGAGACGGCCGTAGACGGGCAGAACCGTGTGCGAATAGATGCGGAACAACTGCTTCATAGGGAAACTTACGGGTGAGGTAAGCTCTACGATGCTGAGATGACCACCAGGCTTGAGCACTCTGTACATCTCGCGCAGACCTGCATCGAGATCGGCAAAGTTACGGATGCCGAATGCAGCAGTAACAGCGTCGAAGGTGTCGCTATTATAAGATAGGTGTAAACAGTCCTCTTTCTCGAACGTAACAACGTCCTGCAGTCCAAGGGCAGCTACCTTTTGTCGGCCTATCTGCATCATACCTTCACTGATGTCGGCGCCAACAAGGCGCTCGGGCTTGAGCATTTGGGCTGAAAGTATGGCGAAATCGCCTGTGCCGGTTGCAATGTCGAGCAGCGACTTGGGGTGGAAGGGTGCCAGCTGCCTAATGGCTTTGCGGCGCCAACCCTTGTCGATGTCCCACGACAGACGGTGGTTGAGTTTGTCGTAGGTAGGGGCGATGTTGTCGAACATCTGCTCTACCTGCGAGGCTTTCTCACCATCATGATATGGGGTAATCTTTTCCTGCTCGTACATACTACATTAAACATTAATGATTAAACATTAGCGACTCTTGAAGGCTGAGAGCCACTCGCTCACGTTTTTCTCGATACGCTCGGCAATGTCGCCTTCGCTCTGTTCGCGCTCAAACTTCTCGCCTACGATGTGCTCATATAGCTCGATGTAGCGGTCGGATACGCTCTCTGCATACTCGTCCGTAATCTCAGGCATGGTCTGTCCGGGCTCGTTCATGAAGTCATGCTCTATGAGCCACTGACGTACAAACTCTTTCGAAAGCTGGCGCTGTGGCTCACCTTTGGCTAGCTTCTCCTCATAGCCTTCGGCATAGAAGTAGCGGCTTGAGTCGGGAGTATGGATTTCGTCGATAAGGTAAACCTTACCATCACGCTTACCAAACTCGTACTTGGTATCAACGAGGATGAGTCCGCGCTTTGCGGCAATCTCCTGTCCGCGAGCGAAGATCTTGCGGGTATAATCCTCCATGATAGCGTAGTCCTCGGCAGAAACGATGCCCTGAGCGATAATCTCTTCCTTAGAGATGTTCATGTCGTGACCCTCGTCGGCCTTGGTTGTTGGTGTGATGATAGGCTCTGGGAAACGCTCGTTTTCCTTCATGCCGTCGGGCAGTTTAACGCCGCATAGCTCGCGACAACCGTTCTTGTACTCACGCCAAGCTGAACCAGTAAGGATTGAACGGATGATCATCTCAACACGGAAGCCCTCGCACTTAAGGCCTACGGTTACCATTGGATCTGGTGTGGCCAACTTCCAGTTAGGGCAGATGTCGGTAGTGGCATCAAGGAACTTAGCTGCAATCTGGTTGAGTACCTGACCCTTGAATGGGATTCCCTTTGGCAATACGACATCGAATGCCGAAATACGGTCGGTGGCAACCATTACCATCAGATCGTCGTTGATGTTGTAAACGTCACGGACTTTGCCGTGATAAACGCTCTTCTGTCCTTCGAACTTGAAGTCTGTCTTTGTTAATGCTTTCATCTCTTTATTGTGTTATTATCAAATTCACCTTTCATCTCCTTGTCGAATTCCTCGTAGGCATTGACTATGCGGGTTACGAGTTTGTGGCGTACGATGTCGCCTCGATCGAGATTGACGATGCCGATGCCCTCTACATTATTTAATATGTGCAGAGCTTCGATGAGTCCGCTCTTCTGCGAGTGAGGCAGGTCTATCTGAGTCATGTCGCCCGTGATAATCATCTTGGTGTTCCAACCCATACGTGTAAGGAACATACGTATCTGGGCGGGAGTTGTGTTCTGAGCTTCGTCGAGGATTACTACGGCATCGCTAAGTGTGCGACCGCGCATAAATGCAAGCGGAGCTATTTGTATGATGTGTTTCTCCATCATGTCTTGCAGCTTCACCTGTGGCAGCATATCCTCGAGTGCATCGTAGAGTGGTTGTAGATAGGGATCAATCTTCTCCTTCATATCGCCAGGAAGGAATCCGAGCTTCTCTCCAGCCTCAACGGCAGGACGGCTCAGTATTATTTTCTTTGCGGTTTTGTCCTTAAGTGCCTTTACAGCGAGGGCTATAGACAGATATGTCTTACCTGTACCAGCTGGTCCAACGGCAAAAATCATGTCGTTTTTGTTGTAGGCTTCAATAAGTTGCTGCTGATTAGGTGTGCGCGCCTTGATGGGGCGGCCCGACATAGAATAACATACTACGCCATCAGGTACGTCATCGCGCGTGCGCTTACCTTTAATAATGTCAAGGATATCCTCGTCACCTAGTGAGTTGAAACGTAGTACGTGGGCGCGCAGTTTCTCGGTACTCTCTTCAAATGCAGCCATCTGCTCTTCGTCGCCAAGAACGCGTATTACGTTGTCGCGAGCCATGATGCGCAGTTTTGGAAATAGCGAGCGAATCATCTGTAAGTGCCCGTTGCCAACCCCATAGAATATCACGGGGTCAATGTCTTCTAATACGATATGTTTCTCTATCAAATGCTGAAGTTTTTTAAATTTGGGCACAAAGTTACAAAAATAATTTGTATCTTTGCAACGCAAAAGAAAATTTTTAGATGAAACTGACAAAAAAAAAATATTTGATAGGTTTTACAGTGGCTGTAGTGCTACTCGCAGGGGTACGATTGTGCTTTCCGCAAGTGGCAGAAGCTAGAGGTGGGAAGACAGAAAATAGAGATATGTCTGTTATCAATAGCTCATCCGAGAGCGAGGAAATCACTCATATCGCACCCCGCACCTATAGTCTCTCAGAAAAGCATCGTATCTATTCTGTGCCAAGCTTTAAGGCCTGTTTCCCTGATACTCAGATGGTTCAGCTACAGGCAGCTATGAAGTGGGGCGTGAAACGAGTGAAAGACCGCGAGGATGCTGAGAAGCGTAAAAACGAACTGGTTTATGTTGGTGCTAATCCTTATTATCACATAGATCCGTTATACTCGAGCATTCCATATCTGGTTCCTCGTGCGGCGGTTTTGCTGCAGGACATAGGTACGGCCTTCTTCGATAGTCTGTATGTAAAAGGTGTGCCCTTGCACCGACTTATTGTTACCAGCGTTTTACGCTCGGAGGCCGATGTGAAGAAGCTGCGCAGGCATAATGGAAATGCTACAGAGAACTCATGCCATCTGTATGGCACCACATTCGACATCTGCTACAATCGCTACGAGACAGTTGAGAATCCTGATGGTCCGGCAAGACGAGCTGTACGTAACGACTCGCTGAAATATGTGCTGTCGGAGGTTCTGCGCGATATGCGTGAGCAGGGACGATGCTACATTAAATATGAGGTTAAGCAAGGATGTTTTCACATGACGGTACGTTAAAAATTAAACATTTAAGATTAAACATTAAATAATAAAACCTAAAAGCTATGAGATTAGACGGAAGGCGCGAAAGCTCGAATGTTGAGGATCGCCGCGGATTGAGCGGTGGTGCCAAGGCTGGTATCGGTGGTATCGGCGGTATTATCATTATTGCTCTGTTTACATTCCTACAGGGTGGAAACGTGGGCGATGTTGTAAACAACGTGGTGCAGCAGACGATGCAGGCTCCGACAGAGACTGTGGGCGAGGAGAACTTTACTGAGGAAGAGCAGGAGTTGGCCTCTGACTGCAAGAAGATTCTGGCATCTACAGAGGAAGTGTGGACAAAGGTCTTCCAGGACAACGGCTGGGGCGAATACCAATATCCCACACTAGTGCTGTTTACTAATCAAGTAAACTCGGCTTGTGGTTCGGCTACAGCTGCCGTTGGTCCATTCTACTGCTCTGGCGACCAGAAGCTATATGTTGACCTTTCGTTCTTTACGCAGATGAAACGACAGCTGGGTGTTGAGGGTAACACGTTTGCCTACGCCTATGTGATAGCTCATGAGATAGGTCACCACATAGAATATTTAACAGGCACGCTGAACAAAGCACATCAGGCTATGAATCAGACAGATAAGGTAAGTGCAAATCAGATTAGTGTGCGACTGGAGCTTTTGGCCGATTACTATGCCGGTGTGTGGGCTCATTACGAGGACGCTATGAAACACTCTATGGAGTATGGTGATTTAGAAAAAGGACTTGAACTTGCTAAGGCTATTGGCGATGATTGGTTACAGAAGAAGGCGCAGGGTCGTGCTACGCCCGAGTCGTTCACTCACGGCACCAGCGACCAGCGCAAGCGTTGGCTAAAGCGTGGCTTTGAAACTGGCGACATGCGCACCAGCACCTTCGCCGTTCAGAATTATAACGATCTTTGATTACTCGTGATGGTATGGTTCGCCTTTGATGATGGTACAGGCGCGGTAGATCTGCTCTGTGAACACCAGACGAATCATTTGATGCGAGAACGTCATTTTTGATAATGAAATCTGTTCGTTTGCGCGAGAGTAAACGGCAGGAGAAAAACCATACGGTCCGCCTACGACGAATATCAGTCGGCGGGCTGTATTTCTTTTCTGTTCAAGCCATTTGGCAAACTCAACGCTGCGGAACTCCTTTCCGTGCTCATCAAGCAGTACAACGGTGTCGCTGGGCTGAATCTGCTTAAGAATCAGATCTCCTTCAGCCTGCTTTTGCTGCTCCTCGCTAAGACTCTTGGTGTTCTTCAGTTCGGGGATGGTGAACAACTCGAAGGGCATATAGTGCCCTATGCGCTCAACATAATCGTTGATGCCTGCCTGAAAGTGTTTGTCGGTGGTCTTGCCAACCAATATCAGTATTGTTTTCATTTTATACTTTTGTTTGCTACAAACTCGTCGAACTGACTCTTATAGCCGTTAAACACGTTGATATCAACATCACCCGTTATGCCCTTTACGCGCCCATCGGAGCTTAGTTGCCAGAAGGCCAGTCGTACATCGGGTTTATACTCGCCATAGCGGGCTATCCATACATCGTAGTCGCGCTTAATGTCGGGAACCATGCTGAAATACTTGTTGATGAACATCTGGTTAATATATAAAATAGGTGAAACCCTACAACGAGCCTTGACCATACGGAGCCAAATGCGAATCTGCTGGAACATCTTCTCAGGGCCGCCAGCTGCAGCTATCTGCTTGTCGCTGGGCTCAACATCGAGCACTGGAGGAAGGTCGCCCTTCAGGAACTTGGTGTGCTTTATGAAATGTCGAGCCTGGGCTGCACCTGAACTCTTGAGCGAGAAGAAATGGTAGGCGCCGATGGGAATATGATGCTTGCGTGCCTGGGCATAATCGTCGGCATAATACTTGTTTGTGATGCTTACGCCCTCGGTACTTTTTATGAATATGAACGAAACAGGATAATCGGCTGTTCCGTGAACATTCTTATTACTTTTGCGACCGAGATAGTTGATGCTAAGTTGTTTCCAGTTGATGGGGTATTTGTGGCGACCTTTGCCGTGCTGATAGCGGGCAATGTCGATACCGTAGATACGCTCGGAAGTGTACTTCATGCGCTCGCCCCAGAAACGGTTTTTCTTCCACTCGCCAACCTGCAGTCGCGGTTCTTCGCCATCGGTAGTAAACAACTGTATGCCGAATCCGTCGCGAGTATTCTCAACCCAGTGACCCTCGAAATAACTGCCATTGGTTACGTAGGCTCCGTGGCCGTGGGCTGTGGTGCCTGTAAAGTCGCCAAGATATGTGCCAATGGTATCGATGCGCAATCCGGTTTTGATGGTGTCGGCATCAAATGTCGCAATAATGGTATATCCTGCGGTATCTACTGCCAGAGCCGTACCCTCATGGATTCGATTGCGCCAAGTGCCTACGTTCCATACGGTTAGTCGGCGGGCGGGTTCTATTTCAAGTCGTTTCCCGTTTGCAAATGCTGCAACCATCTCATAACCCTCGTCCATCACGTTGTGGCGGTCGAAGTAATATTTGAATTCGTCGTCGAGGCCTGCGGGTATGGTGTCCTTTGTCAGGGTATCTTTGCGGGCGGGTATTGTTTTTCTGATGGCGGCGTTTAGCTGCATGTCTTTGTGGGTTGGCTGGGGCAGATAGTATGTGGATGCCGACAACAGCAGCAGGGGTGATATAATAGATATTAATACCTTTTTCATTTATTTACTACTTTTCGGATGCAAAGATACAAAGAATTTTCTTATATTTGCAACCAAAATAACTATAAAATATAATATGTGTATGAAGAATTGATATTGATTTATGCCTATAAAAATAGGGAAACGTGATAAAATGTTAGTTTTTCTAATAAAAAAGTTACAAATTGTTTGTTTATTCCAATGAAAAAGATTAAATTTGCAGCCGAAATTAAAATTGAGATCAAGTATGAAGAGTCTGAATCTACTTAACGGCCTAATTATTATTCGACTGCTTGGGGCAGGCGGAAGTGATAGGGTGTGTATATAGTTCAGCATATAGATACAGAAATTATAAAGAGCCTTTCTCACTTCCGAGTGTGAAGGGCTTTTTTGATGGAATAAATAGTCAAATTGTAAAATAATTAAATCGTAAAATTGTAAAATGGAAAGGTTGTTTATTTTCGACACAACGCTCCGCGACGGCGAACAGGTTCCCGGATGCCAGTTGAACACCGTAGAGAAGATTCAGGTGGCTAAGGCTCTTGAGCAGTTGGGTGTAGACGTTATCGAAGCAGGATTCCCTATTTCAAGTCCCGGTGACTTTAATAGCGTAATTGAGATTTCTAAAGCCGTTACATGGCCCGTTATCTGTGCGCTGAGCCGTGCTGTAGAACGTGATATCGATGTGGCTTTTGAGGCGTTGCAGTATGCTAAGCATAAGCGTATTCACACAGGTATCGGCACAAGCGACGAGCACATCCAGTATAAATTCAACTCAACCCGCGAGGAGATTCTGGAGCGCGCAGTTGCTGCAACGAAATACGCCAAGCGTTTCGTAGACGATGTGGAGTTCTACTGCGAGGATGCCGGTCGTACCGACAACGAGTATCTGGCTCGTGTTGTAGAGGCTGTTATCAAGGCTGGAGCAACTGTAGTAAACATCCCTGATACCACAGGATACTGTCTGCCCGAGGAGTATCACGACAAGATAAAGTATCTGATGGAGCATGTAGATAATATCGATCGTGCCATCATTTCTACCCATTGTCACAACGATTTGGGTATGGCTACTGCCAACTCGCTTAGCGGAGTGATGGCTGGAGCACGACAGGTTGAGGTAACAATCAACGGAATAGGTGAGCGCGCCGGTAATACATCGCTAGAGGAGATTGCGATGATTCTGAAGTGTCATAAGCAACTGGAAATTGAGACTAACATAAATACTATCAAGATTTATCCTACCAGCCGAATGGTGTCGAGCTTGATGAATATGCCCGTTCAACCTAACAAGGCCATCGTGGGTCGCAACGCCTTTGCGCACTCAAGCGGAATACATCAGGACGGTGTGCTGAAAAATGTTCAAACATACGAGATTATAGACCCAAAAGATGTTGGTATCGATGATAACAGCATTGTGCTGACCGCACGAAGCGGTAGGGCAGCTCTTAAGCATCGCCTGCACGTTAACGGCGTGGATCTCTCGGAAGAGAAACTCGATAAGATTTATGAGAAATTCCTTGTTCTGGCTGACCAGAAGAAGGAGGTTACCGATGCCGACGCTCTGATGCTGGCTGGAGCCGACACTGCTGATACTCATGCTGTTAGACTCGACTTCCTGCAGGTTACTACAGGTAAGGGCGTTAAGAGTGTTGCTTCTATCGGACTCGATATCAGCGGGCAGAAATTTGAGGCTGCTGCCAGCGGAAACGGTCCTGTGGATGCGGCTATCAAGGCGCTGAAGAAGATTATTATGAAGCAGATGACACTGAAGGAGTTCACTATTCAGGCCATCTCGAAAGGCTCTGACGATGTAGGTAAGGTACATATGCAGGTGGAGTACGACGGAAGTCTGTACTATGGATTCGGCGCCAATACCGATATCGTAACAGCCTCGGTTGAAGCTTATATCGACTGTATCAACAAATTTAAGAAGGAAGAAGAATGAATACATTATTTGATAAAATATGGGATAAACACGTAGTACAGCAGGTAGAAGACGGCCCCACTCAGCTATACATCGATCGCCTGTATTGTCATGAGGTGACATCGCCTCAAGCTTTCGATGGCATGCGTGCCCGCGGACTGAAATGTTTCCGTCCTAAGCAGATATTCTGCATGCCCGACCACAATACGCCAACACACGATCAGGACAAACCAATTGACGACCCTGTATCGAAGAAGCAGGTAGACGCGCTGGCTAAGAACGCTGCCGAGTTCGGACTTACCCATTACGGGATGATGTCGAAGGATAACGGTATCATCCACGTGGTTGGCCCGGAGAAGGGTTTGAGTCTGCCTGGAATGACGATAGTTTGCGGCGATTCGCACACGTCAACTCATGGTGCTATGGGTGCCGTAGCTTTTGGTATAGGAACCAGCGAGGTAGAGATGGTAATGGCATCGCAGTGCATTCTGCAGCAGAAGCCCAAGTCGATGCGCATATCGATTAATGGTGTGCTTGGCAAGGGTGTTACGGCAAAGGATGTGGCACTCTATCTGATGTCTAAACTCACTACAAGCGGTGCTACTGGCTACTTTGTGGAGTATGCTGGCTCAACGGTAAAGGCAATGAGTATGGAGGGCCGACTGACGCTGTGTAACCTCTCGATAGAGATGGGTGCTCGCGGAGGTTTCGTGGCTCCTGATACCACCACTTTTAATTACCTTAAAGGTCGCGAGTATGCGCCAAAAGGCGAAGAGTGGGATAAGGCTGTGGCTTACTGGAAGACGCTGAAGAGTGGTGACGATGCCGTGTTCGACAAGGAGCTGACCTTCAATGCTGACGATATCGAACCTCGCATAACCTATGGTACAAATCCTGGTATGGGAATCGGTATAACTGAGGCCATTCCTGCTAATGCCGAAGACGCCAATTCGCCTCAAGCAGGTTTCGAGAAGGCTCTGAACTACATGGGCTTTGAGGCTGGACAGAAACTGCTGGGCACAAAGGTTGATTACGTGTTCTTAGGTGCTTGCACCAATGGCCGTATCGAGGATTTTCGTGCGTTTGCCCATCTTGTTAAGGGTCGCCATAAGTCGCCAGATGTGGTGGCTTGGCTGGTGCCTGGCTCGTGGGCTGTCGACAAGCAGATTCGCGAAGAGGGATTAGACAAGGTTCTTGAGGATGCTGGTTTCGAAATACGTCAGCCCGGATGCTCGGCTTGTTTGGCGATGAACGACGATAAGATTCCTGCAGGCAAGCTTAGCGTTAGTACCTCGAATCGCAATTTCGAAGGTCGTCAGGGCCCTGGTGCACGCACCATTCTGGCATCGCCCCTAACCGCCGCTGCCGCCGCAATAACAGGTGTAATTACTGATCCAAGAGAACTATTATGAAACAGAAATTCAACATCATAACATCAACTTGTGTGCCACTTCCATTGGAGAATGTTGACACCGACCAGATAATACCAGCCCGATTCCTTAAAGCTACAACCCGCGAGGAGAAGTTCTTCGGCGACAACCTGTTTCGCGATTGGCGATACAACGCCGACGGTACACCAAATAAGGACTTTGTGCTGAACAATCCCAAATACTCGGGCTGTATACTTGTGGCAGGAAAGAACTTCGGTTCTGGCTCATCGAGAGAGCACGCTGCCTGGGCTATCGCAGGCTACGGATTCCGCGTGGTAATCAGCTCGTTCTTTGCCGATATTCACAAGAACAACGAGCTTAACAACTTTGTGCTGCCCGTAGTGGTGAGCGAGGCATTTTTGGCTGAGCTCTTCGATAGCATCGCGGCCAACCCGAAGATGGAGGTTGAGGTTGATCTGCCGAATCAAACCGTAACCAACAAGGCTACCGGCCGAAGCGAGCACTTCGACATCAACGGATACAAGAAACACTGTTTGATGCATGGACTCGACGACATCGATTTCCTAGTACAGAACAAAGAAAAAACAGAGGTATGGGAACAAGCGAACAAGTAAACAAATACAAGCGCATACAGCCCTTTGTTGAGATAATGGACTCAACGCTGCGCGATGGCGAACAGACCAGCGGCGTGTCGTTCCTGCCTCACGAAAAGCTGATAATAGCGCGCATGCTGCTGAGCGATCTGAATGTGGATCGTATCGAGGTGGCGTCGGCACGAGTGAGCGAGGGCGAGAAAGATGCGGTGAAGATGATTTGCCGCTATGCCGCCCGTATCGACAAGCTTGAAAGGGTAGAGGTGCTTGGCTTTATTGATGGTGGAAAAAGCGTTGATTGGGCTGCCGAGTGTGGCTGCAAGACGTTGAATCTGCTGGCTAAGGGCTCACTGAAACACTGCACTCATCAACTGAAGAAATCGCCTGAGGAGCACATCGAGGATATCATCCGTGAGGTGAAATACGCTCACTCAAAGGGCATTACTGTAAATCTGTATCTCGAAGACTGGAGCAACGGCATGAAAGAGTCGCCTTCTTATGTCTATACACTGATGGATGCTCTCTGTGACATCGGTATCCGCCGCTTTATGTTGCCCGACACACTGGGTATCATGAATCCGCTGCAGTGCATCGAGTACTTCCGCAAGATGCTTAAGCGCTATGCCGATACACACTTCGACTTCCACGCTCATAACGACTACGATCTGGCTGTGTCTAACTCGCTGGCTGCCGTGCTGAGCGGTGCCAAAGGTCTGCACGTAACAGTGAACGGACTTGGCGAGCGATGCGGTAATGCACCACTGTCGAGCGTTCAGGTGATTCTGAAGGATCAGTTCAACGCCCGCACTAACATCCGCGAGGACAAGTTGAACGATATCTCTCGCCTAGTCGAGAGTTACAGCGGCATAGTTGTTGCACCAAATCAGCCCATCATTGGCGATAATGTGTTTACGCAGGTGGCTGGTGTGCATGCCGATGGCGACAAGAAAGATAATCTTTACTGCAACGCTCTGGTTCCAGAACGATTCGGTCGCCGACGTGAGTACGCGCTTGGCAAGAACAGCGGTAAGGCCAACATCGCCAAGAACCTTGAAGAGCTTGGCTTGGAGCTCACTCCTGAGCAGACACGCCGCGTTACACAGCGCATAACCGAGCTGGGCGACAAAAAGGAGATTGTGACACAGGAAGATCTGCCGTTCATCGTGAGCGACGTGCTGAAACACGATGCGCCCGAGGATAAGGTTAAGCTGGTAAGTTACGTGGTTTCAACGGCTTACGGACTCAAACCGGGGGCCAACGTCAAGGTTGAGATTAATGGCAAGGAGTATGAGGCTTCGGCCACTGGCGACGGTCAGTACGATGCCTTCGTAAAGTCGCTGCGATACATATACAAGAAGTATCTCGACCGCACGTTCCCCATTCTGCAGAACTACGCCGTTACGATCCCGCCAGGCGGACGTACCGATGCACTTGTGCAGACCGTCATAACCTGGAACGACAACGGAAAAATCCTCCGCACTCGCGGACTGGATGCCGACCAGACTGAAGCTGCCATCAAGGCAACTTTCAAGATGCTGAACATTATTGAAAACGAAAAAATAAACGAAATATGAAATTAAAGATTGCCGTATTAGAGGGCGACGGAATAGGCCCGGAGATTATGAAACAAGGTGTGGCTGTGCTTGATGCTATAGCAGAAAAATTCGGCCACGAGTTTATTTACCATCCCGCCATCTGCGGAGCTCACGCCATCGAAGAGGTGGGCGATCCTTACCCCGACGCTACGCACGATGTTTGTATGCAGGCTGATGCCGTGCTGTTTGCAGCCGTTGGCTCGCTGAAGTTCGACAACGATCCTACCGCTAAAATTCGCCCGGAAACAGGTCTGCTGGCCATGCGAAAGAAGTTGGGCCTCTTTGCAAATGTTCGCCCTGTGGCTACTTTCGATTGTCTGCTGCACAAGTCGCCACTGAAGGAGAAACTTCTGCGCGGAGCCGACTTCGTAGTAATTCGTGAGCTCACCGGTGGTATGTATTTTGGTGCGAAATATCAGGATAATGATAAGGCTTATGACACCAATATCTATACCCGTCCGGAAATTGAAAGAATTCTTAAGGTTGGATTCGAGATGGCGATGAATCGCAAAAAGCATCTTACGGTTGTTGACAAGGCCAACGTGCTGGCTTCAAGTCGCCTGTGGCGCCAGATTGCCAAGGAGATGGAGTCGCAATACCCCGAGGTTACCACCGATTATATGTTTATCGACAATGCCTCGATGCGCGTGCTTACCGAGCCTACATATTTCGACGTAATTGTTACGGAGAATACCTTCGGCGACATTCTTACCGACGAGACAAGCTGTATTACTGGTTCAATGGGTTTGCAGCCATCATCGTCGCTGGGCGAGCATACACCGCTTTTCGAGCCCGTACACGGCTCTTGGCCGCAGGCTGCGGGTCAGAACCTGGCAAATCCTATTGCACAGATCCTGTCGGCCGCTATGCTGCTTGAGCACTTCGGATTGGAGGCTGAGGGCACCCTTGTTCGTAAAGCCGTTACGGCATCGCTCGATGTCAACGTCCGCACTCCAGAGATTCAGGTCGAGGGTGGCGATAAGTATGGTACGCGCGAGGTAGGGCAGTGGATTGTAAACTACATCAAGAATGCGTAAATCTGTATTAGCAATAGCGTTATTCTGGGCAGTTTGTGCTTCGGCGCAAACACCAAAGCAATGGCGTGATTCGGTTTCGGTTCTGATAGAACAGATAAACCTGCACCCGAAGAATATCGACCTCCGATTGAAGAAGGCCGAGGCAAATATTAATCTATCGCAGTACGACTATGCTGCTGAGGAATATAGTAAGGTGTTGAAGCTTGACGAGCGCAATCTGGCGGCTCTTTATTTTCGTGCCTACTGCTACACCCAGCTGCGTCAGTTCAGTATGGCACGCGCCGATTATGATGCCTTTCTGGCCATTCAGCCCGAACATCTTGAGGCTCATCTTGGTCTGGCGCGCGTTCTGCAGCTGCTTAACCGCCGTGCCGATGCTGTAGACGAGCTGAATCGCTGCGTGCAGATGTTTCCCGACAGCGCCGATGCTTATGCAGCCCGCGCAGCCTACGAAACACAGCTGAAACAGTATGATGCTGCGCTTTATGACTGGGATGAAGCACTGAGATTGCGGCCGAATGATGCATCACTTACTGTGTCGAAGGTGGATATTTTGCTTAATTTAGGTAGGATACGTGAGGCTCGAGAGGCTCTGGATAAGGCCGTAAAGCAAGGCACAACCCGCGCAGCACTCCGTGAGTGGTATGAAAAATGTAAATAAAATAACAAAGCCCACCGAATTTGGTGGGCTTTGTTATTTATTGTGCAAAATATTAGCGGGCTGCAACGTACTTGTGCAGAGTGCTACGAACGGCTCCTGGGCCTGCGAACAGCTCCTTGACCATTCCTTCAATCTGCTCGCCAAGACCGGCTTCGTACAAATCGAGTCCGAATACATCCTTGCGGCTGTAAAGGGCCTTCAGAGGACTCCAATCCTGATCGGGCTTGCCAATCTGCAGTGGGGCTACGATGGCCTGCAGTTCCTCGAGCATGGGGTCGGGTGAGCAGTCGAATGGTGTACCATCGTCCTTGATGCCTTTCAGATAGCGGGCGTAGCCAGCCAGTGTGAGCGGAATAAGCTCGAGGTTGTTCATGTCGAGGCCGCGCGCGATGTACTTCTTGATAGTCTCGCCGAAACGGATGGGCAGCTTCTGACTGGTATCCATGGCGATGCGCTGAGGAGCGTCGGGCATGAATGGGTTTGGCAGGCGGCGCTTGATGACGGCACCGATAAACTCGTAAGGATTCAATACGCCTGGATCAACCACTACAGGCATTGATTCGATATAGCCAATTTTCTTTACAAAGTTGCAGAGGTCCTCGTCGGCCATCTCGGCAGAGATGAGTGTGAAGCCCAGCATGCAACCATAGATACTCATGGCTGTGTGGAGCGGGTTGAGACAGGTGGTTACCTTCATGGTCTCTACCTTATCAACGGTTTCGCGCGTGGTGTAGAGGGCGCCACCCAAATCCAATGGTGGGCGACCGTTGGTGTAGTTATCCTCTATGACGAGATACTGCACCTCTTCGGCGTTCACGAACGGAGCGGTAAAGGTGTGCTTCTCGGTCTCGATGTAGTCGTTGTCCTCAAATCCGTCGGCAGCGAGCATCTCTTTTACCTTCTCGTGTGGGCGAGGGGTAATCTTGTCGATCATCGACCAAGGGAAGGTGATTTTCTGCTCGTCCTTCAGGTAGTCGAGGAATGCGGCAGGTACCAGTCCGTCGTTCACCCAGCGCTCGGCATAAGCCATCACGCCAGCCTTCACCTTGTCGCCATTGTGCGAGCAGTTGTCCATGCTCTGAACGGTGAGTGGCAGCTGTCCGGCGTTGAAGCGCTCGAGCAGCAGGGCGCACACCTTACCCATAGCGAATACGGGCTTCAGTCCGCGAGCCAAGTCGGCCTCGTTGAAGGTGTAGCCCTTCTCGGTGATGGTGAACGAGATCATCTGCAGCGATGGGTTCTTGAAGATTTCAACCAGGCGGTTCCAGTCGTCGAACTGTGGGTCGGCCTTGAGGGCTTCGGTTACGCTGGCGATGACCTTCTTCTCGATAGAGCCATCGGAGCAGAGGTTGACGCAGAGCGAGAGATTATTGTAAGGGGCGTAAGCCTTGTCGATGACCTCGAAGTCGAAGGTCTCGGCAACAATCACGCCGCGGTCGTACTTACCTGTGTTGAGAGCGTCGTTCAGGATAGCAGCGGGGAATGCGCGGAAGATGTTTCCGCCGCCGAAGTGAACCCATGTGGGCTCCTTGGCTGTTTTCTCGCGAACGGCTTTGATGTCAAACTTAGGAAGCTGATAGCCTTTTGCTTCCCACTCCGCGGCATTATAGTTGCCGGAAAATATGTCATTAAGCTTCATAATTTATATTTTTTAGGCACGAATTACGCGAATTTCACGAAAATTATTCGCGATTATTCAATAAATTCGTGTTAATTCGTGAAATTCGTGCCAAATTATTTAATCAAAAAATCCGGGTTGTTTGTATTCTAGGCCTAGCTCGCGGTCGACGGTGGCGAGGATGCCTTGCACCTGACCCATGGCGAACATGCGGCCGAGGAGGGTGTAGCCGGCGTTGTGGCCGTGACTGCTCTCGTCCATGATGCCACCAGGGGCATCGGTAAATGTCATACCGTGGTCGACACGCATAGGCAGCTCGGGGTTCTCCTTCTCGAAGATGCGGCAGAGCTCAATCAGGTCGGCACGACCGCCCAGGTGAGAGGCCTCAGTGAAGTCGCCGTTGGGGAAGATGTGGCACGAGCGCAGGTGAACGAAGTGAGTGCGCGAAGCAAACTTCTTGGCCAGTTCAACCACATTGTTATAGGCGCCTGCTGAGAGCGAACCTGCACAGAAGGTGAGGCCGTTATGCTTGTTGGGCACAGCATCGAGGAACCACTGGATATCCTCCTCGGTGCGTACGATGCGTGGCAGGCCGAGAATCTCGATAGGGGGATCGTCGGGGTGAACGCACATGTTCATGTTGCACTCCTCGCAAACAGGCATGATAGCCTCGAGGAAGTACTTCATGTTGGCGCGCAGCTTGGCCTTGTCGATGCCCTTGTAGAGGTCGAGGAACTCGCGGAACTTCTGGATAGGAGCCTCGTCGTTCTCGCTGAAGTTACCGCTGACGAAGCCCTGAGTCTTGATGACGATGTTCTCTACCAGCTTGTGGTCCTTCTCGGGTGTCATGGTCTTGGCCAGCTCGTCGCACTCGGCAATCACGCTGCGGCCTTCGCCCCATCCCTCGGGGAACTGGAACTTCTCCCATTCCTCGCGAGCGCCCGGACGCTTCAGAATATAGATGTCGAAATAGGCAAACTCGGCATAGTTGAAATAGAGGTTTGTGGCACCGTTAGGATTGTCGTGGAACAAATCGGTACGAGCCCAGTCGAGCACAGGCATAAAGTTGTAGCAGATGCAGTGGATGCCCTCGGCAGCCAGGTTGCGCAAGCTCTCCTTATATACCTCTATCTGGTGGTCGCGATCGGGACCGCCGTACTTGATCGTCTCAACTACTGGCAGACTTTCGACCACGCTCCAGCGCATGCCGTAGCTCTCGATATACTCGCGCAGGTCGTGAATCTTCTCGCGGGTCCAAACCTCGCCCAGAGGTACATCGTGCAGAGCGGTAACAATACCTTCAACTCCGATTTGTCTCAGTTGTGCAAGAGTAATCTTATCTTTCTTGCCAAACCATCTCCATGTTCTTTCCATACTTATACATAATTTGATTGTTATTGTTTTCGCTGCAAAATTAATCAATTATCAACAAAGTGGGTTGCACTTTCGGCTCATTTCTTTTTCATTTTGTACTTTTTTAGCTTATTTCCTCGTATCAATTGCTGGAAATTCAGCGGTTTGCTGCTGCCCGGTGTTCCGGCGGCAGGTGTTTCTATGGGCTTGCTTTCCATACCGTAGCGGTTGGTGGCCGTAACGGCATAGTGAAGTGTGCGGCCCTTGTGAGGCACTGATATCGACAGCTCGCGCTGGCGAACGGCAATCAGATTTTCAGGGTTGTCGATGTCGACAGGCAGCGATTCTGATGCATATACATTATATAATAGGTAGTCGCCATCGGAATAGTCGACGGCTTTCTGCCACGAGATGTTATCGGCGGTCATGCTGCGCTTGATTTTCAGCTGAGCTACGGCCGAGGGAGCCTGCTTGCAAGCCCACGTCATTGGTGGAATCAAGGCCGGAACGATGTTGAAATCGCGGGTGAAATCGTAGATGCCCTTGGTGTTGTCGGTAAAGAACTTGCTGCGGAAGAAGGTGCAGCCCAGACCAATCTGGCGCAGCACGCTCATCTCGCGCGTGATGACCTCCAGATCCCAGTTCTTTTCGCGGGGATGCATCATGTAGACTGCGAGTCCGGGAGCCACGATGCGGCCGTAGCTATGCTCCAGCCAGTCGACAGCAAAGGGGTAGAAGTTGTTGCCCTGGAAATACATCATGGGGAACAGGGCGTCCATCAGTCCGTCGCGCAGCCATCCCTGGGCATCCTGGCACACGGTGGTATTGGCGTTCCAACCGGAACTGCGGTAGCGGCTCAAATCGTCGTATTTGCCTATGGGTGAGCAAGATAGCTTAACCCAAGGCTTGAGCGACTTTACCGCGCGGTTGATCTTCCTGACGATGTCGGTGATGTACTGTCGGCCCTGCGGACGAGTCACCTTCAGCTTCCATGTTTCGGGATATCGGATATAATCCAGATGGATGCCGTCGACATCGTATTTCCGTGTGACCTCAGCACAGAACTTGGCCAGATAATCGCCCGTCTGCGGCATTTCGGGGTTCATATAGCCCTCGTCGCCAATCTTCCTGATGAGCGAAGGATACTTCTGGCGCAACTGCTTGCAGCCTGTTCCGTTCCACTTTCCGACGGGGATAGTAACAATCCACGCGTGGCACTCCATGCCGCGGCGATGACACTCGTCGATACACATCAGCAGCGGGTCGTAGCCTGGCGATGTACCAGGATGGCCAGTAAGGCATCCGTCCCAAGGTTCGGTAGTCGTGGGGAAGATGGTGGTTGCTCTTACTCGGGTCTGAATAAGCACGGTATTTATGCCAGCCTGTTGCAGCTGGTCGAGGATAGAAATCAACTCTGCTTTCTGTGTAGTTGAAGAGTAGGAGTGAGGCCAGTCGATACCACCTATGGTGGTAAGCCATACTGCTCTTACTTCATGTTTTGGCGTCTGTGCTTTTGCACTTAGCACAAGTGCTAAAAGCATTAAAATGTGTATAAATTGTTTCAAAATGATGCTTTTTTTAGAAATTTGGTGCAAAGTTAGCTCTTTTTTTTCCATTTCTCAAATAAAAACACTACTTTTGCACAAAATTAATTCAAAATTAAGCAAAGAAAAGATGATTTCGTTTGTATTGAGTCTTGTGGCTCTTGTGTTGGGATACTTGTTCTATGGTCGACTCGTGGAGCGAGTATTTGGTCCAGATGACCGTGTGACACCCGCCGTTGCTAAGGCCGACGGGCTGGACTACATTGTGTTGCCCTCGTGGAAGATCTTTATGATCCAATTCCTGAATATAGCAGGAACGGGACCAATTTTCGGTGCCATCATGGGTGCCAAGTTCGGCCCTGTGGCTTATCTGTGGATTGTGTTTGGATGTATCTTTGCAGGTGCTACTCACGATTATCTGTCGGGTATGCTTTCAATGCGTCACGATGGTGCCGGTCTGCCTGAGCTTATCGGTAAATATCTGGGTAAAACCACCAAGGGCATCATGCTGGTGTTCACTGTACTGCTACTGATAATGGTGGGAACGGTGTTTGTTTACAGTCCAGCCGAAATTCTGCACTCAATAGCAGGCGATACGATTATGTGGGTTGCCATCATCTTCTGTTACTACATCATTGCCACCATGTTGCCAATCGATAAGATTATAGGTAAGGTATATCCTTTGTTTGCCTTCTCGCTGTTGTTTATGGCAGGTGCTCTGATGATTTGGCTCTTCATACACTGGCCCACAGTGCCCGAGCTCTGGAATACATTCTACAATCTTGGAGCTGCAACAGCGCCTGATACTTGGAAGGACAATATCTTCCCAGCCCTGTTCATCACAGTGGCTTGTGGTGCTATCTCAGGTTTCCACGCCACCCAGAGTCCTCTGATGGCCCGCTGCGTGAAGAGCGAGAAAATGGGACGCCCCATTTTCTATGGAGCAATGATTACCGAGGGTGTTGTCGCACTTATCTGGGCAACAGTATCTGCTTGGTTCTTCTATGGCAATCCAGCTCCAGGTTACGAACTCATAGATCAGGCAACTAAAGGATTCAGTACATCGGCGCCAGCAGTAGTTAATCTGGTTTGCAAAGATTGGCTTGGTGTAGTAGGAGCCATTCTCGCTATGCTGGGTGTTGTGGCTGCTCCTATCACTTCGGGTGATACAGCTTTCCGTTCAGGTCGACTGATTGTGGCTGAGTGGCTTAAACTCGATCAGCGCCCGATTCCAAAGCGCTTGCTTATCTGTATCCCGATGTTTGCGGTGTCTATCGCTATGCTTATCTGGCAGATAGAGAATCCTGATGGATTCAATACCATCTGGCAGTACTTCGGCTGGAGCAATCAGGCATTAAGCGTGTTCACACTGTGGACTATCACCGTTTATCTGGTGCGCAATCACAAGTGCTTCTGGCTCACCCTGATTCCGGCCTTATTTATGACGACGGTTTGCTCAACATACTTCTTTGTATCGAAACAGATGCTTGGTTTGGGCAACGATGGTTACATCTATGGTATAGTATGTCTGGTAGCCGCCATCGTATGGTTTACATTATGGTATAGAAAATTTACTAACGAAAATAAAGCGTAATTATGAAAAAGATGATGATGACTTTGGTTGCCCTCGTAATGGCAATCAGTGCAAATGCACAGTATCTGAACGATTCTGAGAAAGTGTTCAGTCAAGGTAAGTTCTATGTAGGAGCTTCTACCTCAGGTGCTGCTCTTAGCTATCACAAGGCTAGCGACTGGAATCTTAACCTTCAGGCCAAGGCTGGTTATCTGCTGGCCGACGATGTGATGTTTGTGGGCCAACTGGGTTATGAGGCTCAGACAGATTTCGACGACGTTATCCAGATTGGTGCAGGCTTGCGCTATTATTTCGAGAGCTGCGGAGTGTATGCTGGTGCTACAGCCAAGTATGTTAAGTGCGGCGATTTCAGCGATTTCCGTCCAGAACTCAACTTGGGTTATTCCTACTTCCTCACTGGTAAGTTGACCGTTGAGCCCGAGGTGTTCTATGAGCACAGCACAAAGAGTTCTGACTATTCTGGCTTTGGTCTGCGTATAGGTTTCGGTGTATATTTCTAAAAACAGAAAAAGTGAAATTGTATAATAGTTAATTAGTAAAATATAATAATGTTAAGTGTAGATGAATTAGTAGACAGACTTATCGATCTGTCGTTTGCTGAAGATATTGGCGATGGCGACCATACCACATTGTGCTGTATCCCTGAGGATGCCATGGGTAAGAGCCACCTGCTGATTAAGGAAGATGGAATACTGGCTGGCGTTGAAGTTGCCAAGGAAGTGTTCCACCGCTTTGACCCAACAATGCAGGTTGAAGTGTTGATGCAGGATGGAGCTCGTGTGAAGAAGGGCGACATCGCTATGGTTGTTACAGGAAAAACTCGTTCGTTGTTGCAGACAGAGCGCCTTATGCTGAACATCATGCAGCGTATGAGTGGTATTGCCACAATGACTGATAAATACGTTGAGCGTCTGAAAGGCACCAACACCCGCGTGCTTGATACCCGTAAGACAACTCCAGGTATGCGTATGCTGGAGAAGCAGGCTGTAAAGATCGGAGGAGGATGCAATCATCGTATCGGACTCTTTGATATGATTCTGCTTAAGGACAATCACGTAGATTTTGCTGGAGGTATAACCAACGCAATTGACCGTTGTCATAAATATCTAGACGAAAAAGGACTTAAACTAAAGATAGAGATTGAGGTACGCTCGTTCGACGAGCTGCAGCAGGTTTTGGATCACGGAGGCGTCGATCGTATTATGCTCGACAACTTCAGTGTGCCCGATACCAAGAAAGCTGTAGATATTATAAATCATCGCTATGAGACAGAGTCTAGCGGTGGTATCACCTTCGATACTATCCGCGACTATGCCGAGCAGGGCGTTGATTTTATAAGTGTCGGCGCGCTGACCCATTCTGTAAAAGGTCTCGACATGTCGTTTAAGGCATGCTAACCCCTATATATATAATAAGGTATATGAAAAGAAAATTAATTTTGTCAAGCATGCTGCTGGCAGCAACCTACGCGGCAGCATGTACTAATTTTATTGTAGGTAAGAAAGCCAGCGCCGATGGTTCGGTATTCGTAACTTATAATGCCGACTCGTATGGTGCATTTATGCCCCTTTATCACTATCCCGCAGCCAAGCATCAACCTGGCGATATGCGCAAGGTGTACGAGTGGGATACAAACAAGTATCTTGGCGAGATTGCCGAGGCTGCCGAGACTTATAACGTAATAGGTAACTCTAACGAGTGGCAGGTAACCATTGGTGAGACAACCTTTGGCGGTCGTGAGGAGATGGCCGACTCTACAGGTGTAATCGACTATGGTTCATTGATTTACATCGCTCTGCAGCGTTCAAAAACAGCCCGCGAGGCTCTGCAGATTATGACTTCGCTGGTAGAACAGTATGGTTACTACTCTGAGGGTGAGACCTTCTCGGTAGCCGATAAGGACGAGGCCTGGATGCTGGAGATGATGGGTTGTGGCGCCGACCGCACCAAGTCGAAGGAGCGCACCGTTTGGGTGGCTGTTCGCATTCCCGACAACGCTGTGGCTGCTCACGCCAACCAGAGTCGTATCACCAAGTTCCTGGATGGCCGCTATGTGAAGGTGCAGATGAAGGACCTCTTCGGTAAGAAGTATGCGGTGAACGGCAAGAAGCCTGTGCCCAATCTGGTGGTTTGCTCGGCTAATGTAGTGAGCTACGCCCGCAATATGGGCTGGTTCGACGGTAAGGATGCCGACTTCAGTTATAACGCCGCCTATGCAGCTCCCGACTTCTCTGGTCGCCGTTACTGCGAGGCTCGCGTTTGGAGCTTCTTCAATCGCTTTGCCGACGACTTCTCGGAGTATGTGCCTTATGCAGCCGGTTTCGAGAAGGATGCCAAGGAGATGCCGCTGTGGATTATCCCTAATAAGAAGGTGACCCTTCAGGATCTGCGCGATGCGATGCGCGACCACTACGAGAACACACCATTCGCACTCGACCAGAATATCGGTGGTGGTATCTACGAGATGCCTTACCGTCCATCACCACTCTCATTTAAGGTGGATGATGTAGAGGTGACCAACGAGCGCCCCATCTCTACCCAGCAGACTGCCTGGAGCTTCATCTCGCAGATGCGCTCAAGCATGCCTCGCGAGGTAGGTGCCTGCTTCTGGTTCGGTAACGACGATGGCAACATGGTGGCTTATACCCCGATGTATTCTTGTATCACTCGTCGCCCTAAGTGCTTTACCGAGCAGAATGCCGACGATGTAACCTTCTCGATGGACAATGCTTTCTGGGTTTGCAACTGGGTGAGCAACATGGTTTATCCACGCTACTCGATGATGTTCCCATCGCTCAAGGAGGTTCGCGACTCGCTCGATGCTTCATACGATAAGCTGCAGCCAGAGATTGAGGCTAAGGCTCTCGCTCTGCCTACAGCCGAGGAGCGCATCAACTTCCTCACCAACTACAGCTGTAAGAAGGGTGACGAGATGATTGCCCGTTGGCAGAAACTGGCCTTCTTCCTGATTGTGAAGTATAACGATATGGCCGTGAAGCCAACAGATGCAAACGGTAACTTTGAACGTTCGCCTTATGGTCATGGCGCCCGCGTAAAGCGTCCTGGCTACTCTGAGCAGTACAAGCGCGCCTTGCTCAAGCTCACCGGCGACAAGTATATCATGCCAAAGGAGGAGAAGAAGTGATGAAGCCATTTAAAGCCGCACTTTTCGACCTCGATGGCGTCGTATTCGACACTGAGCCCCAGTACACTGTGTTCTGGGGTTCTCAGTGTAGGTTATACCATCCCGAACATCCGGGTTTGGAACACGAGATTAAAGGACAAACGCTTACGCAGATTTACGACCAGTGGTTCAGCGGACCGTTGCTCTCAGAGCAGGCGGTTATTACTGAGCGACTGAACGCGTACGAGAGTCGGATGCACTACGACTATATCGAAGGTTTCGAGCGTATGATTGCCGACCTTCGCAGTCATGGCGTGAAGACGGCCGTAGTCACCAGCTCGAATCTGCCTAAGATGCAGGCTGTGTATCGTTATCAGCCCGATTTCAAGAACCTGTTTGATGCCATCCTCACCAGCGAGGATTTCGAGCGCAGCAAACCCGATCCCGACTGCTATCTCAAGGCTGCCGCCCGTTTAGGTGCCAGCACCGATGAGTGCATCGTGTTCGAAGATAGCTTCAATGGTTTGCGCTCAGGCCGCGCCGCACAGATGGCGGTGGTTGGTCTGGCTACCACTAATTCGGCAGAAGCTATTCGTGAACTGTCCGACATCCAGATTTCCGACTATCGGAATATGGACTTTAACCAACTTTCCTCTCTACTATAGGGAAATCCCCATCGCAGTTTATGGAATTTCCTTTGTGAGAGCGGAATGAATTACTTAACTTTGCAACAAGAAAATTAATCGAATGTCGAACAAATAAAAATAGAAAGGGTATAGTTATGAAGAAGTTTTACACAACACTGATGATGGCCATGATGGCAATGATGACACTGTCGTTCACATCATGCGAAACCGATGAAGAGATAGCCTATGATCTGGAAGGCACTTGGGTAGGAAATATGTCGATAGCTGATGAATATGGCGAGTCATATGTTGAGTCGGAAATCACATTCATTAGATATCCTAACTCATATACAGAGGGTAACGGACTCTGGGTTGACTACTACGGACCACGCGACTACGAGCCGTATCGTTTCGAATGGTATGTTGATTACGGTAAAATTTATATACGCTTCGAAGATGGCGCACGTGTAGAAATTCGCAGTTACACATTGAATTCAAGTAGATTCCGTGGCCGCTTCTGGGATGGAAACAAGGAAGTTAGCTTCGAGTTGCGTAGTACTGCTCGTAAGTACGACAGAGACTACAACTGGGGAGGCACTCACTATCGCACCCGTGGAGTTGAAGGCGCAAATGACAGTCTGAAGATTGATCGTCCTCGTCATCGCATCAAGTAATCTGCAGACTTAATAATAAGCTAAAAATCAGTCGGACAATTTGTCCGGCTGTTTTTTTTACTCTAAATACTTTTCTAATAGCGCGATTTTTGTGTCAAATGAAATAAACTCAAATAAAATTTGGATTTTTACTCAATTTGCAGTACCTTTGCACCCGATTATATATATAATAGGTGAAATGAGTGCTTTTAATAAGAAGAAAAGATGGCATTGCCTGCCAGGACAGGAGCCCACGGAGATGGATAAAACCATCATGTATTGGGAGAATAAAGGCAAACTGGTGCCAACACGTGAATTGATTAAAACCCCTGAACAGATAGAAGGCATCCGCAAGGCGGGTGTTGTGAATACCGCTGTGCTCGACGCAGTGGCCAACGAGATTCATGCCGGTATGAACACACTGGAGATCGACCAGATTTGCCGTCGTGTGTGCGAGGAGAATGGCGGCATCCCTGCCTGCTTGAATTACGAAGGATTTCCCATGAGCGTATGTACCTCTATCAACGAGGTGGTGTGTCATGGTATCCCCAAAGAGGAAGATGTGCTCGAAGAGGGCGACATCATCAACGTTGATTTTACCACTATCCTTGATGGCTATTATGCCGACGCCAGCCGTATGTTCATCATCGGCAAGACTTCGCCCGAGAAGGAACAATTGGTGCGTGTGGCCAAAGAGTGTCTGGAGATTGGTATGGAGGCAGCTAAGCCCTATAGCTTTGTGGGCGATATCGGTCATGCCATCGAGAAGCACTGTAAGAAGTATGGCTACGGTATCGTTCGCGATTTGGCTGGACACGGTGTGGGACTGAAATTCCACGAGGAGCCCGACGTTAACCACTATGGTCATCGCGGCACAGGTATGCTGCTGGTGCCTGGTATGGTGTTCACCATCGAGCCCATGATTAACATGGGTACCTGGAAGGTGTTTATCGATGCCGACGACCCATACGGATGGGAAGTTATCTCGGAAGACGAACAGCCAAGTGCCCAGTGGGAACATACTTTGGTGATGACAGAACATGGAGTGGAAGTACTGACGTACTAAAAATAAAAGAATAAAAAAATAAAAAAATAAAAAATAATGCCGGATATATATATATTAGGTATAGAGTCGAGTTGCGACGATACTTCGGCTGCAGTACTTAAGAATGGTATTCTGCTGTCGAATGTAACGGCATCGCAGGCTGTACACGAGGCGTATGGTGGGGTAGTGCCAGAGTTGGCATCAAGAGCCCACCAGCAGAATGTTGTTCCTGTTGTTGATCAGGCCATCAAAAAGGCAGGAATCACTAAGGAACAATTGACGGCAATCGCTTTTACCCGTGGTCCCGGACTGATGGGATCATTGCTGGTTGGCGTTAGTTTCGCCAAAGGATTTGCCCGTTCGCTGGGTATTCCTATGATTGATGTGAACCATCTGCAGGGACATGTGATGGCGCATTTTATCAAGGAAAGCGAAGACGATCAGCATCAGCCACCATTACCTTTCCTGTGTCTGTTGGTATCTGGAGGAAACTCTCAGATAGTAAAGGTGAATGCTTATAACGATATGGAGGTGCTCGGGCAGACTATCGACGATGCCGCAGGTGAGGCTATCGACAAGTGTTCGAAGGTGATGGGACTAGGCTATCCAGGCGGTCCGATTATCGACAGACTGGCTCGTCAGGGTAATCCCAAAGCCTATCAGTTTGCTGAGCCTAATATCCCAGGTCTCGACTACAGTTTCTCTGGTCTGAAAACATCGTTCCTGTATTCTATGCAGAAATGGGTAGCTGAGGATCCCGACTTTATCGAGAAGCATAAGGAGGATATTGCAGCCTCGCTTGAGTGGACGATTGTGGATATCCTGATGAAGAAACTGAAGAAAGCCGTAAAACAAACTGGTATCAAGCATGTGGCTGTGGCTGGAGGCGTTAGTGCCAACAATGGATTGCGTAACGCTTTCTATGATGCTGAGAAACGCTATGGATGGACTATTTATATCCCCAAGTTCAGCTATACCACCGATAATGCAGCCATGATAGGTATCGTGGGCTATTATAAGTATCTGGATCAGGAGTTCTGTTCTATCGATGCTCCTGCATTCTCAAAAGTGACATTCAAGTAAGATTAACATAAAAAATTAAATAGATGGATTTTGAAAGTAAGATTACAAGTAGAGAGGTGAGTGAGATTCTCTGGGAAACAGAGAAGACTGTTGGCACCGCTGAAAGTTGTACTGGTGGACGTATAGCTGAAGCTATTATATCTGTACCTGGTGCATCAAAGTATTTCAAAGGTGGAATCATCTCATATGTCAACGAGATTAAAGAAAGTCTTCTGGGTGTTGACCATCAGGTGTTGGAAGAGAAAACCGCTGTGTGTGAGGAAGTTGCGATAGCTATGGTGAAGGGAGCATGTAAGGCCCTTAATACAGACTATGCTATTGCTGCAACAGGTTTTGCCGGACCAACTGGAGGTACAAAAGAGATACCTGTTGGTACCATCTGGCTGGCTTGTGGAACTCCTGAACGCGTGGTGACTTTGAAGGTTGATGAGGATCATGGTAGAGACATCAATCTGGCTATCGCAACAAACCGCGCAATGGAGATGTTTTTGGCCTTTTTGAAGGAGGAAGATGCCCCCAGACCCGTACGAGAAGGTTAAAAAATATTAATTATTATATTTTCCGGTCGTGTAATTATCTGAATCTCAATAAAATTGTGTAATTGTAAATCACAAGTAAAAAGTAGATAGAAATGTCTAAGATTTGTCAAATTACAGGAAAGAAGGCACAGATAGGTTGCAATGTGTCTCACTCAAAGCACCGTACAAAGAGAAGCTTTGACGTTAACCTTTTCAGCAAGAAGTTCTACTATGTAGAGGAGGGTTGCTGGATTCAGTTGAAGATTAGCGCTGCTGGTCTTCGTATGATCAACAAAGTAGGTCTGGATGCTGCCTTGAAGCAGGCTGTTGCCAAAGGATTTGTAGACTGGAAGGACATTAAAGTGATAGGAGATTAAAATCATGGCAAGTAAGAAAGCAAAAGGTAATCGCGTTCAGGTTATCCTGGAGTGCACCGAGCACAAGAATAGTGGTATGCCAGGCATTAGCCGCTATGTAACTACAAAGAATCGTAAAAATACGCCTGAGCGTATGGAGCTGATGAAGTATAACCCAATCCTGAAGAAGATGACTCTTCACAAGGAGATTAAATAATACGATTGAAGTATGGCAAAGAAAACCGTCGCTACCCTCCACGAAGGCTCAAAGGATGGTCGCGCTTACACAAAGGTAATCAAGATGGTTAAGAGCCCTAAGACTGGTGCTTACATCTTTGATGAGCAGATGGTTCCTAACGAGGCTGTTAAGGACTTCTTTAAGAACTAATCCACGTTTATTATATAAAATGAGAGGTCGCAAAGAAATTTGCGGCCTCTTTTTTTGGCTGTATCGTAAATTATTCTTATCTTTGCAATCGAAAATATTGCAATATGGGATTATTTGGATTTTTTAGTAAGGATAAGAAGGAAACACTCGACAAGGGTTTGGAGAAAACCAAGACGAGTGTGTTCGATAAGCTGGCTCGTGCTGTAGCCGGAAAATCGAAGGTCGATGATGATGTCTTGGATAATCTTGAAGAGGTGCTCATCACCAGCGATGTTGGTGTTGATACAACCTTGAAGATTATTGAGCGAATCGAAGAGCGAGTAGCTCGCGATAAGTATGTTAGTACATCTGAATTGAATACTATTCTTCGTGACGAAATTGCTAATTTGTTAGCAGAGAATAATTCTGAGGATAACGATAATTGGGATTTGCCTTCCGACCATAAGCCTTATGTGATTCTTGTGGTTGGTGTTAATGGCGTGGGTAAGACTACTACCATTGGTAAACTTGCCTGGCAATTCAAACAGGCTGGTAAAAAGGTATATCTTGGTGCCGCTGATACATTCCGTGCAGCTGCTGTTGAACAGTTGTGTATCTGGGGCGAAAGAGTGGGAGTGCCTGTTGTTAAGCAGCAGATGGGTAGCGACCCGGCCAGCGTTGCTTTTGATACCCTTTCAAGTGCAAAGGCTAATGGTGCCGACGTGGTGCTCATAGATACCGCAGGGCGCCTGCATAATAAGGTCGGCCTGATGAACGAGCTGAAGAAAATCAAGGAGGTGATGAAGAAGGTTCTGCCTGAGGCTCCTGATGAGGTGATGCTGGTGCTTGATGGCTCTACCGGACAGAATGCTTTTGAACAGGCTAAGCAGTTTGCTGCTGTTACACAGATTACTTCACTTGCTATAACCAAGCTTGATGGTACTGCCAAGGGCGGTGTGGTTATCGGTATCTCAGATCAGCTCAAGGTGCCTGTAAAGTACATCGGACTGGGTGAAGGCATGACAGATTTGCAGTTGTTTAATAAACGTCAGTTTGTAGATTCATTGTTCAATGAGTAAGACTATCGATTTTATATCACTCGGATGTTCTAAGAATCTTGTTGACAGCGAGATGCTGATGGGTTTGATGGAGGCCAATGGCTATCAATGTACCCATGACAGCGATGATCCTCAGGGTGAGATTGTTGTAGTTAATACTTGCGGATTTATTAACGACGCAAAAGAGGAGAGCATTGATACCATTCTTGAGTTTGCGCAGGCTAAGACTGAAGGCAGAATTGAGAAACTCTTTGTGATGGGATGTCTCTCTGAAAGATATCTTGCCGATTTGGAACAAGAGATACCTGAGGTTGACGGATGGTATGGAAAGTTTAACTATAAACAGTTGCTGAAAGACCTGAAGGGCGAAGATTTCAACGCTTGTGAAGGAAAACGCCATATTACAACTCCACGCCATTATGCTTATATCAAGATAAGTGAGGGCTGCGATCGCCATTGTGCCTATTGCGCTATTCCTTTGATTACGGGTAAGCATCAGAGTCGCCCCATGCAGGAAATCCTGGATGAAGTTAGGTATCTGGTTGGTCAAGGCACAAAGGAGTTTAATGTAATTGCCCAGGAACTTACATACTATGGTGTCGATATCGATGGTAAGCAGCATATTGCTGAGCTGATTGAGAAGATGGCTGATATTCCAGGCGTAGAGTGGATTCGCTTGCATTATGCGTATCCCACACATTTCCCTTGGGATCTGCTTCGCGTGATTCGCGAGAAGAAAAACGTTTGTAAGTATCTGGATATTGCCCTGCAGCATATTTCTGATAATATGCTTACCCGTATGCGTCGCCACGTTTCGAAGGAAGAAACCTATGAGTTGGTTAAGCGTATGCGTGAGGAAGTGCCAGGTATCCATATACGCACAACCCTGATGGTTGGCTTCCCAGGTGAGACAGATGAAGATTTTGAGGAACTCAAGGAGTTTGTGAAATGGGCTCGTTTTGAGCGTATGGGAGCATTCGCCTATTCTGAGGAAGAAGGAACTTATTCGGCTGACAACTTTGAGGACGATGTTCCTGAAGAAGTTAAGCAGTCGCGACTTGATAAGATTATGCGTATTCAACAGAATATCAGTACGGAACTTGAAGCCGAAAAGGTGGGAAAGGTGCTGAAGGTAATTATCGACCGTCTTGAGGGCGATTATTATATCGGCCGTACGGAGTTCTGCTCGCCTGAGGTTGATCCAGAGGTACTGATTCCTGCTTCGGAAGCTAATCTTAAAATAGGCGAATTCTATGATGTTCTGATTACAGATTCAGAAGAGTTTGATATATACGGAACCACAATCATTAAAACATATGAACAATAAAGACTTTATCGCAGAATTGGCACAACGCACAGGGTATTCTACCGATGAAACCCAGCAGTTTGTGAATTGTGTTGTTGAGGCAATGGGAGATCATTTCCAAGATGATGACTCAGTGCTTATTCCTACTTTCGGTACATTCGAGGTAAAAAAGAAAATGGAACGAATCATGGTTAATCCTTCTACAGGGCAGCGTATGCTGGTGCCACCAAAGTTGGTGCTCACCTTTAAGCCTAATGTTAGTTGGAAAGAACGCGTAAAGAATGGAGGAGCTGAGTAATGGGAAAGATTTCAATACAAGAGCTGGCCAATGTGCTGATAGAGCGTAAAAAGATGAACAGGCGCGATGCAAGTTTGTTTGTTAGCGCCATGTTTGATATCGTTCAGCAGCGACTTGAATCAGATAAACTCGTTAAGGTTAAAGGCCTTGGTACATTCAAGATTATTGATGTTGAAGACCGCGAAAGTGTAAATGTAAATACAGGTGAACGTGTTCTTATTGAAGGGCACGGAAAGATTACTTATGCGCCTGATGCTTTACTTAAAGAATTGGTGAATAAGCCTTTCTCTCAGTTTGAGACCGTGGTTCTTAATGATGGTGTTGACTTTGAAGATGTTGATACCACTACTACTGATGCCCCAGAGCCAGAGATGGACTCTGAACCAGTTGTTGAGTCCGAACCTGTAGTAGAACCTGAGCCCATCGTTGAACCAGAGCCAATCGTTGAGCCAGAACCTATGGTTGCGCCTGAGCCTATGGTTGAATCCGAGCCAGAGCCTGTTGTTGAGGATGACCACTCGGCAATGCCACTTGTTGATTTTGGTGGCGTGGATGAGCCTGTGGTAGAACCTGAGCCTGCAGAGTCTGAAGAGGAGGATGAGCCAGAGGATGAACCAGAGGATGAATTTGAGGACGAATTCGAAGATGATGATATCAACGATGAGCTTGAGACGACCTTCAGACCAGAGTCTACCTTCAGACCTGAAACGACCTTCAGACCTGAAACGACCTTCAGACCTGAAACGACCTTTAGGCCTGAGGCTACTGTCCGTCCTGAGAATACAGTTCGTCCAGAAATCGAAGATGTTCCAGAGCCAATTGTTGCTCCTGAGCCAGTTGTTGTTCCAGAACCAATTGTTGCTCCTGAACCAGTTGTTGTTCCAGAACCAGTTGTAACACCAGAGCCCGTAGTTACTCCTGAGCCAAAGGTTTTGGAAGAAATTGCTGATGAGGATATACCAGAGTGGGTCATAGAACCTTATGTTGCTCCAAAGGCTGAAGAGCCAGTTGCAGCTCCTGAGCCAGTTGCAGCTCCTGAGCCAGTAGTTGCTCCAGAACCAGTAGTTGCTCCTGAGCCAGTAGTTGCTCCTGAGCCTAAGGTTGAAACTCCTAAGGCTGCTACATCAAATTTGCAGTCGATTCTTAGCAAGTTCCAGACTGTCAAATCGAATAAACCCGCGCCAGTCGCACAGCCTGAACCAATCGTACAGCCAGAGCCTGTAGTACAGCCCGAGCCAGTAGTGGCTCCGGAACCAATAGTTGAGCCGACTCCTGAGCCCATTATTCCAGAGCCCATAGTTGCTCCTGAGCCAGAACCGGTATATGTTCCTGAACCAGAGCCAATTGTGGTTCCTGAACCTGAGCCAATTATAGAGCCAGAACCTGCGTATGTTCCTGAGCCAGAACCAATTGTGGCTCCAGAGCCCGAGCCTGTATATACCCCAGAACCTGAGGTTGAAAAGCCAAAGATGAGTGCTGATGACGAGCTGAATGCTTTCTTTGGTACGAGCGATAAAGCTGAAAAGGTAGCAGATATTTACGAACCTGTTGAGCCAGAAAACGTAGCTGAACCAGAGGTGGCAGATGAACCAGAGGTGGCTTATGAACCAGAAGATACTGATGACGATGTCTTCGAGTCGGAAAATACGAAGAAGTCTGGCGGCTTGAAATGGTTGTTTGCTTTAATTGCATGTTTGATAGGTTTAGCTGGTGGTTATCTGCTTGGTAGTTACTACCCATATACCAAATTGGTGGCTCCTGCTGAGGAGGCTACAGTGGTGAATGTGCAGAAAGTGGATGTCTCAAAAATTGAAGCTCCAGAGCCTAAGGCAGAGGAGGTTCCCGAAGAAGTTGCACCTGTAGAAGAGCCTGCAGCAGAACCTGAGAACAAGGAAGCAGAAGCAAAGGCTAAAGCTGAAGCCGCTGCCAAAGCAAAAGCCGAGGCAGATGCTAAAGCTGCTGCAGAAAAAGCAGCCACAGAAAAAGCAGCCGCTGAAGCTAAGGCCAAAGCAGAGGCTGATGCTAAAACGAAAGCAGCACAGAATAAGTACGATGCGATGGATGTAAGAGTGCGTCTTGGAGCCTATCGAATCGTAGGTACAGATAAGACTGTTAAGGTGAAAGAAGGTGAGGATCTTGTAAAGATTTCACGCCGTTACCTGGGACCAGATATGGAGTGTTATCTTGAGGTGTTCAACAACATTAAGGCTTCAACTCCATTAAAAGTAGGACAGGAAATAAAGATTCCAAAATTGGAGTGGAAGAAGAAAAAGAAGGCTGCTACAGCCAACTAAATCTGCAAATAATGAAAAAGTTTCTTAAAACTTAGGTTTTGGGAAACTTTTTTAATATTATTTAGACAGATAAAGTGTGGCAAAGTCCTTTAAATAAAGTATTTTTGCAGTCAAATTTAGAAAACTTATAAAAAGATAAATATTATGGCAGAAGCTATTGACATCCGTGAGTTGAATATCCGGATTGAACAACAAAGCGCATTTGTAACAAATCTTGTTAGTGGAATGGACCGCGTTATCGTAGGTCAGAAGCATTTGGTTGATTCACTTTTGATTGGTTTGTTGAGTGATGGACATATCCTGTTGGAAGGTGTTCCTGGTCTGGCCAAGACATTGGCTATCAAGACTCTTTCGCAGTTAATCGACTCAAAATATAGTCGTATCCAGTTTACCCCCGATCTTCTTCCAGCTGATGTAATTGGTACCATGATCTATTCGCAGAAGGAAGAGAAGTTCCAGGTTAAGATGGGACCTGTATTCGCTAATTTCGTACTGGCCGATGAAATTAACCGTGCCCCAGCAAAGGTACAGAGCGCACTTCTTGAGGCCATGCAGGAAAAGCAGGTGACTATTGGCAGTCAGACATTCAGCTTGCCAAATCCATTCCTTGTAATGGCAACTCAGAACCCCATAGAGCAGGAGGGTACATATCCACTGCCAGAGGCACAGGTTGACCGTTTCATGCTGAAGGTGATTATCGATTATCCTTCGCTCGATGAAGAGAAAAAGATTATCCGTGAGAATATTACAGGTGAGATGCCTAAGGTTACTCCAGTAACTACTGCTGATGAGATTCTGAAAGCTCGCAGCGTGGTTCGTGAGGTGTATATCGATGAGAAGATTGAGCAGTATATCGCCGATATCGTGTTCGCCACACGTTATCCTGAGCGTTACGGCTTGAAGGACCTGAAAGATATGATTTCGTTCGGAGGTTCTCCTCGTGCCAGCATCAATCTGGCTAAGGCTGCACGTGCTTATGCATTTATCAAGCGCCGTGGATACGTTGTTCCTGAGGATGTGCGTGCTGTGGCTCACGATGTATTGCGCCATCGTATCGGACTTACCTACGAGGCTGAGGCAAGTAATATCACCAGTGAGGAAATCGTTTCTAAGATTATCAATAAGGTTGAAGTGCCCTGATGGAAACCTCTGAGATCATAAAGAAAGTCCGTAAGATCGAGATCAAAACCCGTGGGTTGAGCTCAAACATCTTTGCAGGTCAATATCATTCTGCTTTTAAGGGTAGGGGTATGGCCTTTAGTGAGGTGCGCGAGTATCAGTACGGCGATGATGTTCGTGATATCGACTGGAATGTGACTGCTCGTTTCCATCGTCCTTATGTGAAGGTGTTCGAAGAAGAACGTGAGATGACGGTTATGTTGTTAATCGACGTCAGCGGATCGCTCGATTTCGGAACCCAGAAGCAGATGAAACGCGATATGGTGACAGAGATTGCTGCCACACTTGCTTTCAGTGCTATTCAGAACAACGATAAGATAGGTGTGATATTCTTCTCTGATAAAATAGAGAAATATATACCACCAAAGAAAGGCCGTAAGCATATTCTTTATATCATCCGCGAGATGCTCGACTTCAAGCCAGAGTCAACCCGTACGGATGTAAAGCAGGCCATCGAATTCTTATCGAGTGTGCAGAAACGTCGCACCACAGCCTTTATCCTGAGCGACTTCTATGTTCGTGGTGATTTCCTGCAGTCGTTGCAGATTGCTAACCGCAAGCACGATGTGGTGGCTATTCAGGTTTACGACCAGCGTGCACGTGAGTTGCCTGATGTAGGATTGATGAAGGTGGTAGATGCTGAGACGGGCTACGAGCAGTATGTTGATACAAGTTCCAAAAAACTGCGCCAGGCTTATAATAAGTATTGGCTTACTCGTCAGGCACAGTTGCAGGATACTTTTAATAAGAGTAATGTTGACAGTGTGAGCATAGCCACCAATGAGGACTTTGTGAAATCACTGCTGCTGCTATTTAAAAAGCGTAACTAATGAAAAGAATATTTCTTCTTATATCGCTGATTGCTAATACTTTGTTGATATCGGCACAAGTATCTGTAGAGGCAGAGATTGACTCGATTCAGATTTTTGTCGGTCAGCAGACTCATCTCAAGTTGACGACAACTGTTCAGCCTTCTGCAAAGGTTGAATTCCCTCAGTTCCAGCCCACTCAGATGATTACACCTGGTGTTGAGGTGTTAGCTTGTCAGGAGGAGAAAAAGGATGCCGGTGATGGATTCGAAGCACGTTCGATGGTTTATACGCTAACATCGTTCGATGATACGCTCTACTATCTGCCTCCTATGACTGTTAAGGTTGATGGCAAGCAGTATAAGAGTAAGAGTCTGGCACTGAAGGTGCTAACAATCGATGTTGATACAACAAAGGTTGACCAGTTCTTCGGACCGAAGGATGTGCAAGATAATCCGTTCCTGTGGAGTGAGTGGAGCTTACCTTTCTGGCTCAGTGTGCTGATGCTGGCATTGATAGCTTTGGGCTATTACCTGTATCTGCGTCTGCGCGACAACAAGCCTATTATCACTCATATCCGTATAGTCAAGCGCTTGTTGCCTCACCAGAAAGCGATGCAGGAGATTGAGCAGATTAAGGCCGACAAGATGGTGACATCGGAGAACTCAAAAGAGTACTATACCAAACTTACCGATACCTTGCGTAAGTATATTGAGGAGCGATATGGATTCAATGCGATGGAGATGACTAGTAGCGAGATTATCGAGCGACTCACTGCCACGCAAGATCAGAAGGCTCTTGATGAGCTTCGTGAGTTGTTCACCACAGCCGATTTGGTGAAGTTTGCCAAATATTCTACGCTTATCAACGAGAACGATAAGAATCTTGTTAGCGCTATTGACTTTATCAATCAGACCAAGCTGGAGAACCAGCCTGTAGAAGAAACGGTTAAACCACAACTGTCTGCCGAAGATCAGCGTTCACAGAAGTCACGCCGACTGCTTAAGACCGTCATCACCATTATCAGTGTGATGTGTGCAGGCTTGTTCGGCTATGTGGTTTACAGCCTTTATCTGTTATTGAATTAAATAAGAACAAATGGAATTTGCCAATAAAGAATATCTGCTATTGCTTCTGCTCATCATACCTTATTTAATATGGTATGTGATGTACAGAAAGAAAACCGAGCCAACGCTGCGGATGAGCGATACTTTTGCCTTCCGTTATGCGCCTAGAAGCTGGAAGGTTGCACTTATGCCGCTTTCTATGCTGCTCAGACTGTTGGTTTTTGTGATGATAGTATTGGTGATGGCTCGCCCTCAGACACAGAACTCGTGGGATAGCAAAACAGTAGAAGGTATCGACATTATGCTTTCTATGGACGTATCAACCAGTATGCTTGCTGAGGATCTTCGTCCTAATCGTATAGAGGCTGCCAAGCAGGTTGCCAGTGAGTTTATCATCGGTCGCCCCAATGATAATATCGGATTAGTCATCTTTGCTGGCGAATCGTTCACCCAGTGCCCAATGACAACCGATCATGCCTCGCTGCTGAACCTTCTGCAGAATGTGCGTACCGATATTGCTGCACGCGGACTGATTGAGGATGGAACAGCGATTGGTATGGGACTGGCTAATGCCGTAAGCCGACTTAAGGATTCTAAGGCTAAGAGCAAGGTGGTGATTCTGCTTACCGATGGTAGTAACAACCGTGGCGACATCTCACCATCAACAGCCGCTGAGATTGCAAAGAGTTTGGGCATACGTGTCTATACCATTGGTGTGGGTACCAACAAGATTGCTCCTTATCCAATGCCTGTGGCTGGTGGAGTGCAGTATGTAAACATTCCTGTTGAGATTGACACTAAGACACTCAGCGAGATTGCCAGCGTTACCGAGGGCGATTTCTATCGCGCTACTAACACCAAGGAACTTCGTAACATCTATAAGGAAATCGACCAGCTTGAAAAGAGTAAACTGAATGTCAAGACATTCTCTAAGCGCTATGAGGCCTATCAGCCTTTTGCACTTGTAGCTGTTTTGGCTCTTCTGCTCGAAATTCTGCTGCGTATAACTATATTTAGGAGGATACCATAATATGTTTAGATTTGCAGACCCTATATATCTCTATCTTTTGGCGCTGATACCTGTATTGGCGCTCATCCGATTCCTGACGTATCGTAACCAGAAGAAACGTCTGCGCAAGTTTGGTGATCCCAAACTTCTGCGCCAGTTGATGCCCGATGTGTCGCGATTCCGTCCGTCGGTAAAATTCTGGATTCTTCAAGGCGCGTTGGCTTTGTTGATAGTCATGTTGGCGCGTCCTCAGTTCGGAACCAAGATTAATAATGAACAACGAGTAGGTATTGAGACCATTATCGCTATGGATATAAGTAACTCCATGCTTGCAGAGGATATTACGCCAAGCCGATTGCAGCGCAGTAAGATGATGGTAGAGAATCTGGTTGATCACTTTACTAACGATAAGATTGGTCTGATTGTGTTTGCAGGCGATGCCTTTGTGCAGCTGCCAATAACCAGCGATTACGTTTCGGCCAAAATGTTCCTTTCAAGTATCGACCCTTCGATGATGGCTACACAAGGCACAGATATAGCCCGAGCTATCGATATGGCCACTCATAGCTTTACACAAGAGGAGGGTATTGGCAAGGCTATCATTGTTATTACTGATGGTGAGGACCACGAGGGTGGGGCACTTGAGGCTGCAAAAGCTGCTAAGGATGCAGGCATGCGTGTTTACGTGCTTGGTGTTGGCTCAACCAATGGTTCACCAATTCCCATCCCAGGTACAGGTGATTACATGAAAGATAATACGGGCAATACTGTGATGTCGGCACTTAATGAGGAGATGTGTCGCCAGGTAGCTCAGGCTGGTGGTGGAGCCTATATTCATGTCGAGAATAACAGCGCTGCTCAAGATCAACTTGATAATGAGCTCGATAAGTTGTCGAAGAAGGAAACAACAAGTACCGTATACAGTGAGTTTGACGAACAGTTCCAGGCTGTTGCCATTCTGGCTCTGTTGCTGCTGATTCTTGAGATTTGTATCTTCGATCGCCGCAATCCATTGCTTCGACGTCTCTCTCTGTTCGGCTCAAAGAAGAAGGCTGCGGCTACCGTAGCTCTACTCCTCTTTGCACTTACAGCTGGTGCTCAAACTGATCGCCAGTATATACGTGAGGGAAACAAACAGTTCCGCTTGGGACAGTACGACAAGGCGGAGGTTTCGTATCGTAAGGCTGTTGAGAAGAATCCAAAGAATCCTCAGGCTGCATATAATCTGGGCAATGCCCTTATGGCTCAGAAGAAGGATTCTGCTGCAGTACAGCAGTTCGAGCAGTCTGCACGTATGGAGACTAATCCTCTACGTAAGTCGGCTGCCTATCATAACATGGGGGTAATTTGTCAAACCCACAAGATGTATGATGATGCCATTGAGGCGTATAAGAATTCGCTCCGCTTGAATCCTAACGACGACGAGACGCGTTATAATCTGGTTCTATGCAAGCATCTTAAGAAGAAGCAAGACGATAAGCAGAAGCAGAATCAGCAGAACAAGGATGACAAGCAGAATAAGGACGATAAAAAGGACGATCAGAAAGATCAGAAACAAGATAAGAAAGACGACAACAAGCAACAGGAGCAGCAGAAACCCCAGATGAGTAAGGATAATGCTGAACAGCTTTTGAATGCTGCCATCCAGAATGAGAAGATGACTCAGGACAAGATGAAGAAACAGCAGCAACAGCCGCAGCGTCGTAATGTATTAAAGAATTGGTAATGAAACGAATAGCGATATTATTAATGATGGTTATGACCACGGCTTTTGCTGTGGCGCAAACTCTTACCGCATCTGCTCCATCGCGCGTGTCGGTGGGTGAGCAGTTCCGATTATCGTATACCGTGAACACTCAGAACGTATCTGACTTCCGAGCTGGCAATATCCCTTCTGAGCTTGAGGTGCTTATAGGTCCAAATCGTTCTATGCAGTCAAGCTATCAAATGATTAACGGACACACTAGTCAGTCGTCGTCTATTACCTATACTTATATAGTAGCAGCCACTAAGGGTGGTTCATATACCATTCCTGCTGCTCATGTTGTGGTTGATGGCAAGAAAATTGCGTCTAACGCGCTGACTATCAAGGTTATTGGATCTACTGGCTCTAACTCTCGTCCGTATAACGACGATGAGGGCGAGGAGGTTCGCGAGATGGGAAGCCGTATTTCTGGCAGCGATTTGTTTATCAAGGTTAGTGCCAACAAAAAGCGCGTTTTCGAACAGGAGCCAATTCTCCTTACATATAAGGTTTATACGCTTGTACAGCTGTCGCAGCTTCGTGGCGATATGCCTGACCTTAAGAGTTTTTATACTCAGGAGGTAGACCTGCCACAGCAGAAGTCGTTCTCGCTCGAAACAGTTAATGGTCGCCCATATCGAACCTGTACTTGGAGCCAGTATGTAATGTTTCCTCAAACTACTGGTAAACTGCAGATTCCTGCCATCACCTTCGAGGGAGTTGTCATTCAGCAGAATCGCAATGTCGACCCATTCGAGGCTTTCTTTAATGGTGGCTCAGGCTACGTAGAGGTTAAGAAAAAGATAGAGGCTCCTGGCATCGAGATTCATGTTGATCCTCTGCCACAGCGTCCTGCCGCATTCTCTGGTGGAGTAGGTAAGTTCAATATCTCAGCCCAGCTCGACAAGGCCGAGACTAAGGCTAATGACCCAATCACTCTGCGTATCATTGTAAGTGGTACAGGTAACCTTAAGCTTATCAAGCAGCCTATTATCAACCTGCCAAAGGATTTTGATAAGTACGAGCCAAAGGTTACAGAGCAGACAAAGCTTACTACTGCAGGTATCGAGGGTTCAAAGATTTACGATGTACTGATTGTTCCTCGTCATCAAGGCAAATACGAAATACCTCCTGTAGAGTTTACATATTTTGACACCAGTACCAAGCGCTATGAAACTGTTAAGACAGAAGCCTTCCAGCTCGATGTAGCCAAGGGATCGGGTGCTTCATCAGTAAGCGATTTCTCAGGTCAGGAAGATTTGCAGGAACTTAATAAGGATATCCGATATATCAAGACTGGCGATGCTAACCAGCATCTGACGGGTGATTTCTTCTTTGGCTCTATAACCTATTGGATTTCAATCGCCGTCTTAGTCTTGGTGTTTATCACTCTGTTTGTTATATTCCGTCAGCGTGCCATCGATAATGCCAACGTTGCAGCTATGCGTGGTAAGAAGGCCAATAAGGTGGCAACCAAGCGATTGAAGCAGGCTGCACGCCTGATGACAGAAAACAAACCAGGCGAATTCTATGATGAAGTGCTGCGTGCCCTGTGGGGATATGTGGGTGATAAGTTGAATATTCCTGTTGCCCAACTATCGCACGATAATATAAGTTCTAAACTTGCTGAGCGTGGTGTTCACCAGTCTATCATCGATAAGTTCATCGGAGCCCTCGATGAGTGCGAATTCGAACGTTATGCCCCTGGCGATCCAAAGGGAAATATGAGTAAGGTTTACGATAAGGCAATGCTTGCCATCGAGAAGATTGAAGAGGTGATGAAGAAGGGGAAAAAGGTAGCCGCTACTTTGGTATTGTTACTGCTGTTGGTACCAATGACTGGTCAGGCTGCTACCAAGGCAGAGGGCGATAGCGCTTATGTAAATAGCAATTATCAGGAGGCCATTAAGATTTATGAGTCGTTGCTCAAACAGGGTGAATCGGCCGAACTCTATTATAATCTTGGTAATGCCTATTATCGCACAGAGAATATCACACGTGCCGTTCTAAACTATGAGCGTGCGCTGCTGCTTTCGCCAGGCGATGGCGACATTCGCTTCAACTTGCAGATTGCCCGTAGCAAGACTATTGATAAGATTGTTCCAGAATCAGAGATGTTCTTTGTTACTTGGTATCGCTCTCTGGTCAATATGATGAGCGTTGACGGTTGGGGGCGTTTGGCTCTTGTTTCTTTGGCGCTGGTCATTGTGCTGTTCCTTGTCTACCTTTTCTCAGCTCGCGTGTGGTTGCAGAAGGTGGGCTTCTTTGGTGGAGGTGCATTATTGGTGGTCTTTGTTCTTAGTAATTTCTTTGCTTGGCAGCAGCGTCATCAATTGCTTTATCGTCAGGGAGCCATTGTGGTTGCCCCATCGGTAACAGTTAAGAGCACACCAGCCCAGAATGGTACCGACTTGTTTATCCTCCACGAGGGTACAAAGGTTGTCATCACCGATGGTTCGATGAAGAACTGGCGTGAGATTCGTCTTGCAGATGGTAAGAAAGGCTGGATTGAGAGTAAGAAGATAGAGTTGATATGATATTAGAGGTTTTACAGGATTTCGATCGTCAGCTTCTTTTAGCTGTAAACGGCAGCGATTCGCTGTATCTCGACCGAGTTGTGCGTACACTTACACATGGTGCTACATGGATTCCTCTATATTTGTCGATGTTCTATTTGGTCCTAAAGAACAACGATAACTTCCGTAGATTGCTATTCCTGTTAGGTGGAGTAGCACTTTGCTATCTGCTTTCAGGTGCTATAGATGATGGTATCGTAAAACCCCTTGTGGCTCGTTGGCGTCCAACTCATGATCCTCAGATTGGTACACTTGTCGACGTTGTCGATGGCTATCGTGGTGGCAACTACGGATTCTTCTCAGCTCATGCCTGTAACACCATGAGCATAGCTACTTATTTTTGCTGGATTGTTCGCAGTCGCAGGTTCTCAATCATGCTTGTAATATGGTCGCTTGTAAACTGCTGGACCCGTCTTTATCTTGGTGTCCATTTCCCTGGCGACATCCTTGTTGGTCTCATCTGGGGTGTAACCGTAGGCACTGGCGTCTATTTCCTTTACAGTCGATTAACCCGTGGCATGTATATGCCTCGTAACCTGAACCCTGTGCAGTATACCAGTACATGCTACCGCCGTTGGGATTGTAACTGGCCTGTAGCAATTTTTGTTTTCACATTAGTATTTATATATATTAAAGCTTGTATAATATGATATCTAATCCACGACACATTCGTATCAGCGATTATAACTATCCGCTGCCCGATGAGCGTATCGCAAAATTCCCTATAGCCCAGCGCGATCATTCTAAACTTCTTGTTTATCGCAAGGGTGAGGTTAGTCACGATGTATTCTATAATCTACCCGAATATCTGCCCAAGGGGGCACTCATGGTGTTTAATAATACCAAAGTAATCCAGGCACGCATGCATTTCCGCAAGGATACAGGTGCCCTTATTGAAGTGTTTCTGCTTGAGCCGGCTTGTCCTTCGGATTATGAATTGATGTTCCAAACATCCGAGAAATGCTCTTGGTATTGCCTTGTGGGTAACCTCAAGAAGTGGAAAGAGGGAACCCTTACAAGAGAGATAAAGATTAAGGATTCTGATGTTAAGGTAACAGCCACCCGTGGACCGATTCACGGCACTAGTCATCGCATAGATTTTACCTGGACTGGGGGATTCTCTTTTGCTGAAATTATTGATGCAATGGGTGAACTGCCTATTCCACCATATCTTAATCGTGAGACACAGGAGAGTGACAAAACTACTTATCAGACTGTGTACAGCAAGATAAAAGGTAGTGTTGCAGCGCCTACAGCTGGTCTGCATTTCACACCAGAAGTCCTGGCTGCTGTTGATGCTCATGGCGTCGAGCGTGAGGAACTTACACTTCACGTAGGTGCTGGAACTTTCAAACCCGTAAAGAGCGAAGAGATAGAGGGGCACGAGATGCATACTGAGTATGTTTCTGTTCGTCGTGATACCATCCGCAAGCTTATTGCTCACGATGGCTGCGCTATAGCCGTTGGTACCACTAGTGTTCGAACGCTTGAGAGTCTGTATTATATGGGGCTGAAAGTGATTAAGAATCCTGATGCCTCTGAGGATGAATTGCATGTAAACCAGTGGGAACCTTACGATACAGAAACAAGCGTTAGCACAGTAGAATCGCTAACAGCTTTAGGTGCCTGGATGGATGCCCACGGTTTGGAGGTTCTGCACAGTAGCACACAGATTATCATAGCTCCAGGCTACGAGTATCACATCGTAAAGATGTTGGTAACAAACTTCCATCAGCCTCAGTCTACACTGCTGCTATTGGTAAGTGCTTTCGTTAAAGGCGACTGGCATAAGATATATGATTATGCTCTGGCAAACGATTTCCGTTTCCTGAGCTATGGCGATTCCTCATTATTGATTCCTTAGGATTGACTTGTACCATAGGAGTTTATTCGTGAAAATACTATTATGGAGAATTTTGAAGAGATATTGCATAAGGATTTACACCAGTTCCTGCAGTCAATGAGCGAGGTTGATGAACGTCTGCCTGAGTGTCCCGATGTTGAAGACAAATGGGAGGAGATAGCAAAAGCTTACATCCCTGATGGCATCCGCGAGTTTCAGAACTTCCCTTCGGCCTCTCTGGGATGGATGATGTATATTGGCATGGCTGTAGCTAAGATGTGGGACACGGAATGGGATATCTATTCCAAGATCGACGACCTCTATGCCTACATGCGAGACAAGAGGGGCTACGATTCAATGGACGAATATATCCGTGAAGATGTACTTTTGCTGCAAGGTGCTGACTACACCGCTTTGGAGAAGTTGACTGGCGAGTGTGCCTCACGGGTATATAATGCTCTGATGCACCAGCGTATAGAGCCTGGAACCAAGGAGGCTTTCGATGCCTACGTTTCGTGCCTGCATCAACTCTACCTGTTTGGAGCCGCTATGCAGTTGAATAGAATGGGCTATCACATGACTAGAATAAATTGATGAACGGCTGCACAGAAATGACATACCATAGTTATACAAAAAAAAGTTTCCGAATAACCGGAAACTTTTTATTTTGTAGTCGATAGGGGAATCGAACCCCTATGCCAAGATTGAGAATCTTGTATCCTAACCATTAGATGAATCGACCGAGTAGCGAGAACAATCAAACTTGCTTGAATTGTCGAGTCGCGAGGGAGAAAGAGTCGAAGACTCAATCGACCAGAATGTCAAAGATGTTGTAGTCGATAGGGGAATCGAACCCCTATGCCAAGATTGAGAATCTTGTATCCTAACCATTAGATGAATCGACCAACATTTCAAAAAACACCTCTCGGTGCGGAAGGAGGGGGATTCGAACCCCCGGTACGGGAACCCGTACGGCAGTTTAGCAAACTGCTGGTTTCAGCCACTCACCCATCCTTCCAAAAGGACCCTAGAGCTGTAAACCTTGGGGCATCTCCTCGATTGCGGGTGCAAAGGTACTACTTATTTTTGAATCCTCCAAATTTTTATGCTACTTTTTTTTGAAAAAGTTATTTGAATGCAATAACCTCCTTAAGCTCTGAGTCGAGATAGAAGGTGTTTTGCAGCGTGTCTCCTTCGTGTAAGTATTTCATTCTCAGATAGTAAACCTCGCCAGTAGGCACCTTGCCGTATGCAATGTCGTTTTTAAACAGCTCAGCACCGTTTTTTCGCATTTTTGCAACGAGTGAATCATTGATGTGGCGTGTAGTGCCCAAGTCACCAAAATCCAGACGTTTGGTCTCTACGCCTTCTTTCATGTTTTCAGCCACGAAGTTCTTCACTGTCTGCTCGGCAGTGTGCTGCTTGCCGCACGAAGCAACAAACAGCACACCCAGGCATAACGCTATATTTATTATGTACGCGCGCGTATGTGTCATTTCTGTGGAATGTTTTTAAGAACATCAAGCAGATGATCCCATACCATCTGTACAGTAGGAATCAGCAGGCGCTCGTCAGGAGTATGTACATATCGCAGTGTAGGGCCGAAGCTCACCATGTCAAGCTGTGGGTAGCGCTCTGAGAAGAGTCCGCACTCCAGACCAGCGTGGATACCACGAACCACTGGCTCCTTGCCAAACAGCTTAACGTAGCTCTCGCGAACAATCTTCTGCAGCTCGCTGTTAGCCTTCATCTTCCATGCGGGATAACCGTCGCCTGATACAGCCTGAGCACCAGCCAGCTCGAATGTGGCACGGATTGTGGCGCACATATTGTCGAGGTTCGACATGACGTTCGAACGCTGACTGCTCAGAATCTCGATAGCGTTCTCGCTGCTGTGAATGCTTGCGATGTTGCTCGATGTCTCAACCATTCCGCCTAAGGCTTCGTCCTGACAAATGGCATATATGCCGTTATCTACAGCCTGGATAGCCCATATAAACTTTTTGGCAACCTCTGGATCAATCACCTTCTGTGCATCTGCGCTCTCCATAGTCCATACCATCTGAGTGTCGGTTACATGGAACTCGTCCTCTACTTCTGCAGCAAATACGTTCCAATCGGCCTTTACATTCTCTTTGATGGCATTTGGTACAGCAATCACAAACTGTCCGTCGCGTGGGATTGCATTATGCAGTTTTCCGCTGTGGAACTCAGCCAGTTGTATACCCTCATAGCGGTTCATTTCCTGATATAGGAATCTACCCAGAATCTTGATAGCGTTAGCACGCTTCTTGTTGATGTCGTCACCAGAGTGTCCACCAACCAAGCCTTTCAGCTGTGCGCTCATAAAGAAGCTACCGGCAGCAGCTTCCTGACGCTGGAATGTGAACTTGGCAGTAGTGTTACGTCCGCCTGCGCACGATACAAATATCTCGCCCTCATCCTCCGAGTCGAGGTTAATCAGGTAGTCGCCAGTCATGAATCCTGCCTTCATACCCTCAGCACCGCTCAGTCCGGTCTCCTCGTCGCGTGTGAATACGCACTCGATAGGTCCGTGCTCGATGTCGTCGCTTGCCAGGATAGCCAGCTCGATAGCACATCCGATACCATCGTCGGCACCCAGAGTTGTTCCCTCGGCAGTAAGCCACTCGCCGTCAACGTAGGTCTTGATTGCATCCTTGTCGAAGTCGAACTCCACATCCACCAACTTATCACATACCATATCCATGTGACTCTGCAGGATAACCGTCTTGCGGTTCTCCATACCCTTAGTGGCAGGTTTGCGTATAATTACATTTCCTGTTTCGTCAACTTTTGTGTCCAGATTGTGACTCTCGCCCCAATTCTTCAGGTACTCAATCATCTTCTCTTCGCGCTTCGAAGGACGCGGAATTTCGTTAATCTTCGCAAATTCTGCGAACACAACTGCAGGTTTTAAATCGTTTTTATTCATTATTAATGCTTTTTTTGTTTGATTTCGATATAAAATGCTTAACTTTGCAGCCGCAAAGATATAAAAAATGATTGAGACTCTACTCATAACCACGTTAATAATTGCTATATGCATGGCATTTTTGCTCGTAAAGGTGCTTTTTAAGCGCAACGGCGAGTTCTCATCGCAGCATATTCACGATTCGCAGGCGATGAAAGATAGAGGTATACACTGTGTGATGGATCAGGATCGCGAACTTCGCACCAAGAGTCCTTTTGCAGTTTCGGAGAAGTGAAGAATGTAAAAATGATAAAATGTAAAAATTAAATTTGAAATATTACAATAATTAAAAATGAAAAAGTACATTTTCTCTGCACTGGCCATCGCAGCTATGATGGTATCGTGCAACAACCAGAGTCCTAAGATGGACGATCAGCCAGCTGCTGCAGCAAGCGGCGACGGCCTTAAAATCGCTTATGTTGAGGTTGATTCACTGATGACTCAGTACACCTTTGCAAAGGATTACAGCGTAACACTTCAGAAGAAGAGCAACAACGCCCGCAACACCCTCAACCAGAAGGGTAACGCACTGCAGGCTGCCGCTGCCAACTTCCAGCAGAAGTTGAATAATAACGGTTTCCAGAGCCGCGAGCAGGCTGCCTCTCAGCAGGCTGCCATCGAGCGCCAGCAGCGCGATCTGCAGGAGCTTCAGGCACGTCTTGAGAACGAGCTGGCCAGCGAGACAGCTAAGTTCAACGAGGCACTGCGCGATTCACTGCAGAACTTCCTGAAGGTTTACAACAAGGATAAGAAGTTCGACCTGATTCTTGCTAAGTCTGGCGACAATATCCTGATTGCCGACAAGAAGCTCGACGTTACTCAGGACGTTATCAACGGTCTGAACAAGCGTTACAAGCCATCAGCTAAGCCAGCTGCCGAGGCTAAGGATGAGGCTAAGGCTGAGAAGAAATAATCAATACTTGTGTTTTTTTAGTAGTTTGCGGGCCCTTCGACCTTATCCATAGGCCGGGGGCCCATTTACCTTTAACAAACCGCTGCTAACGTGAAAAAACTCATATTTCTATTAACCGTATTCTGCTGTGTCGACGCAGCAGCTCAGCCTGAGTTTGTTAAGAAAATTGGATGCTTTATTGATTCAATGAGCGTAAGGGGTGTCGATCGCCGTTATATCGATGCTCCCGAGAAGCCCTGGCAGGTAATGGTTCAGGGCAACATTAACCAGAGCGACGTTCATATCAAGTCGCAGTTCGACGGCAGCGCCATGTTCGAGGATGTAAAAGGAATGTTTACTTGGGAACCCTGCGTAAAGACCGATGTGTCAAGCTATGTAGGTTTCTGGGCAGGCTATCGCGGCTATGGTCTCGGCTATAGCGTTAATGTGGGTGGCAATAAGGGTAGTCTCTTCAAACTTGGTGCCACAGGCGGTTCTTATGGAGTGAACCTTCGTATACACCGTTTCGAAACCGATGAGCCTACCGTGCATTTTGAATACGATGATATTTCTGGCAACCATGAGTCGGGTGATGGTCATTACTATCTTATCGACCCTATGTATGTAAAGGTAGTATCACTCGATGGCTATTATCTGTTCAATGGCAAGCGTTTCTCCTATTGCGCAGCCTACGATCAGAGCGTGTTTCAGAAGCGTTCTGCAGGCTCGTTCATGGTGGGCGCCATGTACTACAAGTCAACCATCATCTACGACAATAATCCTGATGCCGACTTTATTCTGATGATGAATGATATCGGTAAGATCAAACAGTATCAGTTTGCCATTGGTCCAGGCTATGCATATAACTTTGTTCCCTGTAAGGGCCTGCTCATCAGCGCCATGGCCATGCCTATGATCACCGTCTCAAATAAGATTGACGTGTGGCATTATAACTCCAACTTACGCAAGGCGGCTTTAAGTGACGACGATGCTGATATCGATATCGAAGACTATGTAATCTATCCCTCCGAGGGAGCCAATAAGATTTACTCTCCATATGAAAAGGAGTTTAAGACCTCCCACCGAAGCGATGCGACCGTGATACTCGACGCCCGCTTGTCGGTAACCTATAACACAGGTAACTGGTTCTTCAATACCTATGCCCTGTTAAACAGGTTCCGCTTTGAATTCGATACCACCAAAGGGCATCTCACCGACTGGAGTATTAACGCCTGCGTGGGAATTCGTCTGTAAATATTAATCAATAATCAAATAGCTATCCTGACTATGAATAGAATCAGTATTCTCGTTCTTATGCTTGTAGCAAGTGTGTGTATCGTGTCGTGTGCCAGCCAGGAAGAGCGTGCAGCCCAGAAGGCTGAAACAATTAAGAATGTAACCGCAGCTCTCAACACCCGCAAGTACACCATCGATGTTCGTCGTATGACCACTTCCAAGGGTTATTCTAAGAGTGTCTCAGGCTACTCGCTTGTGGTACGCAACGATTCGCTCATCTCTAGTCTTCCTTATGTAGGTCGTGCCTTCAGTGCACCATATGGTGGTGGGGTAGGACTCGGCTTCTCAGCCCCCATAAGCTCATATAACGAGACCGTCAAGAAGAACGGTCTGCGCGAGATTAACATTAAGGTAAAGAATGATGAAGATAGCTATTCCTATCGCCTCCAGATTTTCGATAACGGTAGCTCCAGCATCGATGTCCAGCCCATCCAGCGCGATCCCATCTCCTTCACCGGCGAGATGATCTTCGAAAAAGAGTAACTATTTATCGAAATCTAAATCGAATAACCAATGACATCAACATCTACCTTTTTTATACCATTCAAAAAACTGTTTTTGATCATCCTGTTGTTGGGCATGGTTGCACCATATGCTTTAGGAGAAAGGAAAGATCAGACCAGGTTGCAGGCCATGCGTTTATATGAGGCCAGCGGCCGTTACTATGAAGAGCAGCTTTATGATAGTGCTGTCATTGTGGGCGAACAGGCACTGCCAATGCTTCGCAAACTGGGCATGACCGACGAGGTGGCCGACGAGCTAAGTATACTTGCCGTGTGTACCTCGCGACAGTCCGACTACCAGAAGGCCCTTCTTTATGCCAAAGAGTGCAACGCTATGGATCGTGCCAGCGGCGACAAGGAGATGATTTCTTCGTCGCTCAACACCATAGGCGCTATTTATGTTGATGCCAAGCAGCCGCAGGAGGGACTTAAGTACATACTTGAGGCTCTCAAGTTGGCCGAAGAAATTAACCACCGTGCCCGCATTGCCATGTATTGTGGTGCTGCAGCCGAGACAGAGTTCTCTATGAATAATTTCGACGCTGCTCAGCGCTATATCGAGCGAGCCATACAGTTGGAGCGCGAGGACAATCGACAGATGAAACTTCGCGTACGTCTGTCGCAGAAGGCTGCCATCCTGTTGGGTATGAAGCAGCACAAGGAGGCTTTGGCCATCTTCGATACCATCATACCTTACTTCCGTCGTGAGGGCAACCGCCAGTCGCTGGCCATATCGCTCAATAAGGTTGGCCACACGCTGCTCTCAATGAGCCGTGAGGACGGATGTGACGATACTGAGAAGCACCTTTTAGAGCGACAAGCCGTGCCATATCTGCGCGAAGCCGTTAGTCTGTGTCACGAGATGGGTAATCCTTACAACGAGATGCATGCTCGCGACGGACTATATCAGGCCCTATGGACCATCAATCCCGATAGTGCCCTTTTGGAGCTTGAGCGATTCGATCTTCTGCGCGACTCGCTCTACAACAACGGAGCAGCCGACCTTCTAGCTCGTTACAATGCCGAGTTTGGCAATACTCGTCTGACTGAGGAGAACACCAGAACCCAACGCTCGTTGGTCATCATCGTCATCGTTAGCATCGCTATGCTTGCCGTGGCTGCAGGTCTGGTATTAAAACAGCGTCGTCGTGCTACACTTCAGCGCCGCCGACTAAACGAGGTAACCATGACTATCGACGAGTTGCGCCAGCGATACGAGAACGTGCATGCTGACAAGCAGCATGAACTCTCTGCCCGCGACAAGGACTTCCTTTCACGTACCATGAGCATCATAATAGAGCAGATAGAAACCAACAGCGTAAATGTTGATGCACTTGCATCACAGATGGCATTGAGCACCTCCCAGTTCCGCTTCCGCCTCAAGGAGATAACTGGCGAGACTCCACATAGCTACATCACCACCATTCGCATGCAGAAGGCGCGCCAACTGCTTGATAATTTCACGCCCCAATCCACTATTTTAGATGTTGCTCTAAAATGTGGTTATGACGATCAAGGCTCATTCGGCCGAGCCTTCAAACGATTCTACGGGGTTACTCCAAGCGATTATATGGCTCAAACTGAGTAAAAATGTTTAAAATGTGTTGAAATGGCGCATTTTGGAAGATTCTGCACAAATTTCCGCGTTTTTTGCTGAAGGAATTTGTGCTTTTTCGTCGTAACTTTGCAACCGAAATCAAAAAGTTACAAAACGCTGATGGATAAGATTACTCCCGACGATAAAACCAACCTCAGGCATCAAGCTGCCAAAAGCTATACTGAGGACCAGGCTAGACTCCTGCTCGCCATGCGCGATATGGTTAAATGGGAGGTTAAGCGGCAATTAAAAGAGTTAATTAATTCACTATAGTATTAATCATTTATAATCAAAGATGTTATGAAAAAGTTTATGATGTTTCTGGCTTTCGCAGCCATGTGTGTCACAGCTAATGCTCAGGATGTTAAAACCCATGAGTTCGACAAGTTCATTGCTGTTTACCCTGCAGATTATCAGCCCAAAATAGTTTGGGGCGATGTCGATGGATTTTATATTGACGACTACCACTTGTTCGAAGTTGTAATCGATCCATATTGCGCTACACTTGCGACACTGAAGGATTTTGGCGACGATAGAAAGGAGTCTTTGGAGGACAAAGGATTTAAATGCGACGAGCCTGTAGTTAAGGGCAACACCGTTTACGTTCGCGGCATTAATGACAATCAGGTGCGTTATTGGTTTGCTGTTAAGGATGCAGCACTGCCTGGCGAAGAGTGCTTCCGTGGATTGTTCTGGTGCCTCACAAGCGACGAGGCAAAGTATAAGCCAATCCTCCTTGAAAAGATGATTCCAGGCCTTAAGTTGAAGTAATCTATTATCATCATGAAGAAAAGTATAATGACGCTGATGCTTGCTGTGGTGGCAATGCTGCCGCTGCAGGCTCAGATTGACAGCAAAGTCAAGGATGTGGTGCAGAAGTGCGTGAAGGCGATGCAGAACCCTGCTGGAGTGGAGTACAACATGGACTTCAAAGTAGGTATGGGCGAGGTTGATATGATGTCGTGCCACATCGTAGCCAGCTCGAAAGGCAAACTGTCTAAGGCTTTAGTAACCGCCAAGGTGTTTGGTATCGAAGCAAAGTCGGAAACGGGTTTCGATGGCACCGATGAGTGGGAGTGGTCGCATACACCATCGCTTGGCCTAGACGATACAGAGAAGAAGGACACCGTTATCGTCCAAAAGGCAGTCGAGCGCAAAAAGAGCCCGATGGACTTGGACCTTGATATTCTTGATAAGTACCGCAAGGCCACAATGAAGACAGATGCCGACTGCTATGTAATAACCCTTAGCGAGCCTGTAGAGCAGGAGAAGGCGCTCCCCAACGAGATCTTTGTAACGGTAAGCAAGAATACTTATTACCTTCGCAAACTGTCTATGGAACAGGAGGGTACCTCCATCACTATGACCGTCACCGACTTGCGTACGGGGCTTACAGACGAATACTTCCGTTTCGATCCCCAACGTTATCCCGATGCTGTTGTGATAAGAAATTAATTAACACAATCTTTTAAAATATTATCATTATGAAACAATCAATCAAAACTTCAATTATGGTGCTTGTCGCCATGTTCGCATTCAGCACAGCGGCTGATGCACAGTTCGGAAAACTGCTTAAGAAAGCAAAGTCGGTCGTAACAGGCAAGTCTTCTCAGGATGCATACTGGGAGCAGCAAAAAAAGAACGAAGAGTATGAGAAACAACTCAGAGAGAAGCAGGCTGCCGAGTTGAATGAGAAACTCAAGCAGGTGGGCACTAAACCTTTTGATGCAAGTGCAGAACTACCAAAGAGCCCCGTTGCCCGCACTATCTATACCGATCCTAATACAGGCGAGAAGATGATGTACGACTTGAAGTCTACTTCTGACGATAGAACTGTTCACGGTTTCTGGTCAGTCGAGGCCCTAAAAAAAGAGGGATATCTTGATTGGCAGTTAAGAGACGAGTCGATTATCCCACGTGTAAAACAGCTGTTCGATAAGAAGTTCGGTGGTATCACATCCCCAGCCAGAGGCTCTTCTTGCCGTATCGACAGCAAGAGCGACCACATGTTCCTTGTAGGCAACATCGGAACCGAAACCACCGGCTGGCAGTATCGCCGCAACGATTTTGGCACACTCATCTGCCGCTACGTTGTGCTGATGGTTCTGATGGAGTTCGACGATGGCGAGAACCTCATCGGCCGCTTCGAGGCTAAGCAAGATCATATCGATGGCAGCACCTTCGATGAAGACGGCATGACCGTAGGCTTTATCAATGGTAACATCAATAACACAAACCAGCGTATTGTCAATGGATGGGAGGTAAAGACCGACATTTTTACCTCAACCCTGAAGAAGTAAACTTAATCCTATAAACACATAGTTACCGGCACTCAATCATAAGTGGCGGTAGCTATATTTTTCTATATGCTTGATTTTGTGGTAGATACATAAAACAAATAGAGGCGAGCATTCACTGCTAGCCTCTATCAGTAAAAAACTAAATTAATCAACCATAAACCTTAACCATTAAAAATCGAGTGCAAAGGTACTGATTTTATTTGAGATTCGTGCAATTTTGGTGTAATATTAACAATATTTATAATTTATATTTCTTGTATATTAATACTTGAATACCAAACATGCCCAATCTTGGTCTTGATTCTGCGAAACGAACGTCAATCCCAGGTCGGCAGCTTTCTGTATTAGCAGAGGGCTGTCGGCTGTGTAGAAGCCGCTGAGAATGAGCTTTGAACCGCTATGCATCTTGCTTACAAAGCGTGGCATATCGGCCAGTAATATATTACGGTTGATGTTTGCCAAAACTAAATCGAAATCACCTTCGATGGTGTCAATGACACTAGCATCGCCTAACAGTGAGGTGAAGCGATCGTCTACGCGATTGATAACGGCATTGTGTCGAGCATTATCGACGCTCCACTCATCGATGTCGTAACCTACAGCCTCACTGGCGCCTAGTTTAAGGGCTGCTATGGAGAGAATGCCTGTGCCGGTACCACAGTCAAGGACGCGTCCTTCCTCAAGCTCAGGAACCGTTGAAATGAGTTCCTTGCATATCATCCTTGTGGTTTCGTGAGTACCGGTGCCAAAGGCGAGCTTTGCGTCGATTTCTATAGAGATCTCGCTTTCGCACTCGGGTAGGTGGCGACCATCGTGAATTGCAATGGGAGGGATGATGATGGGTTCGAATCCTTCTTGTTCCCACTGCTCGTTCCAGTCGCGATCTTCGGCCTCGCGTACATTATATATTATATTGGTGCCCTCAATGGGGAAATCGGCAATACAACTGCGCAGAGCATCTTCGTCGAAAAGACTCTGCTGAACATATCCCTTAAGTCCGTTTTCGGCCTCCTCAAAGGTCTCGAAACCTGCATCGCCAGCAAGGGCTGCAAGAAGGTCGGAAGCATCGTCCGACATGGGATTAATGATGAATTCTACTTCGAAATAATTCATAATTAGTTAATTTTTGAGGCAAAATTACAAAAAATAGGGAAAATCCTATCATAAGTTAGGGTTTTTCCCTATTTTTGCACTCAAATTCGTTGTATTTTTGCAACGTGAATCATTAAATACTGTAAGAAGATGAAAAAACTGTTATTAATTTCAATGCTGATCGGAGCCATGCCTCTGTCGATGCAGGCTCAGGATGACGATCTCTACTTCGTACCTAAAAAGAAGAAGGCACAGGTAGAGAAGGTGAAGGAATACGCCCCCGTGGTGGCTCCACAGCCTAAGGCCAAGAGCAGCTACGAGGTGATAGACGGTGATACAACCAAATTGGACGTGATAGACTTTGCTGAGGGTAAGGGTGTTTATCCTAACGACAGTGTGGAGGCCGAGGACTACGCACTGACAAAACAGTTGGTGCGCTTTGACGACTACGACGTGAGTAGCAATGCTGCATTCTGGGCAGGATATCGCGCAGGAGCAAGTACATGGGGATGGCATAGTCCCTGGTACTATAGCCGCTACGGATGGTATGACCCTTGGTACAACAGCTATTGGTATAACTACAATAGTCCATGGTTCTACAGCTGGTATGATCCCTGGTACTACGGATGGTACGACCCATGGTACAGCTCATGGGGATGGCCATATTACGGCTCATACTACAGCTGGTACTCACCTTATTGGCATGGTGGATACTATCACTATTATCCATACTATCCTGGCGGAGGTGGTGGTCGTCACTACGCTTACAGATCTACAGGCAACTCTGGTACTATAAGTGTATACGGACGTACCGATTACCGTCCAGCTCATCGTAACACAGTTGCTACTAGCAGCCATCGTATGGGCAGTCTGAGAGATCGCGCTACCAGTGCCAGTGGCGGACGTGTTTACACCAGTGGTAACAATGAGCGCAGCCGTAGCGGCAACTTCAGTGGCCGTCGTGGTGGAAACACTGTTTACAGCAACTCTAACTCTGGCAACCGTTCTTACTCTAGCTCATCGTCGAGCAGCCGTAGTTCAGGCGGTAGCTTTAGCAGCGGTGGCGGAAGCCGTAGTAGCTCTGGAGGCGGATTCAGTGGTGGTACGCGCTCTGGCGGTGGCGGCGGAGGAGGCCGTGCTGGCGGTCGCAGATAACATTAAAGATTAAACATTAAACATTAGATAGCCATTATGAAGAAGATGATTTTGGCAGTGATTGCTATGGGCATGGGATTGCCAGCTGCTGCACAGGATACATATGAGAGCGCTCGCCTGCTTGGCAGCGATCTGAACGGAACTGCCCGCTATGTGGGTATGGGTGGAGCTATGGAGGCTTTAGGTGCCGACATATCTACCATGAGTAGTAACCCTGCGGGTATCGGACTCTTCCGCCACTCTACAGCCAGCGTGAGCTTCGGACTTCAGTCGCAGGCTGATGCTCAGGAGTTCGACGGACTGAGCAAAACCAACATGAGCTTCGATCAGGCTGGTTTCGTCTATTCGGCAAGAATTAGTCCACAGTCGTTTATTAATGTGGGATTCAACTACCACAAGAGTCGTAACTTCGATCAGATTTTGTCGGCTGCAAACACGCTGATTGGATGTTCGCAGAACGGACTGACCTACGCAAAGTGGGATCGTGGAATCTACGATATGGAAGAGAATACAAGCGGCGACATCATCGGCTGGGAACCTGGTACCGACTATCGTTCGTACAGCTTTACCGAGGCCGACTTTATGAACGCTAATGCGCTGCTGCTCGACCCCAATGATGGTAAATTCTATTTTAATGATGCCAACGGCTATACATTCGACAGAGCTCACAGAGGTTGGATTGCCGACTACGACTTCAACCTGAGCGGTAACTATAACGATCGTTTCTTCTGGGGAATTACTGTTGGCATCAAGGACGTACGCTATAAGGGCTACTCTGAGTACACAGAGCAGTTGCTCGATGGAAGTGGTCTTTGCGGAGCTGTATCGTATGGCGACGAGCGCAAGATAACCGGTAACGGTGTCGACCTGAAGTTCGGTGTGATCGTTCGTCCTATGGAGGAGTCAGCTTTCCGTGTAGGTGCCTATATCCATACCCCAACATGGTATCAGCTCACATCGAGCAACTCTACCGTGCTGTATAACAACACGCCTTACGGATCGTGGGATAAGGGCTACAGCGAGCAGAGCTACGAGTTTGCCTACCACACTCCTTGGAGATTCGGACTCAGCATGGGTACTACCGTAGGCACACAGTTGGCCTTAGGCGCTACTTATGAGTATACCGACTACGGTGCCAGTCAGAACCGCATTATCGATGGTTACGACTACTATGACAATGCTGAGACCTCTAAGGACTATGCCATGAAGAGTAACACCGAGAAGTCGCTCAAGGGTGTTTCTACATTCAAGGTGGGTGCTGAGTACAAGCCCATTCCTGAGGTTGCTTTCCGACTGGGTTACAACTATCTGACAGGTGGCTACAAGATGGATGGCGTTCGCGACATGACTGTCGACAGCCCAGGCACCATGTATGCCTCTACCACCGACTATGTGAACTGGAAGGACACCCAGCGCCTCACAGTTGGTGTAGGCTACAAGGTAGGTAAGATGAATATCGACCTGGCTTATCAGCTGAGCAAGACCGATGGTGATTTCCATCCGTTCCAGGACTATTCTGCAATATACTCTTCAGCCACCTTTGTCTCTGGTGTCAGCAAGGTAACCAACAAGCGCAACCAGTTCCTGCTCACATTGGGATATACCTTCTAATGTAATAATTAGAAAATGTAAAAATGTAAAAATTGTAATACGATTGAATAAAAATACGGCTTATGCAAATTAAGCCGTATTTTTTTGGCTATTTGCGAAAAAAAGCCTACCTTTGCCCATGATAATGAAACTGTAAATAGATAATCGAAAATTATAAATAGTAAATTAGTCAAAAATGAAAAAGCTATTATTGGGAGACGAGGCTATTGCTCAGGGCGCTATCGATGCTGGTCTGAGTGGTGTATATGCCTATCCCGGCACTCCATCAACGGAGATTACCGAGTATATCCAGGAGTCGCCTATTGCCAAGGAGCGCAACATCCACCGTCGTTGGAGCACAAACGAGAAGACGGCTATGGAGGCTGCACTCGGTATGTCGTATATGGGCAAGAGGGCACTGGTGTGTATGAAACATGTGGGACTGAACGTTTGTGCCGATCCATTTGTTAACTCGGCTATGACGGGTACTAACGGTGGAGTAGTGGTTCTGGTGGCCGACGACCCATCGATGCACTCATCGCAGGATGAGCAGGACTCGCGTTTCTACGCTAAGTTTGCCATGATTCCTACTCTCGAGCCTAGCTCGCAGCAGGAGGCCTACGACATGATGCAGGAGGCTTTCGACCTTTCAGAACAGCTGCATCTGCCAATACTTATGCGTGTAACAACACGTATGGCCCACAGCCGTGCTGTAGTTGAGGTTAAGGACGAACCACGCCCACAGAACGAGCTTAACTACGATGCTCAGGCAAGTAACTGGGTGCTGCTGCCTGCCTTTGCACGCAAGCGTAATGTGATTGTAACTGGTCAGCAGCCTGTGCTTGAGCAGATGGCTGTAGACAGCAAATATAATAAGTATATCGATGGCAGCGACCATAAGTTGGGCGTTATAGCCAGCGGTATTGCATATAACTATCTGATGGAGTGCTATCCTAACGGATGCCCATTCCCAGTGCTTAAGATCAGCCAGTATCCTATACCTAAGAAGCTTATCCGCCGCATGACTGACGACTGCGAGCAGGTGCTGATAGCCGAAGAGGGTCAGCCATTCATCGAGGATCAGGTTCGCGGTGTGATGCCTGGAAATGCAGTTATCAAGGGTCGCCTTACAGGTGAGCTGCCTCGTACAGGCGAACTGAACCCAGACTTCCTGAAGAAGGCTTTAGGCCTTGAGAGCAGCGAGAGCTATGCTCCATGCGAGGATGTAACACCACGTCCACCTGCATTGTGTCAGGGTTGTGGACACCGCGATGTTTACACTGCTCTGAACGAGGTGCTGAAGGAGTATCCTAACGCCCGTGTGTTTGGCGATATCGGTTGCTACACATTGGGCTTCCTGCCTCCCTACAAGGCCATTCATAGCTGCGTAGATATGGGTGCCTCTATCACCATGGCCAAGGGTGCCAGCGATGCTGGTCAGTGGCCTGCCGTAGCCATTATCGGCGACTCTACCTTTACCCACAGCGGTATGACCGGACTGCTTGATGCCATCAACGAGAATGCCGACATCACCGTTATCATCAGCGATAACCTCACAACGGCTATGACTGGTGGTCAGGATTCTGCAGGCACCAACAAGTTCGAGGCTATCTGTAAGGGCTTGGGCCTCTCGGAGGATCACCTTAAGGTGGTTAACCCAATACCTAAGAATATGCCTGAGATTACGAAGGCCATCCGCGATGAGATCAACTATCACGGTGTGAGTGTGATTATTCCTCGTCGTGAGTGCATGCAGACGCTGCAGCGCCACCTCAAGCAGAAAAAGGCAGCAGCTAAATAATGTTTAATGTTTAATGTTTAATGTTTCATGAAAACAGATATTATACTTTGTGGAGTAGGAGGTCAGGGTATCCTTTCGATAGCCACTATCATTGGCGAAGCAGCCATGAAGGAGAACCTCTATATCAAGCAGGCCGAAGTACACGGAATGAGTCAGCGTGGTGGCGATGTGCAGAGCAATCTGCGCATCTCGAGCAACCCCATCAGCAGCGATCTTATCCCTCTGGGAGGTGCCGATGTCATCATCTCGATGGAGCCTATGGAGGCCCTGCGCTATCTGCCATTCCTTGCTAAGGATGGTTGGATTATCACTTCGAGCGCTCCTTTCGTGAATATACCAAACTATCCTGATATTGAGACCATTAAGAAGGATCTGAATGGTATCAAGAATGTGATAGTTCTCGACATTGAGCAGGCAGCAAAGGACAATGGTGTGCCTCGCAGTGCCAACGTCATCCTGTTGGGTGCAGCCCAGAAGGCGCTTGGCATTGAGTACGACAAACTGGAGGATGCCATCCGTCGTGTCTTCGCCCGTAAAGGCGATGCCATCGTCGATGCTAACATCAAGGCCCTCGCCATCGGCCGTGCCGCCCAGAAGTAATATTTAGTATTTAGCAACGGACTACAGGACTTAAGGACTTTATTATTCGGATTAATCAGTCCTGTTAGTCCTGTAGTCCGTTGCCAAAAAAAATAAACACAATGGAAACTCCGATTAAAAGAGAAATAGTTGACTCGCTGGTGGCTGGACTTGGCATCGATGATTTTGCCAAGGCCACTATCCGTGAGGTGAAACAGGTAGCTGCAAATGCAGAGAAAGAGAGTGGGGTAGAGTTCATCAAGATGGAGATGGGTATTCCCGGTCTGCCTGCCGCACAGGTAGGCGTCGATGCCCAGATAAAAGCCCTGCAGGATGGCATAGCCCATAGCTATCCTGATATCCAGGGCGATCCTGTGCTCAAAGAGGCTGCATCGCAGTTTGTGAAGGCATTTATTGGCATCGATATCAAGCCCGAGGGGTGTGTGCCCGTAACTGGTTCGATGCAGGGAACCTTCGGCAGCTTCCTCACCTGTTCACAGTGCGATAAGAAGAAGGATACCGTGCTGTTCATCGACCCGGGATTCCCTGTACAGAAGATGCAGCTGCAGGTGATGGGCGTTAAGTACAAGACCTTCGATGTGTACGACTACCGTGGCGAAAAGCTCCAGGCTAAACTCGAGAGCTATCTCAGCGAGGGTAACATCTGCGCCATAGTTTATTCGAACCCCAACAACCCTTCGTGGATCTGTCTGCGTGAGGAGGAGTTGAAGATTATCGGCGACCTTGCCACCAAGTACGATGTGATTGTGATGGAAGACCTGGCTTATTTTGCCATGGACTTCCGCAAGAACCTCTCTACACCGTTCCAGGCTCCCTATCAGGCCACTGTAGCCCGCTATACCGATAATTACATGCTGCTCATCAGTGGTTCTAAGGCATTCAGCTATGCTGGCGAACGTATCGGTGTGGTTTGTATCAGCGATGCGCTGTTCCATCGCCATTTCCCCGATCTGGCTGCCCGCTATCAGGGTCTACCTTTCGGTCTGGTGTTCTCCACCCGTATGCTCTACGCCCTGAGCTCAGGAACCAGTCACAGTGCCCAGTATGCCTTGGCAGCCATGCTCAAGGCTGCCTATGAGGGCAAGTACGACTTCCGCAAGGAGATCAGCGTTTACGGCGAACGTGCCAAGAAACTGAAGGAGATATTCTGCCGTCATAACTTCTATGTGGTTTACGACAAGGACCTTGACGAGCCAATAGCCGACGGATTCTACTTCACAATTGGCTATCCCGGCATGACATCAGGTCAGCTCGCCAAGGAGCTTATGTACTATGGTGTCTCGGCTATCTGCCTGATAACCTGCGGTTCTGAACAAGAAGGCCTGCGAGTGTGCACATCGTTCATCGAGGATCATCAGTACGATATGCTCGAAGAACGCATGAAGATATTCGAAATAAATAATCCCAGGTAAAAAATAAAGCCCCTCGCAATTGCGAAGGGCTTTATTTTTTATTCATTACTCATATCGACTGCTTCGAACTTAAAGTCGGTTTCGGCTATGCTTCTTACGTCGTATGGTTTCTTGCTGTTAGCCAGATATTTATTCTTCATCTTGATATATTTCTTTTCCAGCTTCTTGCGGTCTACATTTGCCACTACCACGCAAGTGCGGTTAGGCTGCTGTCGCTTCTGCGCAAAGAACTCGCGGAGCTGATAAGAGTAGTGGTTGCGTCCGGCAAGCATCTTCTTCTTTTTGGTAACCCAAACGTTGTCTACCTTCTGTATGTTAGTGAAATATACTGTAGAATCATTGAACGAAGCTACAAATCCGAACATATAAGCTTGGGGAACTTTTACATCTTGGGCTGACACATTGCTACTGCCGAATGCCATCATAGCGATGGCGAGAGTGAGGTGTTTCAATAATTTCATTTATCCTAAATATGTCTTTAAAAATTTGTTCGTTTTACTATTCCTTAGTTTGCGGATAGCCTTTTCCTTTATCTGTCGTACGCGCTCGCGAGTGAGTCCGAACTTAGAGCCAATCTCCTCGAGAGTAAGCTCCGGCTGATTGATGCCGTACGATGCCTCTAGCACGTTACGCTCGCGCTCGTTAAGGGCGTTCAGCGCTGTCTGAATCTCCGATCTTAGCGACTCTTCAACCAGCAGGTTGTCGGCCATAGGAGCATCGTTGTTTGCCATCACGTCGAGCAGACTGTTGTCTTCGCCTTCTACAAACGGTGCATCCACACTTATCTGGTGACCGTTGATGGCCATAGCCTCGTCAATCTTATCCTGAGGCAGGTCTACCTTCTCAGCTATCTCGTCTACTGACGGGCGACGCTCGTTGAGCTGCTCAAAGCGGTTTATCTCGCGGTTTATCTTGTTCACCGATCCCACCTGATTCAGCGGTAGTCGTACTATACGGCTCTGTTCTGATATTGCCTGCAGGATGCTTTGACGAATCCACCATACAGCATACGAGATGAATTTGAATCCGCGCGTCTCGTCGAAACGCTCAGCTGCCTTAAGCAGTCCGAGGTTACCCTCGTTAATCAGATCGGGTAGCGACAGTCCCTGATTCTGATATTGTTTAGCCACGGAGACAACGAAACGAAGATTAGCCTTCGTTAAACGTTCCAGCGCTTTCTGGTCGCCCTTCTTAATACGCTGTGCCAATTCAACTTCTTCTTCAGCCGAGATCATTGTTTCCTTGCTTATCTCCTGCAGATACTTCTCAAGAGCAGCACTCTCTCGGTTGGTTATAGATTTAGTGATCTTTAGTTGTCTCATCGTGGTAATATTATTTTTAGCTGCGCGCAAAAGTAAGGCTTTTTCCTGAAACAACCAAAAAAAAGCCACGAATTTTGACATTCGTGGCCCTTTTTTCTTCATTTTCGGTTATTCATTCTGCAGATATACCACAAATCCGCCCTTTTTACCTGTTGGGAAGATACCGCGGATAACCAGCATCTGATCCTTAGAATTGTTAGCTTCCTTCACTGCATTCTGCAGGTCGTCGAAACTCTTCATAGGTATGTCGTTCACACGCTGGATGATGAATCCCTTTGGAACACCGGCATCCTTCATCTTGCCACCGTTAACCTTGATAACCTCCAGACCGTAGCTAATCTCAAGCTGCTTCTTCTGAGCCTCTGTAACCGGACGGAAGTCGGCTCCCAGCACGTCAGTATCAGCATTCTTCACAACCTTAGTGTTGCCCTGCTCGTTCTTGAGGGTGAGGGTGGCAGTGCGGCTCTTCTTGTCGCGCAGATAGGTGATGGTAACCTTGTCGCCAGGGCGCTTCTTAGCCAGGATGCCCTGAAGCTCACCAAACTGCTTAACCTTCTTACCGTCGATAGTTGTGATTACGTCGCCCTCCTTCAGACCAGCAGCCTCGGCAGCACCGTCTTCTACAACCTTGGCCACGTAGATACCCTCCATGGTGCCCAGGTCAATCTCCTTGCCTTCGTCCTTCTTGGCATCAACGTAGCTCTTCACGTCGCTACCCTGGATTCCAATCATGGCGCGCTGTACGTTACCGTACTGCTTCAGGTCGTCAACAACCTTATTCATAATAGCTGTTGGAATAGCGAATCCGTAGCCGATGTTTGAACCGGTAGGAGAGGCCAGCATAGCGTTGATACCAACCAGCTCACCACGGGTGTTTACAAGTGCACCACCTGAGTTACCCTGATTGATGGCAGCATCGGTCTGGATAAAGCTCTCAACACCGTTTGCACCAAGTGTACGGGCCTTAGCCGAGATGATACCTGCAGTAACGGTATTGTTAAGTCCCAGAGGGTTACCAACTGCCAGTACCCATTCGCCCACCTTTACATCGTCGCTGTTAGCAATCTGGATGGCAGGCAGGTTCTTACCGTCGATCTTGATAAGAGCGAGGTCGGTAGTCCTATCGGCTCCGATTACGCGAGCTGAATACTCCTTCGAACCCTCGTTAAGACTAACTGTGAGCTCGTCGGCACCATCAACCACGTGATTGTTTGTAACGATGTAACCATCAGCCGAGATGATAACACCTGAGCCTGCAGCAGCACGCTTAGGAGTCTGTACCTGGCGCTGACGGCGACCGTTATTACCCTGACCCTGTCCCTGTCCGAAGAATCCTCCGAATGGATTAGAGAAGAACTCCTCGAATGGGTCGCTATATTCTACTGTCTGTATCTTTGAGTTCTGTACAGACTTGATGTAAACCACCGATGGCAGAGCTTTCTCTGCAGCATAGGTAAGGTCTACTGGCTGACCAGCAGGAGCTGGAGCTGATGTAACAATAGGAGCGGGTGCAGTAGCAGCGTTAGTTTTATTGAATGCTACTACTGAAAGAACTAAAGCAACTGCGCATACAGCTGGAGTTGCTACATTTACGATCTTTTTCATATTCTCATTCATTTTTTTAAGTTTTAAATTCTACAATCCTGTTTCCTTTCATGTTTTGATGGTGCAAAAATAAGTGCATTATTTGAAATACTGACAATTTGTCGCTAACTTTTGTCCCATTTTAACACTTATCCCCCAATGCTTAACGCGCATTTGCGATTAACACTTAAAATCTTAAATTACTGACAAATTTAAGTTTTTATTATGATTTTAGTTGCATATTTGCAATTATAGCAATAGTTTTGTTGATAATATTCTTGATTTATGAATTTTATTTGTAACTTTGCACGCAGAAAACGCACTGCAACGGTTTGTCGCTGGCGCTTCTGAAAGGTCGCGCGAGAGGAAAGTCCGGGCAGCATAGGGCACTCCACTTCCGAAAGTAGAAGCTATTGGTGACAGTAGGTGCCGGCAGAAGAAAACAACCGCCCCGCGCTTTGACGTAAGTCAAAGAACTGATTAATCAGGGGGTAAGGGTGAGAAGGTGGTGTAAGAGACCACCAGCCAACGGGTGATCGTTGGGCTGTGCCGACTGGAGGCTGCAAGTTCATGTATACCATCGTCTGAGGGTTGCCCGCCCGAGTAATACGGTGGAGGGTAGAACGCTTGAGCCATGAGGTGACTTGTGGACTAGATAAATGACAGACGCCGTGCTTGCACGGTACAGAACCCGGCTTATAGGTGCAGTGCTTTTTTTATCGAATATGAAGTTTAAAGAGATATATCGCATCCTGTTCCTTACCATTCGCTTTTTTACCACAAAGCGAGTGATGACTCAGGCCTCTGCGCTAACCTATTCCACTTTGCTTGCTATGGTGCCTGTATTGGCCGTTATCTTTGCCATAGCTCGCGGATTCGGATATAATAAGTATATCGAGATATGGTTTCGCGATGCGCTATCATCTCAGCCTCAGGTGGCCGATGTGCTGGCAGGCTTCGTCAACAGCTATCTTATTCACACCCAGAGTGGCATCTTCCTTGGCGTGGGCTTGTTGTTCATGCTCTACACTGTGCTTATGCTGGTAAACAACATCGAGGAGACGTTCAACGAGATATGGCAGGTTAGCAATGCGCGCCCCATCATGCGCTCGCTCACCAACTATATGGCCATGTTCTTCGTCGTACCTATCATCATCGTTGTGTCTATGGGTCTTTCTATCTTCATGGCCACCATCGCTCATAAGATGAGTGGTATTATGCTTCTGGGCCCTGCCATGCGCCTGTTTCTCGATTTCTCGCCTTATCTGCTGCTCTCGCTGCTTTTCATCTGGTTGTATGTCTACATGCCCAATACCGATGTAAAGCTTAAGAGTGCGATTGTTCCTGGCATCCTTTCGGGTATTGCCATGCAACTGCTGCAGTTGTTTTATATCCACTCTCAGATTTGGGTTACGGGCTACAACGCCATCTACGGTTCGTTTGCCGCTCTGCCTTTGTTTATGCTGTGGCTGCAGATATCGTGGACCATTTGTTTGTTTGGTGCTCAGCTCACGTTTACCAATCAGAATATGAATCGTTTTGGTATCAATCTCGATGATATCAACATGCATCCATTGGTTGATATGACTGAGGATGAAACAAACGAAGCGGCCAGAGAATTATACTCTGACCGCCTCGATTCGCTTTGATTTATTGTTTTGCCTACGGAGTTTACATTCCCCCCTTGTCATTCCGAGCGTAGTCGAGGAATCTTTGCGGCTCTGCCGCTTGCGCCTAAGGGCGCATTCATGAGATCTCTCCACGCGCTAACGCTTGGTCGAGATGACAAAGAAGGGGGAACGCTCGGATGACAAAGGAGGGGGAAGGCTCACCTTTTCATCAAATACGCTTTGAAATCGGCGAAGTTCTTGGTCATGGCGACGCTTTGCTTTTCGCCGCGCATGAAGGCTGCCAGGCGCTCTGGGATGGCCACATCTATGCCCAGAATATCGTCTACCTTCTCCTTGAACTTAGCAGGGTGAGCTGTCTCGCAGAACACTCCAACCTCGCCAGCCTGCAGTCCATCCTTCAGAGCCTGATATCCGCATGCTCCGTGAGGATCGAGGATATAACCAGAATCCTTGTGGCACTCGCGCATAGTAGCCTTTATCTGCTCGTCGCTGTATGTTGCACCGCTGATGAGCGATGTAATCTTTGCGTGACTCTTGCCGTAGAGGTCGTAGATACGTGCAAAGTTCGAAGGATCGCCTACGTCCATTGCATTTGCCAGAGTCTGCTTTGATGGCTTAGGCTCGTACTTGCCTGTCTGCAGATAGTTGTAGAAGATATCGTTGGCGTTGTTGGCAGCGATGAATCGCTTGATAGGCAGTCCCATCTCGTGTCCGAACAGTGCAGCACAGATGTTTCCGAAGTTACCTGAAGGCACACACATCACCAGATTATCAGCCTTACCTTGTTCTTTCATGCGTGCATACGCATTAAAGTAATAGAATGCCTGAGGCAGGAAGCGGGCTACGTTGATACTGTTGGCTGATGTAAGCTTCATGTGCTCGTTAAGCTCTGCGTCCATAAAGGCGTTCTTTACCAGAGCCTGACAGTCGTCGAACACTCCGTCTACCTCGATAGCTGTGATGTTCTTGCCAAGAGTAGTGAACTGGCACTCCTGAATTGGCGAAACCTTTCCCTTAGGATAGAGCACATATACGTGGATGCCGTCAACACCAAGGAATCCGTTAGCCACAGCCGAACCTGTATCGCCTGATGTAGCCACCAGAACGTTCACCTCCTTATGGTTGTTCTCCTGCTTGATAAAGTACTGCAGCAATCGGGCCATAAAGCGTGCGCCTACGTCCTTGAATGCGAGGGTAGGACCATGAAACAGCTCAAGTGTGTAGATGTTATCCTTTACGTTCACCACAGGACAGTCGAACTGCAGTGTGTCGTAAACTATATCGTGCAGAGCGTCAGGATCAACATCCTCACCAAAGAATGCGCTTGCCACTGTGTAGGCAATCTCCTGAAAGCTCATCTTCTCGATGTTATCGAAAAACTCTTTAGGCAGCTTGTTAATCTTCTCGGGCATATACAGTCCGCGATCTTCTGCCAGTCCCTTAACTACTGCTTTGTGCAGGTCGGCAATAGGGGCTTGATTATTCGTACTATAGTAGTTCATAATTATAATTTTTACATTTTATCATTTTATAATTTTTACATTGGCTGGTTGAAGCTTCATGAATTCATGCATGAATTCTTGAAGTTTTAAAACTCCGTAACTGCCTGATACGCAGCTTACTTCGTCGTATTGTTCTACCTCGTCTGCAACTATTCCGCGATGCCAGATAAGGAACGGTACGGGCTGTCCCACGTGTATTCGCATCTCTACTGGAGTAAGGTGGTCGGGCAGTACGGCCAGTGCCACCGGCTCGTCCATCTGCATGATGTGTTCGTAGATTGGTTTTATGAGTCTCTGGTCTAGATACTCGATGGTTTTAAGCTTCAGCTCCAGGTCGCCATCGTGTCCAGCTTCGTCGCTTGCTTCTACGTGAACAAACACAAAGTCGTCGTTCTCCAGCGCCTCTATTGCAGCCTGAGCCTTACCCTCGTAGTTGGTGTCGGCCAGACCTGTAGCACCTTCCACCTCTACAATCTTCAGTCCTGCGTAGTGACCGATGCCACGAATCAGGTCAACGGCTGATATAACCGTTCCTGACTTTATCTCAGGATACTGTTGCATCAGCGTCTCCATCGATGGGCGATAGCCACCGCTCCAAGGCCATATGCTGTTAGCCTGACGCTCTCCACGCTTAGCACGCTCTATATTGAACGGGTGCTTTTCCAGCAGTTCCTGCGACTTGAGAATCATCTCATTCAGTAGGTCTGCCGTCTCAGCAGCAGTAAGGGATGAGATCTCTCGACTTCTTGCGTCCCTTCGGTAGCAAGCGAGCAGAGCTCGAGCGCGCTCGAGATGACAAGTAGAGGCAGTTTCATCAGGCTTTACCAGCAGGGGTTTCCACTCCTCATTAGGATGGTCATGGGGTGGGGCGCAAGTTATGTACTTGTTGCCACCCTTGATAACCAGCAGATGGCGGTACTGTATGCCAGTGATGAATTTCACACGCTCGCAACCTTCTCGCTCGTTTATTGGCTTTGCCAGAGTCTCGTTCAGATATTCTATCAGCACTCGTGCATCCTCTGTTTCCAGATTTCCGCCGTTGTGAGTGATTATCTTTCCGTCTTGCAGGTTGATGATGTTACAGCGCAAAGCCAGATCATCGTCAGCCATTTCGTAGCCGATAGATGCAGCCTCAAGTGGTCCGCGACCCTCATAAACCTTATTCAGGTCGTATCCCAGGATAGCTGTGTTAGCCACCTCGCTTCCAGGAGGAAATCCCTCGGGCACAGTAATCAGTCGTCCGCAGCGTCCCTCCTTAGCCAGCCTGTCCATCATCGGCTTCGATGCATATTGTAGTAATGTCTTCCCTCCAAGTCTCTCAACAGGCAGGTCAGCCATTCCATCTCCCAAAATAATTATATGTTTCATAATATTAATCCGTAAAATCCGTATAATCCGTAGGCCTAACTTTTAAATATTCGCGATACTCATTATATTTGCAAATACGCCTGCGGCGGTAACTGATGCTCCTGCGCCGTAGCCTTGAATGAGCATCGGGTATTCCTTATATCGCTCTGTGGTTAGCAGCACGATGTTGTTCGAGCCCTCCAGGCGATAGAATGGATGATTGTCGTCAACCTCCTTCAGTGCCACATTCGTCTTACCATCCTCCATCGTAGCCACAAAGCGCCAACGCTTACCGTCGGCCTCCAGCTTCTTGCGGCGTGCCTCAAAGTCAGCATCCAGCTCAGGCAGCTTCTTCCAGAAGTCATCTACTGAGCCCTCGAAGTACTCATTAGGCACAAACAGATGCTTCTCTACGTCAGCCTGTTCTACCTGATAGCCAGCCTCACGAGTAAGGATAACCAGCTTGCGGACTACATCCGTTCCACTCAGGTCGATACGTGGATCCGGCTCGCTGTAGCCCTGCTCCTTAGCACGACGAACAGTCTCGCTGAATGGAACATCAGCAGCTATCTCGTTGAAGATGAAGTTCAGTGTACCACTCAGCACAGCCTCGATTTTCAGGATCTTATCGCCCGAGTTCCTAAGGTCGTTGATGGTGCCGATGATAGGCAGTCCGGCACCTACGTTAGTCTCATAACGGAACCACACACCACGGTTGCGTGCGGTCTTCTTCAGTTTCATGTAGTTCTCGTAATCGCTCGATGCCGCAATCTTGTTGGCAGCAATCACGCTAATGTTGTGCTCCAGGAATGTCTGATACAGCGAAGCTATGTCCTTGCTGGCTGTACAGTCAACAAACACAGAGTTAAAAATGTTCATTCCCAGCACCTCGTCGCGCAGGCTCTTTCCCTGAGCCTCAGGCGCTTTCAGCAACTCACGATAGTTCTCCAGGTCGATGCCGTCGCGATCGTAGATACCCGCCTTCGACGAGGCGATACCTACCACGTTCAGCTTCAGTCCGTTGCGCTGCATCAGCGTCTCGTACTGACTGCGAATCTGTTCTATCAGCTTGCCACCCACGGTTCCAACACCGCAGATAAACAGGTTGAGCACCTTGTATTCTGAGAGGAAGAACGAGTCGTGCAGCACGTTCAGCGATTTGCGCAGGAACTTACCGTCTACTACAAACGATATGTTAGTCTCCGAAGCTCCCTGAGCACATGCTATCACGCTGATACCTGAGCGTCCCAGTGTTCCGAACAGCTTTCCTGCGATACCAGGAGTGTGCTTCATGTTCTCGCCCACGATAGCTATTGTGGCCAGTCCGCTCTCTGCATGCATTGGGAACATAGCTCCCTCTTCAATCTCCTTGGCAAACTCGGCGTTCAGCACCTCTACAGCGTCGGCAGCATCCTCATCGCGCACACCGATAGATGTAGAGTTCTCTGATGAAGCCTGCGACACCATGAACACGCTGATGCCCTTGTTGGCCAGTGTGGTAAAGATGCGTCGGTTCACACCAATCACACCCACCATCGAGAGTCCGGTAACGGTGATGAGCGTGGTACCCTTAATGCTCGAGATACCCTTGATAGGTTTCTTGTCGTTCTCAATATGATCCTTGATCAGTGTTCCCGGATGTTCGGGATTGAAGGTATTTTTAACCTTGATGGGGATGTTTTTTACGCAAACGGGATAGATGGTAGGCGGGTAGATGACCTTGGCACCGAAGTTACACAGCTCCATAGCCTCTATGTAACTCAGCTCGTTGATGGTGTAGGCCGTCTTGATCACACGTGGATCGGCAGTCATAAATCCGTCAACGTCGGTCCATATCTCCAGCACCTCGGCATCCAGCGCAGCAGCAATGATGGCTGCAGTATAGTCGCTACCGCCTCGTCCCAGGTTTGTTGTCTCGCCAGTATCTTTATCGCGACTGATGAATCCAGGCACCACAGCCACATCGGGCATGTCTTTGAAAGCCTCGCGAACCAGAGCGTTAGTAAGCTCTGCAGCCAGGCGATGCTTGCCGTTCTTCTTCTCAGTACGGATAAAGTCGCGGCTGTTCATTCGCTTGCCGCCTTTTATCATTGTGGCTACGATGTTCGACGAGAGTCGCTCACCGTAACTAACTATAGTATCTTCTGTTTTCTTTGAGAGGTCGTGAATCAGATATACGCCATAATAAATGCTCTTCAACTGGTCGAACAGCTGATCCACTTTATTGAATAAGTCTACGCGCTTTTTGTCATCGGTGATGATGGTGTCTATCATCTGGTGATGCCTTGTCACCATTGCGTCGAATTCCTCGCGCCACTTGTCATCACCCTTTAGGGCCATTTGTGAGGTAGATATCAGTTTGTCCGTGATACCGCCCAGTGCGCTTACTACTACTACGACAGGTTGCGTCCGAGCCTCTGCCTCAACGATTTTTTTCAAGCTAAGAATGCTTTTTACGGAACCTACGGACGTTCCGCCGAATTTCAATACTTTCATATTCCTATGCAATTTATCTTGCCTAAGCGGTACCCTTAAACAAGCAGGGCTTCATCCACTGGCGCTGCAAAGGTAAGTGTTTTTAAGCAAACAACCAAATATCTGAAAGATTTTTTGGTTATTTACTTTCATTTTATCATAATTCCCGTATAAATTCTACCACTTTTTATTCCGAGGCGTCTTGCTGAGAAGAAATCTTTGTGCTGCTTAAAGGTGCAGATGCCAGATATCTCGATGTTTTCCTTAGCCACACCCAGTCGCTGCATGTCTATCGCATTAGCCTGCCACAGGTCTATGTGCCACTTGCCATTACGCTTAAATGCAATCTTGTCCATCTCGAAGCCTGCCTCGCAGAATGCGTCGTACACCTCGTCGCCAACCTCAAAAGAGTCAGGGCCGATGCTCGGACCGATGATTACCTTCAGGTCTTCTGCACGCGATCCGTATCTCTGCTGCATAGCCTCTATGGTCTTGCTGCCTATACGTGCCACAGTGCCTCGCCATCCGGCGTGTGCTGCTGCTATCGCGCGCACGTGTGCGTCATATAAAAGTATAGGCACGCAGTCGGCAGTCGATACTCCAATGCATGTACGTGGCAGCTTTGTTATCAGCGCATCAATGCCATCAAACTTGTCGCCCATGTTCTGCTCAGTCACTTCAGCTATCTCTGTGCCGTGCACCTGTCGTGGCAGTATCAGGTGGTCGTCGTTTATCTCCAGCATCATGCTCAGTATCTTTCTGCATGTAGAAATGTGCTTAGGGTCGTCGTCAGTATAATACGTAATGTTGAAACCATCGTAGGGCAGGGTAGGGTCAAAGCATCCACGCTCTGTCGAAAAGGCTGTTATTTTATCTATGGTATTATACTGAATCATGCTGCAAAGTTACTCATAATTTTCTTTTTCTCCAAAAAAATGCTCTATTTTCGTTATTTACGGCTTAAAATTGCACACTATGGTTGATGTGTGTCAATTGGTTTGATATGCATCAATAAAAGTATTGTGTTCGCACACAATTCTTCAAAAAGTCTTGTTTGGTTCAAAATAACGCCGTACCTTTGCTCCGTCAAAAGACATAAAGAAGTTTTTTAAGGGTAACATTTAAAAGTTTAAAGTAGGTTGGTCACGAGACCTTCCGAGTAAAGAAAAGAAAGGGTAAGAAGATGAAAAAGATGATTTTGACACTGGTAGCAATGCTGAGTATGACAACTGCATTTGCTGAAGGCGAGACCGCAACCGTAGTAAGCAACGTAGAGGCTTATGACATGAATATCAATATGAATAAGCTCTCTTCTGCTTTGAATCTGGCCGACGACCAGAAGGAGGTTGTAGAGAACATCCACCACACATTTGCCGCTGAGATGAGTTTCGCAGCACAGTATGGTAACGAGGAGCGTGAGGCTCTTGTACGCCGTGCTATCGACAACGATGTTAAGTGGATGCGTTATGTACTGAATGATGAACAGATGCGCAAGTATCTAATTTTGCTCAACACTACCATCAACAACCGTGGTTTGAACAAATAAATACGTTAGTTTTTTATTGATTGTTTAAGTCCCCTGTTGGCGCAATGCCAGCAGGGGATGTTTTTTTATTCCTCTTCACCCTTGTCTTCTCGACCAAGCGCTCCTTTCACCCCTCCTTGTCATTCCGAGCGTAGTCGAGGAATCTCTGCGGCTTGCCGCTTGCGCCTAAGGGCGCATTTCATGAGATCTCTCCATGCGCTTCGCTTAGTCGAGATGACAAGGTGGGAGGGGAAAGTACGCTCGGAATGACAGCGGTGGTGGGGGCGCAATGTTTTTTCACTCCTTTGTCATCAAAACCTTGCGGCCTTTGTGGATATAGATGCCCTTGCGCTGTGGACGGCTGTTCGTAACCACGCCGTTCAGACCGACATAGCGGCCGTTGCCGTCATCCTCACGCGCTACGCTGGCAATGCCTGTCTCCATGTCGAAGTAGAATCTTTCTTTATGGCGGGCGCTGTAGATAATATCGTCATCCGAAGGATTCTCTTTCAGCTCGTTTACGAAATACGACACCACAGTGTAATAGCCACTTTGGGGCACGTCGAGCGTCAGATCAGTCGTCAGCTTATAATTGCCGTCGCCAGCCTTCTCGGGCAGGGCTCTCATGTAGCTGACGGCTTCCTGACTTAACCTGGCTACTTGGATGGCCTCTCGTTGATCATCATGGATGCCGACGAATAAATAGATGTTGTCGGCTGGTACGCCCTGAGGGACGATAGCCTCGGGTTTATCCGCAATGCAGACGTGATAGGCAATCTGCCCAGGCTTCAGCTCGTAGGTACTTTGGTTCACGAGATAGTCATCGTAGCTTCCGATGGTGTCGCTCACCTCGATGAAGTAATCTGCCAGCGGCGTACCGTCAGGCCAGACTAACAACAAGTCGACCGTTCCGCTGGCCATCGGCTTGAAACAGAAGGTGACCTCCGTGTCCTGACCTGGCCGCAGATAGGCACCAGCCAACATAGGTTCGCCTTCGCTGCGCGGCGTCTCCGATGTAATGTCAGCCGGCTTGACCTTACCGAAATAGCGGGGAACCAGACAGAGCGGCATCGTACTCTCGCGCTCGCTCTTGTTGCAGATGGTCAGCGTCAGGTCGTTGCGCATACCCATACGGCCAGGTCCCTTGGTAAATTCGGCCTTGGTAATCTCCAGATTGGGCATTTCCTTGATGAGAAAGAACTGCCCGCCAGTTGTGCGGCCTGCCATGACTTGATATTCCTCGGAACCCAGCATCTGCCAGTCGCAGCCAGGGATGTTTCGGAAACGTACCATTGGATAGAGCGCCATCCATTCCCCTGGTTGGAAGGCGGTAGAATCGACTTTGACCCAGTGGTGGTTGTTTTCGTAATTATAGACAATGCTGTCGGCGGGATTACCCATGAACACCGGGGTGAGGGTGCCGTCGTCTGAGCAGGTACCGATGGCGTAATCCACACGGACATCTTCGTCGCCATAACTACCGGAAATAAAATAGTATATGAAAAAAACAGAGTCGGGCTCTACCACGCTTACAGGATTAATGGGATCGAGATATGCGAGAGGCTTAACCGTCTTGGGACTGGTGCCGTCCTTGTCGGGCATTATGCCGAAGAGGGCTTTCTGACTGATGTTTAAACCGATGCCGCTGGAGCTGGCTCCCGCACTGATGATATTATAGGGGTTGAGCACAGAGAGCGAGAAGTAGGCATCTAAGTAGCCACCCCAACCCCAATTGATATGGAAGAGACCATTACCGTCGTAGCCGTCACAGACGAAGGTGTGCCCCCAGTCCTCGTTGTAACCATCATACAGCACAGGCCGGCCATTGGCCAGTTCGCTGTAGATCAAGTCCTCCCAGCCGTCGATACTATAGCATATACGGTGTCTAACCTGCGCCGTGTTCTGATAGCCGAAATACTTGACAAGGGCCTCCACAACGGATTGGAGGTAGGCAGCTGATTCCAGTGGGGAATATTTCATCCTGATGCCCTGCCCACAATAGCGCATCAGCTTGGCCACGGCCTCCTGCTGTTCGGGAGTGCCGATGATACCCTCTGGTGTCACGTAATTGTCGAGCATGTTGTCCCAGTCGAAGGTCGTCGGCGGCAGCGCGTCGATATGCCACACCTTCTCCACATTCTCGTGGGCCGTGGTGAGGTCATAGGCAGGAATCTCCGTGCAGGCTTCTTTCGGCCACTGGTAGTAGTTCATCACCATCGCCATCGCGGTGGCCCCGCAGCCTGTTGGCGACGGCTGCCCCTTCCAGTCGGGATTGGCACCGTCGTAGGGAGGCGTGTCATTCCAGTAAGGCTCCAACTGGTACCACTGGGTCTTGAGCAGCGGGCCGATGGCTTCACGCGGGGCGCGGGTCATCGGTCCGTGTCTGCTCACGCCGTCGGTAAACTCCTTCGTGTTGCCCAGCGTTGCCATGGCCTGGTCGTAGCTCTTCAGCCACGCCCGCATGTTGTCTGGCATCCTGTCCCAGTCGATGCTGCCGGTGGCGCTGTAGCCCAGCACGGGCAGCGCACGACTGTCGCCAGAGGCAATCACAAAGCCGCCGCCATCCAGGTTGAAGGCGTAGATGCTCTTGGCATCCGTCTTAGCCGTAACCGTCTTCCTGTCTATGCCCACATTCAGTCCCCTGGTCTTGGCAGGAGCGTTATTGCTGAGATATTTCAGGGCACGATCGCGCGCCTGCTCTTCCGAAATCTGCTGTGCCCATACACCAGCGGTCATCAGCACAAGCAGTAACAGTAGCAACTGTCTCTTCATATTGGAATCTAATTTAGGGATGAATATTTTTTGGGGGCAAAGATAAGAAATTTTTTTGAATAATCATCACGATGATGCAATAAAATGAAAGTTCCCTGCTGGCGCTCTGCCAACAGGGAACTCTGCTTTTTGTTGGTGCTCCTAAATTTGAACACCCGAGGCAGCTGCTCCAACGGCACCTAACAATGCCGATAACAACGCCACCACGATCTTCACGACCGTCCTCCAGTTTCTCATCATCTTTCCTCCTCCTTTCTGTCTTTCTTTAAATTACCTAAACCACCCTGTCATGTCGAGCGTAGTCGAGACATCTCCTTCAGAGATCTAGGAGATCTCTCCATGCGCTTCGCTTAGTCGAGATGACAGAGGGAGATGTTTAATCTCCCTCACCAGGGTCATCGCTGCTTATTGGCGCACCGCTGTTCTGATTGCCACTGTTAGCAGAACCAGAGCCGTTAGCAGGCTTTGCAGAGTCAACATCGTTCTTAGGTGCCTCCTGAACGGTACAGCCGGTGATGAACGTCTTTCGGCGCTGACCGGTTGTGTCGGTCTTAACCTCAGGCTGAAACAGCACGTGCAGACCTTTAATGTTCTTGCCGGCGCTGAAGTCTGCTGCTGTAGCGGCACCTCCCGGTGCGTTCTCAATGCCAAGCTTAAAAGCTCCGAAGCCGTTCAGCTTAATGCGCTTTGAGTTCTGCAGCTGGTCCTGCATGGTCTCGATGAGCTCGCTGATAACCGCCAGAATATCGCTCTTCTTAACGGTACAGTTACGCTGCATGATCTCGGCCAGTGCGTCGGTGTCGATGGTGCCAGTCATTACTGCCTGTGCAAACCATTTTCCGTAAGCCTTTGACGATGACATCTTGTTCTGTGATAATCGATACAATACTGCCATATTGTCCTCCTTTCTTTTTTTTGTACCCCTGGCTTCGGGGTTATTATTCACTACTTCAGATTAGGTTTTTCCTATCTTGCAGCAATCGCCTCATTGCAGTTGCAAAGATACAACATTTTTCGCCCGATTCCAAGCATTTCCCCCACCACCAGTTAGCCAAAATGATGGTAAAAGTGAAAAGATGAGCGTACACTCCCCTTTGTCATTCCGAGCGTACCCCCCCCCCTTGTCATTCCGAGCGTAGTCGAGGAATCTCTGCGGCTTGCCGCTTGCGCCTAAGGGCGCATTTCATGAGATTTCTTGGACAAGCCAAGCGGCATAGCCGAGCGCTCCATGCGCTTCGCTTAGTCGAGATGACAAGGGAGAGGAATGAGTGCTTAGTCGAGATGACAAGGGAGAGGAAGGAGTGCTTAGTCGGAATGACAAGGGAAATTTCCCCCTTTTTTCTTGCATAATTCATATAATTATCGTAATTTTGCAGGCAGATATTAACTTTTTGAATGATATGAAAAAATACATTTTGACCATTGCTGCGATGGCTATTGGCCTGGCAGCATGTACCGACAGCATCGACAATTACGTACCGGTAGTCGATGACAAAGCGTGGAAGGGTGATGCCAACAAGGACTTAAGTATTAAGCCTGGCGACGACTTCTACATGTACTGCAACGGCGGTTACTGGAAAAACACCGATCTTGGTAATTCTCTTATCAAGTCTGTATATTGGGACCCCTTGGAGGAGCATAAAGAACAACGCAGAAATGCGATGGAGCTAACCTATTGGACCAAAGCCATGGCCGATGTAGCCAAGACCGATGCGGCAACCATCAATCTGCAGAAACAGAAGCTGCAGTCGGCCCTCGATCGCGTGAATGCTCTCACCACCAAGGAAGAGGCCTGGAAACTGGCTGCACAGCTGATGAAGGAAGGCTACTATCTGCCCTTCAAACTGCATGTGTTTGCAGCCAATGGCAAGATTGGGGCTGCCATCACAAAACACACGGGAAACAATGTTACCGATACGCCTTTAAAGATGCAAAACATGCAGTGGCGGTTGCAAAACGATGCCGACCTCATGGCCCTGTTGCGCCCCATGAAAAAGGCCACAACCCGTGGCATCGACGGCGAGAAATACGAGATGCTGAAAATCATGTTCCAGGAGCTTGGTATCTCGCTCGACTTGGCTTATATGCCCAGCATCAGCAACAAAGACATGGTTGCTGAGGATTACGAAAAAGCCATCGCTGATATCGAGACGATTCAAAACAAATCGCTGGATGAGCTGAAGGATCTGTTTACAAAGAGCATCGAGCAGGATGCCATATTCTTCGACGATGAATACCTCGAAAAGTCGTTGGACACCAATTTCATCTCGTATACCCACGGCGGAGCTGTAGAACGGTATCTCATGGAGTATATGGGATACGCCGAATCGTATGCTTACGCTAAGGCTTTCCCCTTTGACAAGGCACAGAAGCAGGTTTATATGGATTATGTAGAGCAGCTGCGACAGACCTTCCGTGAGCGCATCAACAACAACGACTGGATGAGCGAGGCATCGAAACAAAACGCCATCGAGAAACTGAATGGAATGACTATCAACATCGGCGAGCCAGACGAGTGGATAGAAGAGGGCAGGGGCGATATCAGCAACGAGCAGACCATACTCGACGATATGCTGGCTATGCGCCGTTCATACCTGAACTTGCTGCTCAAGCTGATAGGTATGCCTAAGGATAAAGCGGCATTCCACATGGGACTGATACAGGTGCCTCTCAGTTATGTATATGCATTCTATATCAGAAACTTAAATGCCATTTACATCTATCCGGAATTTATGACGCCGCCTGCGTTCGACCCACAGCAGAACGATGCTCACAACTATGCCACACTGGCGATTGCCGGACACGAGATGACCCACGGATACGATGTGGGTGGTGTGAAGTGGGATAAGGATGGTAACCCGGGCAATATCCTGGCCACCGAGGCTGAAGCCAAGGAGTTTGAGAAGCGCTCGAAACAGCTGATCGACTACTACAGCTCGCTCGACATCTGGCCTTTGGAACTCGGACTGAAGAACGACGGAGCGTTTACCGCCGATGAGAACGTGGCCGACCTGGGTGGATTCATCCTGGCTTACAACAGCTATCAGAAGCACCTGAAGAAACAAGGTTTCGAGGGCGAGCAGTTGCGCCTGCAACAGCAGCGATTCTACGAGGCTTATGCCTACGTGTGGTGCGATAAGTGGAGTGATGTTTATGCCCTCGCGATTACCACTGATGACATGTCCAAGGATAGTCACTCTCTCCCCCGCGAGCGCGTCAATGGCGTAGTCACCAACACCGACGATTGGTACGACCTCTTCGATGTTACTCCCGCCAATAAGTTCTACGTAGCCCCCCAATCCAGGGTAAGGATTTGGTGAGTTTCCACTCTCCACCATTGTCATTCCGAGCGTCCTTTCCCTCACTTGTCATTCCGAGCGTAGTCGAGTACTCGGCTCCGCCGCTTCGCTTGCGAAGAATCTCTGCGGCTTTAGCCGCTTGCGCCTAAGGGCGCATTTCATGAGATCTCTCCATGCGCTTCGCTTAGTCGAGATGACAAGTGTGGGGAGGAAACGTTCGCTCGGAATGACATTTCTGGCTAAATAATTTGGCAGGATAAGATTTTTCATGTCCTGTCAGGTACCTGTCCCCTGACAGGGGGCAGGGGCTAGGGCTGGATGTAGGTTGTTACGTAATCCATAACCTCTTGCTTGATGGCGGGGGGACAGTAATTGGGATTGTTGAGAATTGAGGAGTGACATCCAATGGGGTTGATTACAACCTTTACGTTAGAACCTACTGTAGAGGGCTTACCTCCCGTCCATGGATCGTCGTGAACATAGTAGAGCAATAACGGACAAGTGGTGTTCACAAAGAAGTTGTTTATTACATTACTGTACTCCATATTGTCGTACTCGTTCAACAGATAGCGGTCGCTCTCATTCATCTCATCAGCCAACACATCATCAGCCTTGAAACTGGTACCCTCAAGCAAATCGGCAAAGTCTTTGTAATAATAATCGGGCGAGCCTTGTTCCTTGGCGGCGTCTATCCAATAGCTGTATGAATCAGGATCTCTATTACCTATAGTGTTATCGATTATTTGCGATATCATGTAATCCTTATCGGCTATCATCTTCTCAAGCATTTCAACTCTCACGCTGTCGAAAGCTTTATATTGGAAAATTTGACAGCCCGTATCAAACAAGTTAAACACATATTCGGTATAAGTGGGCACCTTTTCACCCCTTGTTTCCATCGTTCTGCACAAATCCTTGTACACGCCGTTCTCACCGTCGGTCAGGCCCAAACGAATCATGCGTTTCATCAGCGCACGATTTTCCTCGGTGCTAATCTCGTTCATGAAATAACGGCCGAAATCCTCATCATACAACTCATCTAAGAAAGGCGAACAGAAAGATATGGCAAGATTCATATCGTAAGGATAGTGGTAGGCATAGAGTATCGAGGTCTCACCACTCTTACTTGTTCCTGTGCTCAACCATTTTCCGGGGAAGATGGGTTTAAGAGCCTCATAAACGGCATGGATATCGGCCGAGGCCTGTGCTATAGTCTGGTATTTCCAGTGGTGCTGGTCTTGATTATACGACTTTCCGTAGTTGCGATGCTCCACATGCACCATGTTGGCATTAAGATTAATACCCAAATCGGATGCATCATAGAAACCATGCCAATTGTATCCCTCTGTTACAAGGATGGTAGGACGGTCGAAACCGCGGAACATGATGCACACTCTCTGTTCGAAACCTTCTCCACCTTCATCGTCGTGATTTAGGTCTTGAGTGAACATCATGCTGTACTGCTCTTTGTAGTTAAGCTCGGCTTGCTTTTTCATCGTAGCTGTATCAGGATTCTCCTTGACTTTAGAGATTAGTGGGATATCCTGCAGGGCCTCTTTCAGCGTAGCGTAATGCGGCGGGGTATCGCCGCCAGGAATATCAGTATTTCCACACGAATAAATCAGCAATACACTCCAAAGTAAGATTGCTGCAAATGAAAGGTTGTAGAATTTTGTTTTCATATCCTTTAGTTTTAGATGCTGCAAATATAAAAAATAATTTCCGATACAACAAAGAATATCGCAAAATTTTTGAATATGTTTTTGTGAATTGAATAATTGTGCGTATATTTGCAGCAGATATATTAACTTTTTTGACAGAAACGAACATGAAAAAAAGAATTTTTAGTTATTTTTCACTCGCCCTGACTATAGCTGCAGGCGTGAGTGTTTCATCGTGTGTAGAGAGCGATAATTCTGTTTATCCAGACTCATCAAGCATTACTGAAACCATCACTCAAACTGAGCCCACTACCGACCAGATGAGCGTTACGGTGACAGCAAATCTGCCCACTGCCGTTCTTGGCACTATCGAAGATGGAAGCACTGCGGCAGCACTCGTAAAGCGCTTGCCAAAGACTACTGCCAGCGTTGATGCCGACACGCGAATGATGGTTATTCCAGGCAGCTTGTTCGACAATTTTGAAGAACAGAATGGTCTTGAGGTTATGAAAGATGCAGCCCGACTCGCCATGAAAGGCGGCTACGTTTGCTTAACAACTCCAAATACCAAGCAGGCCGGCGTATTTGCACTTACTTTTTTATATACACTGCTTACACTTGAAGAGGAATTCTTTGAGCAAATGTTCGATGTGTCAAGCGACGAGGCCGCTGCTTCTGCACGTAGTTCGCAACAAGTTGAACGTTTGAAGACACGTATGGCCACCATGAAGAATGTAGCCAGAACCAGGGGCGAAAGCGATGATGATGACGCCCCCTTTGCTGAGATGATTATCCTGGGCCCGAACGACTACTTTATGCAGGCCCCGTTTGAGGAGGAGTTCACATCTTATGTAAGCGAGAGCGATGAAGAAGGCAATACTACCGAGGAACAGGCTGTGACCGGTAAATCCGAGCGTACACCCGCCATCAGCGGTATGATGGCCGATGCAGCTGCTGAGTGGCTCAACGACACCGAGAAGACTCAGGAGGCTGCCGCTGCCCGCGCCATGACTCGCGGCACAGGCACTACAAACATCAACGAGCTGATGGATGCCAGCGAGACATTCACCTTCACCGGCAATATTAAATTTATAGCCTGGGACAACCGCTCTAGGATACGCTACAACCGCGTAAAAATGAAGGTAAGTTCGTGGGGAGTACACAACATGGAAACCAATAAGGATTACTACTATCTTAAGCAGAACGTCACCCTCTGCATGGGTGAACAGGATGGTTTGAAGATATTCTACCCAGTTAGCAAGTCAAACACATGGTGGGATGCCACCAACTTCGGCGAATTCAACAACTGGTTTGGTGCATTCCTCTCGAAGTACGAAACCTCGATGAATCTTTCGGGCGACGGCAGCATACACCTGGAAGCATCGGCACCTAATACCGACAATAACACTGCAAACACCACCGTATCTACGGGCTCGTCGTACTCTCAGAGTGAAACTGTCGGCATCTCATGGGGTGCCAGTGGCGGAGCCAATATGAGCGGACCTATGGGCAGTATAAGCGTTGGTGGTAGCTACTCGGTGGGCACCACTACCGGCAGCTCGTTCTCTATTGGCATGCAGCAATCCAACAAGGAGCTGGGCGTAAAGAAGAACACCAAGGATACTAAAGTTACGTGGACTTATACCGGAGCTCTGCCTAAGTATTATGAGAATGTGGGCAGCAGAATCTACTACTGTCATCAGACGCCTGCCGCAATCCTGATTAACGATGCCGATGTTTGTCAGGAGATATGCTGGTCGGTTGATAATCCAGCAAAACAGTACACCGTTAACATCACGTCAACTCCAGAAACTGCTGCTTTATTGTTTGTACATAAGGTTCAGGATGGCTATAAGAATGCTGCAAACAAATACGTTTACGACAAAGATGGCGGAACCACCTATTCACAAGATCTCATAGAGCCTAACCGAGCCATGCAGTCGTGGCGCATGTATGTCACCATCGATGAGTGGGCAGCATCGCCAGTTGTAGGTGCTCAGGGCGAGCTTGAGTCTAACATCCGCAATGCATTCCCCGACCTGTATGCCAGCAACTTCAAGATAGCCGACAAGACTGCCACCAGTCTTAACACCATTGGTTTTGTTGTTAAGAGGTCGAAGGACATCATGGGCAATAACATCGACATCCTGCAGAGTTACGCCAAGTCGTGGGGCATCAAGAAGTTCACCATCCATTGGCGTTGCGATGATCGCAAAGTAACAACCCGCGAGGGCTTCACCGTCACCGCCGATTGATTAAAAATTAAAGCATAGCTTTCGCCAGATGAAAGCTATGCTTTTACAGTTCAAAAGCTATGGTTTCGGGGGGCGAAAGCTATGCTTTTGAGATGTCTCGACTACGCTCGACATGACATCGTCGTAGTTCCAGCTCGCGGAGGATGGCACGATCGCGACTGGGCTTTACGTAGTACAGCCACTTGCAGTGGTTGCAAACGCGCCGGCGCGTGCCAGTCTTCATGAGTTCTAATTTGCTGCGCGGCAGCCATTCGCCGCACTTCGTGCATTGCATTGTTTCCATTAAAGATTAAACATTAAAGATTAAACATTAAAGATTAAACATTAAAACATTAGAAAATCTCTATTTGTTCGGCTTGGTCTAGCCAGCAGTGCGAACTTATGTCGAGCATGTTGAGCTTTACAACCGAGCCATTACTATATACTGGCTGAACTATGCCATGACGGTAGTTGCGAGCATCGAACGACAGGTAGCACACACCCTTATGACCCATCGCATCATCACGAACCTTATCCACAATAATCTTTAGCCTGTGCAGAGTGTTCGAGGGGTTATGCTCATCGTCGTTCACAAGCACCAGGCCGTAGTCAGCACGGTTGCGGAACTCAGCCGATCCGCTGGCATTATAGAGCGAATCAATCTTCTCGCCCTTCTGCAGCTTGGCTGGGTGAACTATCACAAACACCAGCAATCCGGTGCGATGTGCAAACAGCTCTATCTCGGCCAGTATGTCGCCTATCTTCATTGTGTCGCTCTTGGCACCCTCGGGCAGCTGAATGTAGTTAAACGGGTCTAGCAGCAGTTGCTTTATGCCGTAGCGCATCTGTAGTTGTTCGGCACGATGCAGCAGCTTGTGGATGGTGCGCCCAGAATTCTCCGTTACAAAGAAAATATTCTCACTCAGCCAGTCGAGAATGTGGTCGGCCATGCGCTCTGGTATCTGCGGCTTGTGATAGTCAACGCCACGCTCGGTTGTTATCTGCTCCTTGCGGAACTTGCGGCCTGCTATGGTGGTGGCCAGTCGGTCGATGTGGCGCTCGGGTGGGAACATCTCGGGCGAGTAGAGGGCAGCCTTCCATCCGTGCTGCAGAGCCAGGTTCAGTATCAGGTCGTCGGCAAAGGTGCTCTTACCCGTGTTAGGCTCGCCAACTATTATCACCGAGCGGCCCAGCTCAAACTGTATGTGGCTGTCGAAGTCGCCCCAACCAACCGTCTTGCCCGGTTCTATGCCGTGTTCCCATATCTGCTTGGCGCGCTCACGATAGTCGTCGACAGTCTCCACGCCGATGATAGGGCAGGGCTGCGAGTGGTTTATGCACTGCAGCACAGCATCCACGCCGTGGATCATCAGCATCTCGTTGGCATCCTTGGCCATATCATCTTCTACGCGCCACTCCACAATTCGGCATCGCGCCTCGCCAAAATACATTGCCAGTTTCTCGCGCAGTTCCACGCCCGGCTCATCCATGTCGCCAGCCAGATAGAATGTGCGTATCTGGTCGAGATGACTATAGCGGAATCGGTCGAAACAGCGCACATCGCTCTCGGCCCCGTTAGGCACTGATATCACATTGTCGAACCCGCACTCCATAAGCGCCAGAGCGTCCATCATGCCCTCGGTAATGATTAAACTCTCCTGACCCAGTGCGGCATCTATGTTCCAGGGAATAAGCTCGCAGTCGTTCTCGATCGAGAAATCCTTGCTGGTACTCTTGTACTGGATGTTTACCACCTTTGTGCCCTCGCAATAAGTGAATGCCAGGCACGAGCGCTCAATACTGCTGCCGCTGAACACCCGCCTTGCCGAACGCACGCCTACACTACTAGCTGTTTGTGGTTGTATCTTGCGCTTTAGCAGATAGTCCATTGCCACACAGTCTAGAGGCATCAGCTTGCTGGTATCGGGCAGCTTGAATTTCTTTTTCTGGAATCCGCGCTTCTTGTTGTAGTCGCCCACCTTTGAGCTGATGATGAAACGGAATCCGCAGTTGAAACACTTGCCCATACCGGTAGTCATGTCGAGCCTCGTGCAATACTCATCCTTGTGCTTACGGCTGTCGGAGCAGTCTGGGCATCGGCAGCGCACTATATTCTTGCCAAGCGCTTTTAGGTCGGGCCCGTTCTCTCCGTCGGTTTTTACTCCTTTAACGTCAAGCTCGCTTATGGGCACTATATAGTAGCCCGTACCGGTTTGCTCCCATTTCTTCAGGGGCTTAAAGTTATTTTCGTTTTGCATAATCCTGTATTCTGTATTGTTCTGATTCGTCAAGCTTCTCCCATGCCGTCTTCATCATGAAGTCCTCGGGCTGCATATCGTTTCTGCCATCTGTCTCTGCCTGAGTATCGTATTTACTCAGTGGCACCCAGCCTTCTCTCAGTATGCTCCATGCACGATACACGTCGGTCTGAGGCGGAGCCCACCACGGCACCAGCTCGCCATGACTGCCATGCCGCTTGCCATCACTGTCGACCGATTCATACGCCGAGGGGCCGATGGGGGAGTTGTTCACTTCAGGCTGCGTGTCGTTAAGACTCACGCAAGCCTGGCTTTTTTCTTTATTTTCTTTTTCTTTATCTATTTCTATTTCTCCAGCGCGTGTTTTATGCGCGCGGGTATGGCGTAACTTCTCGTCATCTACTCCGTGCTGACAGAGCATCCAATGCGAAGTGAATCGGGAACCTTCGATAACAAAAAGACCGTACTTCTCAATCACTCTGGTCACATCGCCACGATGCTTTTTACCGTTCACAGCTATGGCACTAAGTTGCCTACCGGTATAAGCTCCCCATCCCCCCTCACAATGAGACAGGTACAGATTGATTGCTACATAGATACCTACGCCAGCCCAACCTTCTTCGTTAATTAGGTTCACCATCTCAGGCTGCGACAATAGATTTCGTCTCAGCATTATGAATCCTTCATCATAGGGATTTCTCAATACTTTTGCCATCGCTTTAGTCAAGTTTTTTGGTTCTACCATTCTCAATCATCAGTTTCTCGTGGCGGTTGCGCAGATAGTCAATCTTGCAACTTATGTGAACCCACCATGAGGTGCCACTGTGCTCCAGTATCAGCTGGTCGAATTCAGCATACTCTTTGGCGTAGCTGTAAATCAGTCGTGCAGCCTGTTCATCGGTGTCGTGGGCAAAGGGGCGGCTGCTGCGGGGGATGGTTATGTCGGCAGCCTCGCCTTTTAGGTGCTGCGATGTGGGTACACCGCCCACCAGCTTGTTCACCTTCTCGCAGCGATAGCCGCTGTTAACGTGTATGGGCAGGCCCAGGTGCTCTCGCAGCGGCTCAAGCGACCTGACTGCCAGATTCTGCATCGCCGTGATGTGGCACTTAAGCGGAATGTTTGGAATTGGTTGTGGCTTGTGGTTGGCAGCCTTGTTAGATACTAGCATTTCTTTAAGCGTGAAATGCTCCGAAAGACGCATTTCTGTGTTGAATAGTTCTTTCATTGTTTTACGTTTATTTATTAGTTGAGTAAATTGCGACCTTAAGAAGGGCGCCACTTTATCGGTGGCGCCCAAGTTTAATAATAAGTGATGTGATACAGATGTTTGCTTCATAATCGCTAAGTATTTAGTTGTAATTATTTGATTGTGAACTGATTCACGCTGCAAAGTTACAACATTCTTCAAACTTTGTCAAGGGAGTAAATGGGAGTTTTTTCTCCCATTTTTCTCCCATATTACATATGCTAATGTTTATGATACAAAAGTTTAAGAATTCGGTACAGAAGACTCTTCTCTTTTGGCTTCTTGCGCTTCTTGAGATTATCTACAATCTTGGTCGGATTGCTTGGAGCCTTCGCGTTGAGCAGATCGAAAAAAGCTTTGGTAAGCTCAGTCATGGTGGCTTCGCGTCCTCTATCGTTCTTAATCATTCTAGTCATGCGCACGAAATACACAATCTCCACCAGATCTGCCTGAGTACCCGTCCAAGTCAACTTTGGATTCTTCTTGAACAACTTTACAACCTTGTTATTAATTACTACTTTCTTTATATTCATTTTAATATTCTTCATAATCTTTTAATTTTTAATTGTATGATAATGTTACTTGAAATTAGCGCGCAAAAAATAAGGGCATCAGAAATCTCTAATACCGCAAATATGTACCGACAAGATTCGCATCCGCACTAACGATGCGAATATATTTTAATCGGGAGAATTGATTAGACGTGCGCCCATAGCTAAGAAAGCAGCCCAACAAATTGATCCTGGGCTTAGATAATTAGTTGTTAAGTCTACTGCTTCTATCATTTGGCGAGCAAAATTAACAAAAAAATCTCAGAAAAAGCAGCATCTTTCGCCAAAAGTTTGTATAATTGCACCATAAACGATGAATATTACAAGTCTATACCTTTTTTATACAGAAATGAAGACTTCTCTTGTTTTTTGGCGTCAAAACAAAAAGAGAACGAGCATCACTGCCAGTTCTCCTGAAAACTAATCAATAAACCCGAGTAGGGGTTTTAATATGATAAATTAACTTACTAACTAACTGCCACTGCAGTACCCAACTTAAAAACTAAAATAATCAACCAAGCCCCATGCTATCACAGCATTCATTGGACTTCATTTTTTCCTTAACCGGCCGCAAAGGTACACATTTCCCACGACCTGACCAAATAAAAACAAAAAAAAGTAACCACTGGCATCGGCGATACTGACGGCGCTGGGAGCGACCTCTTGCGTAGGCGCGTAACAAATGAATAAGGCTTGCATCTGATTGCAAGCCTTTTCTTATTGTATGCCAGGAACCTGTCCCTTGGCAGGTTGTCCCTTGGCAGGTCATTAACCAGATGCACTAGAGAAGTCAACAGGCCAGTCAACAAAAAGACTAGAAAACAATCCTCCTCCCGACACATTGTCGAGTTCACCGTCGCTTAGTGGCCATGCACCGGCTTCCACGAGTTCGTCCCTCAACTTTTTTGCTTCTGCATCCAGTTTCTTCAACTGCTGCTTCTTCTGCTCAATCTGTTCTGCTGTAAGCGTT
>CADCEF010000016.1 GCA_902800365.1 uncultured Prevotella sp. | reverse complement strand
TCGAGCGTAGTCGAGACATCTCCTTTGGAGATCTAGGAGATCTCTCCATGCGCTACGCTTAGTCGAGATGACAGGGAGGGTAGGAGATTAATCGCCCTCACCTGGATCGTCGCTGCTCTGGTAACCGCCACCGCCCTGACCGCCACCATTTGATGGCTGGGTGTTCTCGGGGTCCTCGATGTCACCGCTGTCGGTGCTGGTAACGCGCTTCACCTCCTTACCATCGCGGTCGTAGCAGGTAATCTGGATGGCGGTGCCCGCCAACTCATCCTTCAGCTCAACGGCAGGCGTAAAAATGATTCGGCGACTGGTGATGAGGCCAGCCTTTACCTCGTCCACCTTCTCTACGCTCTTTGCGCGCAGTCCGAAACGCATGGTGCCAAGTCCTGGCAGCGCTACGGAGTGGCCTTCGGTGGCCCACGCCTTGATCACCTCGCCGGCAGCATCCCAGCATGCCTGCATAATTCCCTTGCTTACTCCGCTGCGCAGAGCAGCCTCCTTAATCACCTTGTCCTGACTCAGACTGGTGTACAACTCCGGCATCATGATGTAGCGATACTTGCCAGCATAGGTGCCAATCTTCTGCAACTTCTCTTGTGCTTTAACTTTCAGTGCCATAATTTTTTAGTTTAGTTTTTGTGTTGGTTGTTACTTGATTTTGACGTTACAAAGGTACAAATTTTAAGCGAGATGCGCAAGAATCGAGTGTTAACGAATTGTTAATACCCGAGCGCGTTTTTGCGCCCACACTTGGAATAATTTTCGCCCACGTGTGGAAGACACTTTTTGCGTACTTTTCGTTCAAGTTTGTATCAAATATCAGATATCAGTTTTATTCTAACCACCCCTCTTTAGAGTCTTCTGAAGTTTAGATTTATATATTATTATAATAATATATAAATCTATATAAAATATAGTATCTAACCCCTCATACGCATACCCCCTTCAAAATAGAAACTGATATCTGATATCTGATATTAATTGTCCAGCCATCCCGGAAGGTGCAGCATCCAAGTTTGGATGCTGCAATGACAGGTAACAATTCCTTGACGTTCCTGGGTGGAAGTACAAGGGTCCAAATTTGGACTCTTGCAGAAAAGCTGCGATTTTGATGCTTATCAACGCGTAAAAAAATATTTTTTTTACCTGCGGATTGCACGGAATTGTGCATTTTCTGAAAAAATTGCGCAAAAAATTGCATTTCGTGGGTAAATTTTTGTATCTTTGCACTAGTTTTCTAATAATTACTAACTTAAAAAGAGAGATGAAGAAAATTACTAACCTTTTGACGATGGCCTTGCTGGCACTTGGCACGAGCTTGATGAGTTGTGATGGTAACTTGGGATTGTTTGATAATCCTGGCGACGACGGAGATTCGTTGAACAATGGCCAGAAGTCTATTATTGTGCTGAGCGACATCCACGTGATGGCTCCCCAACTGCTGGAGCAAAGAGGCACGGCCTTTGACAATTATCTGAGTCAGGACCCTAAACTTCTGGAATACAGCGCCGAGGTGCTGGCGTATCTGGTGGGAGAGGTGCTGCTGCGTGACCCTGACCTTGTCATCATCCCGGGCGACCTGACTAAAGACGGTGAACTGGTGAGCCACCAGATGGTGGTGAATATTCTCGGACGACTGCGCAGTGCCGGCATACAGGTGATAGTGGTGCCGGGAAACCACGATATCGACAATCCTGAAGGCTGTTATTTCAACGGCGACAACACGCGCCCGGCAGAGCGCACATCGCCAGAGCAGTTCAAGGAGCTGTATGCTGATTTCGGCTACAACCAGGCTTATGCAAAAGACCCCGCCTCGCTGTCGTTCGTATGTGAACCCCTGAAAGGACTGGTGCTGCTGTGCATAGACACCAATAAGTATGAAGAAAATCTCTATCTGGATAAGGGCGATGCGAAAAACTATAATCAGACGGCGGGTCGCATCCGTCCGGCCACGCTGACCTGGATGCTGACTGAGGCTGACAAGGCCCGCGCCCTGGGAAAGCAGGTTGTGCTGGTGCAGCACCATAACATCGTGCAGCACTATGATGCCCAAGGAACCCTGCAAAGCGACTATATCGTTCCCGACTACGAGAATCTGGGCAAGAAGATGATGCAACATGGTATACACCTGGCGTTTACCGGACATACACACCTGCAAGACATCGCACAGTATCGCGCCATAACAGACGAAGCCCAACCCGACAGTCTGGTTGACGTGGCTACAGGCTCCGTCATCTCTTACCCCAACCCATGGCGTACCATCAAGGTGAACAAGGACTTCACAGAGTGGCAGTTCAATACCGAATACGTGACGTCCATATCTTCGGTGAGCGACGTGAAATCGACGTGCTATAAACGTCTCAGCGAAAATATAAAAGGAGGAATAGGCTGGCACATCAAAGATGGTTGGAAAGGCATAGATAAATATCGTGAATCGATGGTTGTGCTGGGCTTGACAAAGAAGTTTATTCCTGACACGCCCGAAAAACTGACTGAGATTCTGATAAAATACCTCGGCGATCAGTTTTGCAAAGTGTATATGATTCATAACGAGGGCAACGAGTGGAAGAATTCTGAAGCAGCAGGGCTGGAAGACAAACTGAAGACCAGTATGGAGAATATGCTGCGCGACAGGGCAACATCGATTGGTGTAGATGAGATGCAGACCGGACTTCTTATCACGTCATTCAATAGCATATACCAATTGCGTATTGAGCCGGGATTAAAGAGTATGTTGACTGATATGAACCAGTATAACGCCTTCGATAAGCGCTTGGAAAGCAGAACCGACGATCTCAACGCTGTGTTGCATATAGGTCGGTAATCACCACACTAATCATCAACAACTGCCACAAATAGTCAGAGGGGAGCGGGGATTTAGTGTATTTTTTACCTACGGATTGCATGGAATTGTGCATTTTTATAAAAATTTGCGCAAAAATGTGCGGTTCGTGGGTAAATTTTTGTATCTTTGCACCTTGGAATGAGACCTAAACTTTTAACAGTTTTACTACTGCTCTTGGCTATCAGCATGTTTGGCCGCCCGCAGTTGCACGATCTGGATATCCAGGTGGTGCTGATGAAAAATGGTGATGCACTGATAACTGAACGCAGACTGATGACGATAGACAGCGAGGGAACGGAGTGCTACATTGGCTTGGCAAACATGGGTCCGAGCGAGATAAAAGACCTGAGCGTTACTGACGAGTCGGGCGTGAAATTCCTGAATGTTGACTGGGACGTAAACGAGAGTCGCAGTTGGAAACAGATGAAATGCGGTATTGTAGAAACCAGAAACGGCTACGAGCTGTGCTGGGGACTGGGCGATAGTGGCGAGAGAACTTACGTCACTACCTACACCATGACCAGTATGGTGCGGGCTTATCCTGATGCCGACGGACTGCGGCACGTATTCCTGGATCAGGCGGTATCGCCCAAGCCCGAACATGCGATGATAACCATCACAACCGAGGACACCACCATGGTTATCAACCCCGACAGCTGCGGCATCTGGGGATTCCGCTTCGTGGGCGAGCTGCGCTATGAGAACGGGGCCATCGTGGCCGAGACAACCGAGGCGATGAACAGCGAGGCTGCGCTATACGTGATGGTGCAGTTCCCCAAAGGGCTGTTTGAACCAAGCTTCCAAGACGAGGGAACATTTGAGGAGAAGAAACAGATGGCCCTTGAGGGTAGCGACTATACCAGCAGCAGCGGCGATGAGGAGGTGGACTGGAACGACCCGATGACTCTGTTTGGAGTGCTGTACATACTGGTGATATTTGTATCGCCCGTGGTGGGTGGCGTATGGTTCGTAGTATATAAGTGGCGTGCCAGAAAACGCGTGAACAAGGACCTGATGTGGTATCGCGACATACCGCTGAACGGCGACCTGCAGGAGGCTAACAACATGCTGAACGCATATAAGTGGTGCGGGGCCGACTATAACAACCTGCTGTCGGCATGTATACTGAAGCTGATAGATCTGGGCGCAATAGCCATTGAGACTCACCCTAACAGCAAGGGTAAGCTGGAGCCGAATTTTACCATATACCGACTGCCGAACTCGGAAAAGCAGCCAGTGCTGCTGCGCAAGATACACAACATATTTGAGAAGGCTGCTGGTGGCGACAAGGTGCTGGAGCCACAGGAGCTGAAACAGTATATGAAGAGCAGCTTTAACTCGAAAATAACCGACTCGTTTATTGACACGCTGCACACGCAGACGTCGATAAAAAAATACAAGAAACGCGAGTTTGAGGTGCGCGAGGTGCTAGGACTTAAGAAATTCCTGAAGGAGTTTACACTGCTTGACGAGCGCGGAGTGGACGAGGTGAAGCTGTGGAAGGACTATATGGTATACGCAACGCTGTTTGGCATTGCCGACCAGGTGATAAGCGACATGAAGAAGATTAATCCTGAATACTTTAATATGGACAAGGTGGCCGCACAGATGGCCAACGATATGACACTGCCTACCATATACTCGGTGATGCACCGCAGTACGGCGCGAGCCGCAACGAGCAAGGCATCGAGAGAAGCGAGAGCAAGAGGTGGTGGCGGACACTCGTCGTTCCACGGCGGCGGAGGTGGATTCTCCGGCGGCGGAGGAGGCGGAGGAGTACGCTGATGAAAATTGAAAAATGTAATAATGAGAAAATGTAAAAATTGAAGAATATGAGACTGAAAATCAACCGTGTAATTTTGGATGTGTTCGAGGGGGCGGAAGTACAGCACGCACTCCTTATGTATCTGGTGAGACGCAGAATGAGCACAAAACTTCTTGACCAATTGGCTGTATATGATGTATGGGGCCACGAGATAGACCAGCAGGCCCCGGTGAGTGAGCATAGAGAGATTAGAATAAAATTTAAAGATACGAAATGAGGAAAATAGTATTATCGGCTCTGGCCGCAATGATGGTCTTGGCTGCTTCGGCACAGGAGCACCGCGAGCTCCACATTCTGAGTACTAACGATATGCATGCAGCTATCGAGTGTATGCCACGACTGGGTTTCGTGGCCGATTCGCTGCGCGCGCTGTATCCCGACCTGCTGATACTCTCGGCGGGCGACAACCGCTCGGGTGAGCCGATTAACGATATGTACGAGATAGCAGCCTACCCGATGGTGGCGCTGATGAACATTATAGGATTCGATGCCACAACACTGGGCAACCACGAGTTTGACTCGGGACAGGAGGGGCTTGCAAAGCTGATAGACATGAGCGCATTCCCTGCGCTGTGTGCCAATGTGCATCCTGCCAGCAAGTGGAACATGCACGTAAAGCCTTACCAGATATTTGACTGCGGCGGACTTTCGGTAGGCGTTATCGGTGCTGTGGCATTAGGTAAGCTGGGCATACCCGAGAGTCATCCTGACAAATGTGTTGACATAAAGTTCAGCGAGCCATTAGCTTCAATACAGGAGCTGCGCTGGCTGAGAGAGAAGTGCGACGTGGTGGTGCTGCTGTCGCATTTAGGATATAGCACCGATGTGGAGTTCTCGAAAGAGTTGCCATGGGTTGACATCATCGTAGGCGGACATAGTCACACACAGCTTAAGGGCGGTGAGACACACAACGGCGTGTTTATCACCCAGAACACCAACCGACTGAAGCGCGCCACACACTCAACACTGATACTGGAAGACGGTAAGGTGGTGAAGCGCATGGCCGAGAACATAGAAATTCGCGGACAGAAGAACGAGAACAAGGTGGTGGCCGCTCTGGTGCAGCACTTCTCGGATAACCCTGCATTCAAGCGCGTGCTGGCTCAGGTTGACACTCCGTTTGAGAACTACGAGGAGCTGGGCTGCATGATGTGTGATGCATTTGTGGCCGAGGGAAAGTGCGACGTGAGCTTCCAGAATGCCGGTGGTGTGCGTTATGAGACTCACGACGTGGGCGGATTCACCGTATCTGACGTGCTGCGACTTGACCCGTTCCAGAACGAGGCTGTTGAACTGCAGCTTACCGGTAAGGAGCTGGCCGACATGCTTATGAAGTGCTACGAGAACGACGGACACTCATTCCCATACGTGGGTGGCATGAAAGCTGAGTTTACCGTTGACCCTGCAACAAAGGCAATAAAGAAGCTGGAGCTGCTGGATATGAACGGCAAGAAGCTTAACCCGAAGAAGACTTACAAGGTGATGACAAACAGCTACAGCACCGCCATCTGCCCAACAAACCGTAAGGATGCGGGTCGCGGCATCGGCAGAATCACTGCCGAGCTGGTGATTGACTATCTGCAGCACCAGGGGCATGTGAGCTATCAAGGAGTAAATAGACTAACCCAGAAATAAAATTATTAATAAACAATCAATAATCAATTTTAAAATCTTAAGACATTATGGCTTATCAAGAAGTAACAACAACGGGTTACGGAACCCGAGTAGGTAATTCGTTTAAGGCGATTGGTAGTGGAATTCTGCTGTTCTGTTTGGGTACAGCACTGTTATGGTGGAACGAAGGTCGCGCCGTGAAGACAGAAAAAATGCTCGACGAAGCAGGTAGTGCATACGTTGAGATGGAGAATCCTAACAAGAAGGATGCATCGCTGGAGGGCGAGCTGATTTGTGGTACTGCACTGGCTACCACCGAGGACTCGTTGATTGACAAGGACTTTGGCGTGGGTGCCAAGGCCATTGCGCTGAAACGTAACGTGGAGTACTACCAGTGGGTAGAGCACTCACAGGAGAAGAAGGAAGACAAGTTGGGTGGAAAAGAGGTTACTACCACCACCTATACATATACTAAGGAGTGGACATCGCGCCCAGTAGAGAGCGCACAGTTCAAGGATCCAGCTTATCAGAACAAGAACATGGTGCTTACCACCGTTGAGGATGCCGAGCAGTATGCCGAGAACGTATCGTGGGGTGCTTACAAGCTGAACGAGAGCCTGATTCACAGCATCCACTCGAACGAGGGGCTCGACCTCGCCATCGCAGAGGACCTGCTGAAGCAGATGGACAAGAGCGCACAGGCTGCCTATGAGCGTTTCTATGGTGTTCAGAAGAACAACCAGCCCGCACAGCAGCCCGCTCAGCCAACAGCAATCCCTGACTCAATCAAGGCTATGCTGCCTGATTCGGTAAAGGCACAGCTCGACTCGCTGCAGGCCGTAAACGACAGCATCAACAAGGCTATGGCTGCTGCTGAGAACAAGAAGGATCTGGAGTATGTACATCAGGCTGGTAACATTCTGTATTACGGACGCGTGCCCGGAAGTCCTGAGGTGGGTGATGTTCGCGTGACATTCGAGAAGGTGGTTCCTGCAAAGGTTACCGTTATGGCTGTGGTTGACGGCGACAGCTTCAAGCCATTCAAGGCTAAGAACGGCAAGCGCTTCCAGACTCTGGTAATGGGAAAGAAGAGCGGCGACGAGATAATAGAGGCCGAGAAAGAGGCTAACAGCGCACTGCTGTGGATTCTGCGTATAGTAGGTATACTGATGGTTATCGGCGGATTGAAGGGTATCTTCGGATTCCTCGAGACTATTCTCAAGGTGGTTCCATTCATCGCAGGTATCTTCGGATGGGGTGTTGGCATCGTATGCACCGTGATTGGTGTGGTATGGAGTCTCATCGTCATTGCTATCGCTTGGCTGTTCTATCGTCCGTTGCTGGGCATTTCTCTGTTGGTTATTGCCGGATTCCTTATCTGGGTATTCGCATTCAAGGGCAAGGATAAGCTGAAGGAGCTTGCTGCCAAGGCTAAGGCAAAGAACGAAGTACCTGCAGTATGAAGAAAACTCTGATACTGACAACAATACTGTGCTTGTGCGCCATTTGTGGCGTACAGGCACAGACTGTGAAAAACGAAACCAGATGGTGGGACGGAAAAGCGCTGTATACAGCAACAGTCGACAAGGATGGTGACGTGGTTATGAAGGGCATCACTCAGGTTGACGGAAACAAGAAATTCTGTCTGGCCAAGGCCGAGACGGCAGGACTGTATTATCTTACAAAGGATAATCCCGACGCTGAGATGCCCGTTAACGGCACTATGGGTAGCAAGGTGATGCTGGTTACTGAGGGTAGCAATACTTTTTTGCGTGTGCTGAACCGCAAGAGAGAGGTTACACACCAGCTTACGCTTACCACCAAGACACTTGCCGAGCTGAATCCGATAGACGAGCGCGACTTTTCTAGCGGACCTGAATATAACCAGGACCTGAAGGAGCTGGTAGAGGGCGAAGGCGGATACTTTGCAGGAGGTTTAGCTGATGATGGCCGTGGACCTGACGAGATTGACGGTGTGGAGACATGGACCGTGAACAGCGCCCGCGAGTTTATAAACGCTCTGGGTAGCAACCGCACCATAATACTGGCTGAGGATGCTCACATCAATCTGTCGGATATTCTGGAGATTGAGGCTGCTTTCAAGGGTTACCCAAATCGCATGTGGTGCGTGCAGAGCAGTGACTATACTGGGCCAAAACCGCTGGTTATCAGCGAGAGTGAGAGCGACGGACAGCAGCTGGCTCTTGTTAATATGGAGAACCTTGTAATCAAGGGTACAGGAAACTCGAGTATCGAGGTTAATCCGCGTTACGCCTTCTGTCTGAAGTTCGTAAACTGCAGCCACTGCGTGGTTGAGAATCTCACCATCGGACATACCATTGGCGGATTCTGTTCGGGTGGCGTGATAGGTGCCGAGCAGTCGAGTCTTACCGTTAAGGATTGCGACCTGTATGGTTGCGGTACCTACGGACTTGATCTGCGCGATACATATAACTTCAAGCTTATAAACTCTAACATCCACGATTGTACCTATGGCATTATTCAGATGAGAAACTGCACGATGACATCGTTTGAGAGATGCGACTTCTTCAGCAATCGTGAGTATGGACTGATTGAGGGGTGGGCAAACAACGGCGTGAAGTTTGACGACTGCCGTTTCTTTGCCAACTGGGCTGACTCGAAGCTCTTCTACTTCGACACGCCATTCGCCCTTATCAATTGTAAGGTTTATCATCCCAAGGAGAATCTGGGACGTATGGTGGAGTGTATAAACAAGGGTACAGAGTTTTTCGACAATCCTCTGGATAAAAGTATTACAAGTCGTGGCGTTGGTCCTGACCAAAAGAAATAAGAACGTATGAAGAAACTATTGATAATAGCAATATGCATGGCTGGCGTGATGATGGCTTGCACCAATAAGGGCAAGACTGCAGCCGGCGACGGAGCCGACAGCGACTCGGTGGCTATCGACTCGCTGATGGCCGAGGCCGACACCACACCGATGCCAATGTTCATATATGTGGCAAGTGCCAAGAATATGATGATGCTGTATGGCGACAGTGATTCTATAGAGAACAACTTCCGCCGCAACCGAGCATTGTATACCAAGCTGCTCAACAACGAGAACAAGTGCTTAGGCATTAAATACATAGGCGAGCAGACCAAGGATCCTGATGGCAACTTCGCATCGTATGGCGAGATTCACGGACGCGAGGATATTCCTGCTGCGGGAATGAAGTACGCCTTTACCGACGAGAAGTTTAACCCGCGCGACATGGGCGGTATGTATGTGGCCGTTACCGATGAGTATCTGGCATCGCGCAAGGTTATAGACATGCGTGGTGTGGATGGCGAGAAGCCTCTGCCAGCCAAGGTGGTGAAGCAGCTCGAGGCCGAATACAAGATGAAGGCCCAGCGCTCGCTCTTAGCCGTGCAGGGAAATAAGTACAGTTACGGAATACTGCAGTTCAAGGGCAAGTATAAGACCGACAAGGAGTTCGGACAGAAGGTTGACAAGTGTCTGGCTCTTGAGGTGGTAATGGCGGGCGACAAGGTTTACTCGCTGCCTGTTGAGGGTTATCTGTACGAGGGACAGTGTACCTGGCATGCCGACGACGATGGCGAGTATTACCCAAGCGGCATAACGCTGTTTGAGGCTCCCGACGATGCTATCGAGATAGCCTATGTGAAAGGTGCACCCGAGAGTGTTACAACGGGTATGTACTACATACGCGACGGCAAAATGACCGACGAGCAGTATGAGTGCTACCACTCGCTAATAGACGAGGACCAGCCTCTGTGGAAGAAGGATATCGCACAGTTGCAGAAGCTCTACGTGGCCGACGACCCACGTGAGAACAAACCTCACCCACTGGTAAAATATCGCTGGATTGACCTTGACAACGACCAGAACCAGGAGCTGTGGATGCGTGCTGCCGACGATAAGCATGGAGCATTCTTTGCCCACGTGGGAGACAAGTGGAGTCTGATAGCCTGTGAGGACGAGAGAATGAAACCATCGTTCCTGTTCGACTACAGCAAGTCGGGCGAAGGCTATCTGGTTGTGGCAGGTAGTGCGGGCGGTCCGTCGGTAATATCGAACTACTACGAGATTCGCAAGAGTAAGCTTATCCACAGCATGAACGTGCTGTATGTCTATGGCGAGATAAGCGAGTGCAGTCTGGATGGCAAGGAGATAAAGCATGAAGCAGCCCAGAAACGTCTGGATGCTATGCCTAAGGCTGAAGAAGTGGCTGTGTACTGGCAGGAGTTTAACGAGAAACAAAAATGATTAGATAATGGATATAAAAGAGGTTACTAACAAAGGATTGAAAGGTTGCGGATGCTTGTCTATCGGCTTCTTCCTGTTGCTTATTGTAATAGGTATCTTTGCTCCCGACCCTGATGAGGAGGAGGTGGAGAAACTGAAGAAGGAGCTGGCCGAGAAGGTGGCAAGTGAGACCGAGCAGAAAGACACAGTGGTGGTGAACGACGTGCTTGAGGGTGACCCATATCAGGAGCTTGACGACCTGATTGGATTGGGAAGCGTGAAGGAAGAGGTGCGTTCGCTGGCCAACTTTGTTAAGCTGCAGAAGGAGCGCGAGGCCAAGGGACTGAAGACCGCAAAGGTTTCTTATCATCTGGTGTTCTACGGATCGCCTGGTACTGGTAAGACCACTGTGGCTCGTATCGTAGGTCGTATCTACAAAGACCTTGGTGTGCTGAAGAAAGGTCACACCGTTGAGACCGACCGTGCAGGACTATGCGGACAGTATGTGGGTCAGACTGGCCCGAAGACCGACTCGGTTATTGCCAAGGCTCTGGACGGAGTGCTGTTTATCGACGAGGCTTACTCGCTGGTTCCAGAGGGTGGTGCCGGAAACGACTACGGTCAGGAGGCTATTTCTACCATACTTAAGCGTATGGAGGACTATCGCGACCGCCTGGTAGTTATCGTGGCTGGATATAAGAACGAGATGCAGCGCTTTATCGACTCTAACCCCGGACTCCAGTCGCGTTTCAACCGCTACATCGACTTCCCCGATTATTCGGGCGATGAGCTCTCGCAGATATTCAAGATGTACATGAAGAAGAATCAGTACACACTCTCGAAGGAGGCTGAGACTTACCTTAAGGAGCGTTTCGATTACGCTGTGGCTCATAAAGACCGCAACTTTGGTAACGCCCGTTACGCACGTAACGTGTTTGAGAAGAGTATTCAGGCTCAGGCCAACCGCTTGGCTAACGAGAAGGACTTGGATAAGGACAAACTTACCGAACTTACGGTTGACGACCTTAAGGGAGGTTTCGCTTCGCGCGCTAATATATAAATATGTATAGCTGATGAATAAGAAGATGATTACGATATTGGGACCAACGGCTTCGGGCAAAACGCCCGTAGCCGCCCATCTGGCTGCTAAGATCGGTGGAGAGATAATCTCGGCCGACTCGCGCCAAGTGTATCGCCGAATGGATATAGGAACAGGTAAGGATCTTGCTGATTACGGCGAGGTGCCGTATCACCTTATCGACATCTGCGAACCGGGTACCAAGTATAATCTCTTCCAATATCAGCAGGACTTCTTCGACGCCTATCAGGACATACAGAGTAGGGGAGCAGTACCCATTCTATGTGGCGGCACTGGTCTTTACATCGAGGCGGTGCTAAAGGGCTACAAACTATCGCCCGTGCCGCAGAACCAGGAGCTGAGGGATAGCTTAGAGGGCAAGTCGCTCGACGAGCTCACCAAGATGCTTGCCGACCTGAAAGCCAAGACGGGCTCGAATATGCATAACACCACCGATGTCGACTCGTGCCAGCGTGCCATACGCGCCATTGAGATTGAGACCTATAATCTCGATAATCCCGTGCCGCGCAGAGAGTTGCCACCGGTTGATTCGCTCATCATCGGTGTTGACATTGACCGCGAGTTGCGTCGCGAAAAAATCACCCGCCGACTAAAAGCGAGACTGGACGAAGGAATGGTCGACGAAGTGCGCAAATTACTCGACGAAGGAATTGCGCCCGAAGACCTTATTTACTACGGATTAGAGTATAAATTCTTGACAGAATACATCACTGGTGTAATCACTTACGATGAGATGTTCACCCGTTTGGAGATAGCCATTCATCAGTTTGCCAAGAGGCAGATGACATGGTTCCGTGGCATGGAGCGCCGCGGGTTTACCATCCATTGGATTGATGCCACCCTACCCATGGAGGCGAAGATAAATGAAATCTTAAAGCTCTATGTTTAATGTTTAATCTTTAATGTTTAATATATACCGATGGCAGTAGAATCAACAAGATGGGGCATACTTTATTGCCCGAAGACAGGACTACTCTTCAACCCTCGCAAGCGTTGGGAGAAGATACAGAAGGTGCTCGACGAGCGCAAGGTGCTTTACGACTTTGTGCAGAGCGAGACAGCCGACAGTGTGGAACGACTGGTAAAGATGATGATATCAAATGGCTACAAGACCATTGTTATCGTTGGTGGCGACTCGGCACTTAACGACGCTGTTAACTGCCTTATGATGGAAGAGAAAGCCGTGCGCGACGAGATTGCACTCGGCGTTATACCAAACGGTGTGCTTAACGACTTCGCTAAGTTTTGGGATTTTGACGATGACGAGATAGAACAGACCATAGATTGGCTGATACAGCGCCGCATACGAAAGATTGATTTGGGCTGCATCCGTTACACAAACAAGAAAGGTGACAAATGCCACCGATATTTCTTGAATTGTATTAACATCGGACTTACTGCCGACATTATGAATCTGCGCCGACAGACACGCCGACTCTTCGGCTCTCACACCCTTGCTTTCATCGTGTCGGTATTCGTAATGCTGTTCCACCGCATGGAGTATAAGATGAAGCTGAAAATAAACAGCGACGTAATCGATCGTAAGGTGATGACGGTGTGCATAGGTTCTGGTCCCGGATACGGCCAAACCCCTAATGCAGTGCCATATAACGGTATGCTCGACGTGAGCGTTGTGTATCACCCAGAGGTGGTTCAGCTCATAGAGGGCTTGTGGCTGTTGGTGGCTGGACGATTCCTTAATCACCGCAGTGTTCACCCCTATCGTACACGCGAGGTTGAGGTGGAATATGCCAAGAAAGCCATCGTTGGAATCGACGGGCGAATGATGAAAACACCCGTTGGTTCGTACAAGATAACCGTGGAACAAGAAGTTGTAAATTTTTTGATACCAAGCTAAGAATTAAGGCCCGCAAACGATGCGAGCCTTTTTCTTTAATTATCAATAATTGTTAAATATACCACGCAAAACCTTGTACTATGGGGATTTTTGCCTACCTTTGGAAAATCAAACTTGAATATTCACTAAATAATACCTTTTAGACAGGAACTATGAGCTACCTACGTTTAGAAAAAGCCGTGATGACTAACCTGCAAGATAGTCTCCGCCGTGAGTTCCTCCGAACAAACCGTTCGGGCGCCTATAGCAGCTCTACACTTGTAGACTGCAATACGCGAAAGTACCACGGATTGCTGGTAGTTCCCGTACCCGAGTTAGACGATGAGAACCATGTGCTCTTATCATCTCTCGACTGTACGGTAATACAGCATGGAGCCGAGTTCAACCTCGGATTGCACAAGTATCAGGGCAACAATTTCAGTCCTAACGGACACAAGTACATCCGTGAGTACGACGCCACCGAAGTGCCTACTACTACTTATCGTGTTGGTGGTGTTATTTTAAAGAAGGAGATAGTCTTCCAGCATTACGAAGATCGCATCCTTATCCGTTATACCTTGGTCGACGCACACTCTGCTACTACCCTGCGTTTCCGTCCGTTCCTGGCATTCCGAAGCGTTCGCCAGTTTACACACGAGAACTCTACAGCAAGTCGTGAGTACAGCGCTGTTGATAATGGAATCAAGACCTGTATGTATGCCGGATATCCCGACCTTTACATGCAGTTCTCGAAGAAGAACGAGTTTATCTTCATGCCCGACTGGTATCGCGGCATAGAGTATCCTAAGGAGCAGGAGCGTGGTTACGCCTCAAATGAGGACCTCTACGTGCCCGGATATTTCGAGATGCCTATCAAGAAAGGTGAGAGCATCATCTTTGCTGCTTCTACTTCGGCCATTAAGCCATCGGCAATGAAGAAACTCTTCGACGACGAGGTGGCCGACCGTGTGCCACGTGATAACTTCTATCACTGTCTGGTTACCGCCGCCCACCAGTTCCACCGCAAGGAGAAGAACAAGGACCGCTACCTTATGGCTGGATATCCTTGGTTCAAGTGCCGCGCACGCGATACATTTATCGCTCTGCCCGGACTTACACTTGCCATCGGTGAGATTGACTATTTCGAGAAGGTGATGAAGACAGCTGAGCGTGATCTCAGAGCATTTATGTCTGACAAGCCGACATCGGGAAAGATATACGAGATTGAACAGCCGGATGTGCCCCTGTGGGCAGTATGGGCCATGCAGCAGTACGCCAAGGAGGTAGGTCGCGACAAGTGTTTCAAGATGTACGGAAAGCTGCTTCAGGACATAATTAAGTTTATCCTTGATGGCAAGCACCCCAATCTGCGTCTCGACGACAACGGACTCCTTTATTCAAATGGTCGCGACAAAGCCGTTACATGGATGAACTCTACCGCCAACGGTAAGCCGGTTGTTCCACGCTCGGGCTACATCGTAGAGTTTAACGCTCTTTGGTATAATGCACTTAAGTTCTGTGCATCAATGGCTGCCGAGAAAGGCGACGTGAAGGGCGCTGAAAACGTAGAGGCTATAGCCGCTAAGGTTAAGGATTCGTTCATCGATACCTTCCTCAACGAGTATGGCTATCTGCTCGACTATGTTGATGGCAATATGATGGACTGGAGCGTTCGTCCTAACATGATTTTTGCTGTAGCATTCGACTACTCGCCGCTTAACCAGCAGCAGATGAAGAGTGTTGTAGATATATGTACGCGCGAGTTGCTCACACCTAAGGGCCTCCGCTCGCTCTCACCAAAGAGTGGTGGTTATAACCCTATCTATGTAGGTCCGCAGACTCAGCGCGATTACGCCTACCATCAGGGCACCGCATGGCCTTGGTTGGGCGGATTCTATATGGAGGCATGCCTCAAGCTCTACAAGCGTTCGCGCCTTAGCTTCATCGAGCGCCAGCTGGTGGGTTATGAGGATGAGATGGACTATCACGCTATCGGCACCATCTCTGAGCTATTCGATGGTAACCCGCCATTCCACGGCCGTGGAGCCATGTCGTTTGCTATGAACGTGGCCGAGATTCTGCGCACGCTTAAGTTGATGGAAAAGTATTCATATCAAAAGTAAGGAGGGCCAGCTATGAAAGTTTTAATGTTTGGATGGGAGTATCCTCCTCACGTATTCGGCGGTCTTGCCACTGCCAACTATGGTATCTCAGAGGGCTTGAAGGCTCAGGGCGATATCGAAACGGTGCTCTGCCTGCCTCACCCCTTTGGCGATGAGAGTCAGCATGCATGTCGTATCGTGGCTATGAATGCTGTGCCCATTGCCTATCGCGATGTGAGTTACGACTATGTTAAGCAGCGCGTGGGTAATATCATGGATCCTGATTACTATTTCAAGCTCCGTGAACACATCTATGCCGATTTCAATTATATGAACGTTAACGACCTCGGAGCAATGGAGTTTGCCGGTGGATATCCAGGCAATCTGCACGAGGAGATTAATAATTACTCTATTATCGCAGGTCAGGTGGCCCGTGCAGAGGAGTTTGATATCATTCACGCTCACGACTGGCTCACCTTCCCCGCTGGTATTCACGCAAAGCAGGTTAGCGGTAAGCCTCTGTGCATACACGTACACGCAACCGACTTCGACCGCTCGCGTGGTAAGGTTAACCCAACTGTTTACTCTATCGAGAAGAACGGTATGGACTGGGCCGACTGCATCATGTGTGTTTCTGAGTTGACACGCCAGACGGTTATCAACCAGTATCATCAGGATCCACGCAAGTGCTTCACCGTTCACAATGCCGTTTACCCATTGCCACAGGAGTATCAGGACATTCCACGTCCGGATCATACCGACAAGGAAAAGGTGGTTACCTTCTTAGGTCGTATCACCATGCAGAAGGGTCCTGAGTACTTTGTCGAGGCTGCCAACATGGTGCTTCATCGCACCCGCAACGTCCGCTTCTGTATGGCAGGTTCGGGCGATATGATGGACGCTATGATTCAGCTGGCTGCTGAGCGTGGTATTGCCGATAGGTTCCACTTCCCTGGATTTATGCGCGGCAAGCAGGTTTATGAGTGCCTTAAGGCCAGCGATGTATATGTTATGCCTTCGGTTAGCGAGCCATTCGGTATCTCGCCCCTCGAGGCCATGCAGTGCGGCACCCCGTCTATCATCTCTAAGCAGAGTGGTTGTGCCGAGATTCTCGACAACTGTATCAAGGTTGACTATTGGGACATCCACGCTCTTGCCGATGCCATCTACTCTATCTGTCACAACGACTCGCTCTTCAACTACCTCAAGGACGAGGGTAAGCGCGAGGTTGACCAGATTACATGGGAGAAGGTAGGCACCTGGATCCGCACACTCTATCGCCGCACCCTCGGCTGGGAGCAATAATATAGTAAAATAGTAAATTGACAAATAGTAAATAAAGGTATGAAAACAATTTGTTTATATTTCGAGATACATCAGATTATTCATCTGAAGCGTTATCGTTTCTTCGATATCGGTACCGATCATTATTACTACGACGACTACGAGAACGAACGTAGCATCACCGATATCGCCGAGCGCAGCTATATGCCTGCACTCAATGCCCTGCACGATATGATTAACGAGCACGGCAAGTTCTTCAAGGTAGCTTTTTCGCTATCGGGCACAGGTATCGAGCAGCTTGAGATGCATGCACCTCAGGTTCTTGAGAAGTTGCAGGCTATGAATGAAACCGGTTGCGTAGAGTTCCTAGCCGAGCCTTACTCTCATGGTTTGTCATCACTTGCCAATTCCGATAGCTTTGCTGCAGATGTAAAGAAGCAGGTTGCTAAAATCGAGGAGCTGTTCGGCAAGAAGCCAACCGTACTTCGTAACTCATCGCTCATCTATAGCGACGACATCGGTGCTCAGGTTGCCTCTATGGGCTTCAAGGGTATGCTCACCGAGGGTGCAAAGCACGTTCTCGGTTGGAAGTCGCCACACTATGTATATCACTGCAATCAGGCGCCAAACCTGAAGCTGTTGCTGCGCGATATCGAGCTTTCGGATGATATCTCTCTGCGCTTCAACAACTCAGAGTGGGAGGGGTATCCTCTCTTTGCCGATGCCTATATCGATCGCATTGCACGCCTTCCAGAAGAGGAGCAGATTATCAACATCTTCATGGAGCTCTCAGCTCTGGGTATCGCTCAGCCATTGTCGAGCAATATCCTTCAGTTCCTCCAGGCTCTGCCCGCACAGGCTAAGGAAAAGGGTATAACCTTCTCTACACCTACCGAGATTTGCAAGGCTTGCAAGAGCGTAAGTCAGCTTGATGTGCCCGATACACTCTCTTGGGTAGACGAGGAGCGCGACGCGAGTTGCTGGCTGGGTAACGCTATGCAGCGCGAGGCTTTCAACAAGCTCTATTCTGTAGCCGATCGTCTCCGCATCGCTAACGATCCCCGCATCAATCAGGACTGGGATTATCTGCAGGCCTCTAACAACTTCCGCTTCATGACCACAAAGCCTTCTAACGTAGGTCTAGACCGTGGTATCTATAGCGGACCGTTTGATGCCTTCACCAACTATATGAATATTCTTGGCGACTTCATCAATCGTGTAAACGCTCTCTATCCACTCGACATCGATAACGACGAGCTCGAAGGACTCCTGACGACCATCAAGAACCAGGGCGACGAAATTGAGATGAAGGATAAGGAGATTACCCGTCTCAAGGCAAGAATCGAGAAGATGGAGGGTAACGAGAAGAAAAAGTCGAAGGCAGCAGCAAAGCCTGCGGCAGAGAAGAAACCTGCAGCTAAGAAAGCTCCAGCAAAGAAAGCCGAGGCAAAGAAATGAAGAAGTTTCTTTGCTTAGCCGCAATGGCAGCTTTGTTAGTTAGCTGTGGTGGTAAAAAACAACCTCATGCAGAAGCAACTTCGGGTAGCGTTTTCGCTCCCGAAGTTCTTGCTGATACAGTGCAGGCCGAAGCTCTCACAGGTCAGGCCTATACCATCGATGTTCCTTCCGATTGGCGTACAGGCGATGCAGGTATGATGGGCAATTCGTGTGTGCTTATTCTCCGCAGAGCTCCTTATACTGAGGTAAATATCACTACGGCTCCTGAGCTCAAGCCCGAGGCATATGTCGCCCTGCGTGAAAAGGAAGGCTGCAAGCATCGTCCCGATGTAGAAGTATACGGTAGAGTGTTTTCTGTTTACGATCGCACCGATAGCGATGCCAATATCATCCTTTCTGTAGGCACTCCGTACGAAGACGGCATGTTTATAATGACACTAAAGGCTGGTCCACAGCGTCTCCCCATGGAGGAGACTCATGCCGCTATGTACGACAACATGAAGACTCTACTCGAACGCATCGTCTTCAGATGATTTTTTTATTTTACGGAAAAATTTAGCATTATGAAACTTATAAGTTGGAACGTGAACGGCCTTAGGGCTTGTGAGGGAAAGGGATTTAGTGATACTTTCCGTGAGTTGGACGCTGACTTCTTCTGTCTGCAGGAGACAAAGATGCAGGCGGGACAGCTTGACTTGCAGTTCCCTGGCTACGAGAGCTATTGGAACTATGCCGAGAAGAAAGGTTACAGTGGCACAGCAATATTTACTAAGCACAAACCACTTAGCGTGAACTACGGCATAGGAATAGATGAGCACGACCACGAGGGGCGCGTGATTACACTGGAGATGGAGGAGTTCTATCTGGTGTGCTGCTACACGCCAAACTCGCAGGACGGCTTGAAGCGTCTTGACTACCGAATGACGTGGGAGGACGACTTCCGCAACTATCTGAAGGGACTTGATGAGAAGAAACCTGTGATATTATGTGGTGACCTGAACGTGGCCCACGAGGAAATCGACCTTAAGAACCCGAAGACAAACCGTATGAATGCCGGCTTTACGGACCAGGAGAGAGAGAAGTTCAGCACGCTGCTGGCTTCAGGATTTACCGACTCGTTCCGCTTTAAGTATCCTGAGCAGGTGACGTACTCGTGGTGGAGCTACAGATTCCAGGCTCGACAGAAGAACGCAGGGTGGCGTATTGACTACTTTGTGATTAGCGACCGTCTGCGGGAGAAGATGAACGATGCCCGTATACATACAGAAATACTGGGCAGCGATCACTGCCCAGTAGAGCTGACCCTTCGATAAACCCTAAGATAAGCTCAGGGGGCGAAAGTCTTTATTATTAGAGGCCGAGGCCCTTCTTCAGCTTGTCGGCACCAGCGTCGATGGCCTCGTTAGCCTTCTTCTTGGCGTCTTCCTGAGCTGCCTTTGCAGCGTCCTCAGCGGCCTTCTTTGTGTTGTCTACAGCATCCTGACCAGCCTTCTTGGCATCCTCTACAGCAGCGTTGGCTGCTTCAACAGTCTGATCTACAGCGGCCTGACCTGCATCCTGAACACCACCTACTGCGGTAGCAAGTGTGTTGACAAATGTCTCGGCAGGAGTAGCGGTAATGGCGGTTACAGCAGCGGTTACAGCAGCGTTATCGCCAGCAAAAGCCTTAATCTGCTCGGCGTTGGTCTTAAGGAAATCCTGTACTTTGGCTACATACTCCTTGGCAAGCTCGGGGTTGGTTGTAAGGAACTCCTTAACCTTCTCCTGAACGGTGGTAAGAACCTCCTGAAGTTTGGTAGCATCCTTTGCCTCAATCTGCTCAGAGAGTGCGGCGGTGATCTGGCTTACAGCCTCGTCAACATTAGCTGCATCAACACTTACGCTATCGGTAACCTCGGCGGAAGCCTGAGTCTTGTTACCACAAGATGCGAAACCAAGGGCTAAGCATGCCACTACTGCGAAAAGAATTTTTTTCATAATGCTTTGATTTTTAAGTAAAACAATAAAATTGACTTGATATTTGGCAACAAAAGTACATTAATTTACAATATGTTAGAGCAAAGTTTGCTACTTTTTTGTTTTTTTTATACTTTTGCACCCGTTTTTTCAAGATAACAAGGTTATAATAGAACGATGATTACAACATTAGCATTCAAGCCGAAACTTTTGACGACTCTTCGGCACTACAACAAACAACAATTTACCACCGACCTGTTGGCCGGTATCATAGTTGGTATCGTGGCGCTGCCATTGGCAATCGCATTCGGTATCGCATCAGGCGTAACCCCTGAGAAGGGTATCATTACCGCCATAGTAGCAGGATTGATAGTATCGCTGCTGGGTGGATCGAAGGTGCAGATAGGCGGACCTACAGGTGCGTTTATCATCATTATCTACGGAATTATTCAGCAGTACGGATTTGAGGGACTTACAATTGCCACGCTGATGGCGGGTGTGTTCCTGATTATGTTCGGAGTGCTGCACTTAGGAACTATTATTAAGTATATTCCATATCCCATTGTGGTAGGATTCACCAGCGGTATTGCGCTTACCATCTTCACCACACAGATTAAGGACCTGTTCGGACTTACAATGGAGACCGTGCCAAGCGACTTTATCGAGAAGTGGGTGGCATATATTGGTTCGTTCGGCACCATCGACCTGTGGAGCGCAGGCGTGGGTATAGGCTCGGTTGCAGTGATTGCTGCATGGCCTATGATTGCTAAATATAATAACGTGTTGAAAAAACTGCCCGGAAGCCTTATCGCCATCATCGTGATGACCGTAGCTGTGCTGCTGCTTAAGCAGTATGCGGGCGTGGAGAGTGTAGAGACAATAGGCGACAGATTCTCTATTTCGAACCAGTTGCCCGATGCCGAGATGCCCTCGATATCGTGGAACGTGATTAAGGGATTGGTGTCGCCAGCTATCACTATCGCCATTCTTGGTGCTATAGAATCTTTGCTTTCGGCCACGGTGGCTGATGGTGTTATTGGCGATCGCCATGATTCAAACACAGAGCTTATCGCGCAGGGTGTGGCCAATTTGGCAAGCCCAATCTTCGGCGGTATTCCTGCTACAGGAGCCATCGCACGCACAATGACAAACATCAACAATGGTGGTCGTACACCAGTTGCAGGTATCGTGCATGCTGCAGTGCTGCTGCTTATCTTCCTGTTCCTGATGCCTCTGGCACAGTACATTCCAATGGCTTGTCTGGCTGGTGTGCTGGTGATTGTTAGCTACAACATGAGCGGATGGAGATCGTTTGCTTCGATTATGAAGAACCCCAAGAGCGATGTCATCGTGCTGGTAGTTACATTCCTGCTTACCGTAATATTCGACCTTACAATAGCCATCGAGGTGGGACTTATCTGTGCATGTCTGCTGTTTATGCGCCGTATGGCCGAGACTACAGATGTTAAGGTTATTAGCGATGAGATTGACCCAGAGGAGGAGCAGAGTGACTTCCAGATGGGTAACCTGGAGCACCTTACTATACCTGAGGGCATAGAGGTGTATGAGATTAACGGTCCTTACTTCTTCGGAGCAGGTAACAAGTTTGAAGACCTGATGGCCACAATGGGGCATAAGCGTCCTAAGGTGAGAATCATCCGTATGCGTAAGGTGCCTTTTGTTGACTCAACAGGTATCCACAACCTTACCAACCTCTGTGCTATGAGCCAGAAGGAGGGTATACAGGTAGTGCTGTCGGGTGTTAATCCTAAGGTGCAGGCAGTGCTGCATAAGTCAGGATTCGACCAGATGCTGGGCGAGGAGAATATCTGCTCGCACATCAATATCGCCTTGGAGCGCGCTAATAGCTTAGTATAAAATTAAGAGTTTAGATACGGATTGTAGCTCAATTCGTCGCTGATGTTGGTCTTAGGACCATGACCGGGATAAACGGTTGTATCGGCGGGGAGTTGAGCTATAACTTTGCTCAGACTATTGAGAATTTCCTCGTAGCTTCCGCGTTCAAAATCGGTGCGGCCTATGCTCATACGGAAAAGGGTGTCGCCGGTAAAGGCGGCTTTCTCTTCGGCACAATAGAAGGTTACTCCACCTGGAGTGTGACCTGGGGTGCGAAGAATCTGCAACTGATGGGTTCCAAAGTTGATAACCTCATCGGCAGCAAAGAAATGTCCGGGCTCGGGATAAGCCCAGCGCAATTTTACGCCCGCCATATCGTAGAACTGACCTGAGAGGTTGGTGATGAGCCACTCGTCTTCAGCTGCTATCTCTGGTTTCAATCCCCATGTTTCATAGACGGTGTTGATGCCGAAGTTATGGTCGAAATGACCATGGGTACACAACAGGTGTACGGGCTTAAGATTGTTATCGTTGATGTATTTTACAAGTGCATCACGCTCGGCATCGTAGTAGGCGCCGCAGTCGATGATGACGCACTCGAGGCTATCATCGCTAACCACATAGGTATTCTCCTGAAGGAGATTGAAACAGAATGTCTTGATGTTAAGCATTACAGCGGGAGATAGATTACGAATTTTTCTTTGAACCACTCTTCCTTGAAGAACTGCGATATCTCGTTGGTTTCTACTATCTTGTGATATGGCTGCAACTCGGCCTGCAAGTTGCCGCCCTTAAGGCAGAGAATACCATTGGGAAGGGCGTTGCTGGACGTCTTAGAGATGTTTTTGCGCATAAGCTTTACAAGGTCGGGCAGGGGCATTACGGCACGGCTCACGATGAAGTCGTACTTATCCTTCTCGTCCTCGCCACGCAGATGAGTGGGGGCGCAGTTCTTAAGACCGATGGCATCGCACACCTCCTGAGCCACGCGAATCTTCTTTCCCGTACCGTCGATAAGCTTGAACTGGCACTCTGGGAAGAGAATCGAGAGGGGCACACCAGGGAATCCGCCGCCTGTGCCGAAGTCGAGAATGCTGGTTCCTGGGCGGAAATTGATAATCTTGGCTATGGCCAGCGAGTGGAGTACATGATGCTCGTAGAGCTGGTCGATATCCTTGCGAGAAATGACATTAATCTTAGTGTTCCAATCGCGATAGAGCTCGCCAAGTGCGGCAAACTGCTGCAGCTGTACATCGGTAAGATTAGGGAAGTATCTGTAGATAATCTCTGCGTTCATTGTAGTGTCTTTAAAAACTTGGGTTTGATAATCTTCTGCATCTGGGCGTAAGTGAGAATAAGCTGTACGGTGCCCAGTTCGAGTGAGGCAATCTCTGACGGATTGAAAATAAACGTAATGGTATTATCGCCCACAATATAGTTCTGGGGCGTGTACATATCTACAGTCTGAAGATAGCCTTTCTCCTTAAGAGAGTCGAGAGTGTTTACCTCTTCGCGCTCCATAAGTGCCTTTAGCAACATCGGGGTGAGTTGAGTCTCGTAGCCATCAACAAAGATGTCGGATGTCTTGATATAATCGCCCGTAGTAGTGTAGAAATTGATTGGCAGCAGCTGATGTATGCTGTTGGCATGGCCCTCGCTATAGTCAATAGTGGCAAGATAGGCCAGCGTGTTGCGCGACGTCTGCTCGGTAGAGGTGTTGATAATGTAATGGAACTCGTACCATGAGCGCTTTGTGGTGTCGGCGCGATCCTCGTTATAGAGAGGCAGCATGTGTGAGCGGTATGACGAACAGTACTGCTCGATGTACTGGTCCATAGCGGCCTGAATGCCGATGCCCTCCTGATTGAAAAGACGATAGACAACCTCGGCGTTTATCTTCTCTCCAACCTCGCCGCTCTCCTTTGTGGCACTTGCCATCTTGAGGCTTACGCTACATAGGGGCGATAGCTCCTCGTTAGATAGCTTTACGGATTTCTCGGCCGAAAGCATCTCAAAAGTGAGCTTGCCCTCGTTATCGTTTCGGCATCCTGTAAGGATGATCATGAACAGCGCGAGAAGAGTAAATTTAAGTCTATTTGACATACTATTTGCACATATTTTTGCGCAAAATTACACTAAATTCCCGAAAATAGCAAATATCTCGCTAAAAATTAGTAATTTTGCACCCGAATTAATGTCAAACTATTAAAATTGAATGAATTCTCAGAGTACGCCCGTACATATTAGATTGTGGCATAAAGACTTCTGGTTGATGGCAATAGCCAACTTCCTGCTTGCTATGACGGTATATATGCTGGTGCCCACTATGCCCCAATGGCTGATTGAAACACAGCAGTTGGGTATGGTTGATGCCGGTATCGCCATGGGAGCCTTTGGCGTGGGTCTGTTTGCATTAGGCGCATTCATATCGTATCTGGTTCAGCACTTCCGACGTAACCTGGTCTGCATCTACGCGGTGCTGGCCGAGGCTTTGCTGATAGGAACGCTGTATTATATCGACGGACTTCACATGCGTGTGAATGATTCGATGGTAATAATTGTGCATAGATTGGCTCAAGGAGCTGCATTTGGACTAGCACAGATGGTGCTTACAAGCACGCTGATTATTGATACAAGTGAGTCGTTCCAGCGAACCGAGGCTAACCACTCGGCAGCTTGGTTCTCGCGCTTTGCACTATCGATGGGACCTATGGCAGGACTGCTGATAGGTCGTATAGCCGGATTCCACTATGTGCTTCTGGCCACCATCGCTTGTGCTGTTGCAGTGGCCGTGCTGGTATTAACAGTAAACTTCCCTTTCCGTGCACCTCAGGATGATATTCCAACGGTTAGTCTAGACCGCTTCTTCCTGCCTCACGGATTCCCGTTGTTCGTAAATCTTCAGCTAGTGACACTGGCTGTGGGAATAATTCTATCTGTGATTCTTGACGAGCACTTCTACTCGATGATGATGATGGGATTTGCTGCTGCAATACTATCGCAGAGATTTGTGTTCAGGGATGCCGAACTGAAGAGCGAGGTGGTAACAGGACTGATACTGATTGGTGCTGCACTACTGATGATGATTACCCGCAACCTGCCGATTGTGATGATGGCCGCTCCGCTGTTTGTAGGTATGGGTACAGGACTGATAGGATCGAGATTCCTGCTGTTCTTTATCAAACTGAGTCGCCATTGTCAGCGAGGCACATCGCAGAGCACATTCCTGCTGGGATGGGAGAGCGGTATAGCATGGGGCGTGGGCATAGGACTGGCTGTGTTCCAGGGCGACACCACATCGGCACTCATCGCTGCATTGGTGCTTACCATTGTGGCATTGGCGATGTATCACTTTACGCACAAGTGGTTTACTAATAACAAAAACAGATAAAGCTATGGAGACGAATTGGCGCAAGTTTGTACACGACATGGTGAAGACCCCAAAGGTTAGTACAGGGTCGCGCATCTATGGTGGAGTAATGTTGCTGGCCATTATCATAGGTGTGTTCCCACTGATGTTCAGACACTACAATAAGGTGTTCTGGTGGATGGATCTGATATCGAGTCTGCTCTTTATCATCGACTATCTCCTGAGATGGTGTACCGCCGATTTCGAATCGAAATACAAGGATTGGCGTGCGTACGTGGTTTATCCGTTTACGCCAATGGCTATTATCGACCTGTTGTCAATTCTGCCTGTTTTCAACATGATATCGCCTACGTTCAAGGTGGTTCGTGTGTCGCGTCTGCTTAAACTGCTGCGTATATTCAAGGTAGTGAGATACTTTGAGCCGCTGATGATTATCGTGGCCGTTATACGCAAGCAGGGAAAGATATTGTGGACGGTGGCTTCGCTGGCGTTGTTCTACATATTTATTACTGCCCTCATTATGTTTAATGCCGAGGAAGACATAAACCCGGTTACGGGCGAACTGCTGTTCCGCGACTTCTTCGATGCATTCTATTGGGCTGCATGTACGCTTACTACTGTGGGCTATGGCGACCTGTATCCAATATCGAATACAGGACGTGTGATAAGTATCCTTTCATCAATCGTGGGTATAGCCATCATTGCCCTGCCTTCAGGTATTATTACCGCGGGCTATATGGATGAGCTGAAGCAGCGTAAGGAGATGCAAGAGCGCGAAGAGAACGCTCCGTTAGCCTCGGCAGAGTGAGGCAAACGGGCATGTCTCGCAGTGTTTGCGGTCGTCGGTTGGCGTGAACGACAATTGAGGATTGAATATCTCGGCCAACAAATTCTCAAACAAACTTATGTACTCATCTGAATACGTAGCTATATCAGTTACGGGTTCTTTACCTATGCTAAGTGTCGGGTCGTAGTCTTTGCCTCCTGCATGCTGGATAAACAGTAGGCATGGCGACACTTTGTTAGGACTTTTTGAACGCACGATATGGGCATAGAGGAACGTCTGCAGGAAATAGTCACTATGATCTTTGACAGCTTCAGGGTTGAATATCGAAGCAACATCGGGCAATGAACTTGCGTCGCGGGAACCTGTCTTATAATCGACGACGCGGACCAGTTCTTCGCCCGTTTCGGAATTGTATATGATATCAAGGCGATCGATGATGCCACCAACCTTAAATCCGCCAATCTCTGTTGATTCCCACTTCTCTAGGTCGATAATACGGAAAGGTGTAAAGCGGCGATCTACCTCAAGCAATTGGCGTATGTATTTGATGATAACCTCGCGATTTATTATCTGCAAGCCATCGAGTGGTGGCAACGGGCGCGATGGGTCGTTAATCTTAAAGAACTCCTGCTTGATAGCCTCATCAACTGCGCGTTCGATGGTAACCTCTTCCTTAAGCAGCTCCTCGAGCATCATCGATGATACGGTATTGCCAATAAAAGGCGTGTAGATGACTTGGGCGGCCTTGTGGAAGATGTTTCCAAACAAACGGTTGTCAATCAAATCATCCTCAGTACTATCGGGTTCGGCAATTCCGCACACATAACGGTAGAAGAATCGCAGTTGGCAACGCAGATAGTTGTTGATGGCTGTGGGGCTAATACCACCTTCTTCCTTAGAAAAGCGCTTCCGCATCTGTGCTATGACATCTGGTGTCTTATCGATAGTCTTAGGTGCGTGGAGCTGTGGTGTCTGGCCGGCCTTGAGTGTAAGGAACGAGATGGGTATTTTGTTCTCGACCATAAGCTGTAGCATAAAGCGCGACATCTCGGCCGTCTTACCATCGCTTGTAGCATTGTTGTAGAGTATGGTAACGTCTGATGCGCGTTGCAGCAGACGGTGGAAATAATGCTGATAGATGGCTACCTTATAATCTACGGTGGTCAAGCCGTAAGCCTTGCGAAGGGCATAAGGGATGAACGAGGTGTCGTTGACGCCGCGTGGCATGTTGCCCTCGTTGCAAGAAAGCAGCAGTACGTGGTCGAAGTCAAGGTTACGGGTCTCGAGTACTCCCATAACCTGGATACCCTCTGCGGGCTCGCCGTGGAAGGGAATAGAGGTTGATGTAATGAGCTGACCTATAAGACGTTGCAGCGTGATAACGTCTACCATGAGAATGCCGCTGTCAACAAGTCCGCTTAACCTATTAAGTAAGGTGTACATGCGGAACAGACTCTCGGTATCGAGTGGTGAGTCGATGATTGGACTCTTTGATGTGGCAATAGTCTGTGTGATGTTGATGAGCCAATGCAGCAGGGGTTGTATCTCGGTATATCGCTCTTGTGCAAAATCTTGAGGCATGATAGTGGCATAAGGATGGCGCTTGATGCTCTCAACCCATCGACGGGTGAACATCTGCTTGCGGAGCGAGTAGCCGTGAACCTGCATATTAATTAAGGTGTTGATGAGCGAGGCTATCGATGTCTGGCTTAGCGGGTATCCGGTAGTGATGTTAACCTTGTCAACACTTTCAGGTAAGCAATGAATAACCGTCTGAAGCAATCCCTCGTTACAGAGTACGATGGCTGTGTGGCGACCATCCTTTATGCGGTCGGAGTTAAGCCACTCGCTTATGTATCGTGCCTGGATATTCTCAGTGGGTGCCGAGATGTAATTGATATGCTGCGGTGGAACCTCATCGGTATCCTGATAGAAGATGGCCTTGCCTTGTTGTTCCAGTCGGCGGAAAAGAGTCTGTTCAACCTGTTGCAGAAGGTTGAAACCAATAAACACATAGGTGTCGTATTCAAACTCGATGCTTTCATCGGTAGCAACTTGGCGATAGAGGGCACCTTCGTAGGCCAGCTGCTTCTCAGCCAGTTGGGCGTTGAACTGATGATAAATCTCGCCAATATGACTCCATAGTCGAAGGAATCGCTCTTTGAGCTCGGAGTTGTGTTCTTCGCTGAAGTTACTAAAGAAACGCTTTATCATCTCACGCTGTTCGGGCGTGAGATATGAGGTGTCGTCAAGCTCGTGGATATCGCGCAGATTGGCAAGCACCTTATCAGCTGGTGCCATATTCTTGTCGAGATCGTCAAAATCGGATAGAAGAAGCTGTCCCCATCCGTAGAAGTGGTCGAGAGTTTCGTCGATACCTGTGCATGCGGTGAATACACGATGTAGCTCACACACAAGGAGTATCGGATCGGCAACCTGTTGTGACGAGTGGCTACGGAACAAATCGCTGATGGTGATATAAGATGGGCTCCAGATGGGCTTACCTGCCAATCGAGCCAAGTGCTCGTTGAGGAACAACGATGCACGCTTATTTGGGAACACCACCGCTAAGCGCGAGAGGTTGGTGCCATATCGGGAGAGCAGGTCTTCTGCTACATGTTCAAGAAAACTCTTCATACTTCTTCAATCTTATTACTATACACGTACCACAGGTAGCCCTTGATGTTCTGATGACCCATTGATGAGAGCAGGTCCATATATCGGCGTACCTGAGTATGGTACTCTGGGTCGGGGTGACCAAACTTAAAGTCGACAACAATCCACTCGTCGCCATCAGTCATAACACGGTCGGGGCGATGCTCGTGAACCTCGCCATCCTCAACAGAGAGAATGGTACACTCGTTGAATAGAGTCCAGCGTGGCGAGAACCACGAAGCAACACGTGGGTCAGAGAGTCGTTTGCGGAGCATGGATGTGATTCGCTCGGCGGTCATCTCCTCATCGTATAGGATACCTTCGAATTGCAATCTCTGTAGTGCTTCAGGAATATCCTTTTCTGTTTGGATGGTAGAGAATATCTCGTGGAGTATGCTACCAGCCTGGATATATCGGCGTTGCTGGTCGATATCCTCGCCCTCAATGAAATCGCGGCTGCGGTTACTTTGGCGGAAGTTTACCTTGCTATCGTAAGTGCGGATAGAAACACTGATAGCCTCTGACTTCTGAAGGAATGGGTTGCTGGATTCTTTTTCATTATTCTGGCTTGGTAGTTCGGGTTGGCTTGTTTCGTAAGTCCCGAACTCGAAAACAATAGCTGACTCATTATCCTCCATACCATCTAATTGAGCTTCTGGCATTGATTCTGCTACAAGCGGTAGGCATAACTCGATGAGTGCCGAGCGAGAGTTCTTAACACCACGCTTACCTACTACATAAAGGCTCTTTGCCGCACGTGTAAAGGCTACGTAGAGCAGGTTCAGATTGTCGACTGTGTTCTGCAGATGTTCGTGCAAATATTCCTTCTCATATATTGAGCCCATCATCTTTGGACTATAGTCGATGGGCGCGATAGGTAAATCGTTGAAAGGTGCCTCGTTTGGTTTGCACCAGATGATATTATCGCTATATTTCTCCAAGGTCCAATCGCAGTAGGGGATAATGACATGGTCAAACTCAAGACCCTTTGACTTGTGGATGGAGATGAGTCGGATGCCGTTTGTCTCGTCGCTTTGGATAGTCTTTTTGCTTAGGTTTTCATCCCATTCAGTAAGGAACGACTGTATGTCGGTAGTGTTCTCGTTTACGTAATTGGCCAGATGATCGTAGAACGCGCAGAGATAAGCTCCCTGGCCCTCAAGAAGGTGCAACTGGAAGATTGAGTAAATCTTCTCGGCAAGTTCATAGAGTGGCAAGGTGAGTAATTCGTCGAAGTGGCCGATATAAGCCTCTGGCAGGTATTCGTCAAGGTTGTTGCCAGCAATCATGAACTGATCATCTGTTAGTTCCTTGCCCTGAACCGTACAAAGCCAAGTCTTTACGATAGCAGCCTTGGTGAGTTGGTCGTCGGGGTGGAGTAGCAGATGCAATGCTTGAATCATAAGGCATACAGCACTCGATGCTTCGAGACGGAAAGCTTCGTCGCTCACAATGCTAACCTCGGGAAGATTCTCGAGGAAATACTGGGCGATAAGTGGTATATGATTATTGTATCGTACAAGGATGGCGATATCCTTTTGGCTCACTCCTGCATCGATGAGCTCTCTGACATATTCTACCGTATGCTCTAAAATGGATTCCTGGTATTCGTTATTGGGCAGCAGCTCAATAGTAACACGACCTTCGTCCTTCTTGTCATCTGGCACTTTCTGCTCAATATCGGCATAAGCTTTTTCAAGTTGTTCGCGCTCGTCGCACTCAAGTTCTTCAAGGGCTTGGTATTCTACCTTTGCCGCATGGCGGAAGAAGGTGTTATTGAAGTCGATAACGTTGCGTGTTGAGCGGTAGTTGGTAGAGAGCGACTTGAGCTCCATAAGCATGGAGTTGAACTGATCCTCAATGCCGTTAAGCAATCGCCAATCGCCCGAACGCCAACGATATATGCTCTGTTTTACATCGCCCACAATAAGATTGCTGCCGTCTTCATGACTCATAGTCTCGGCAAGCAGCACCTTGAAGTTCTGCCATTGTATGGTAGAGGTGTCCTGAAACTCGTCGATCATTACGTGTTGCAGTTGTGTGCCAATCTTCTCGAAGATGAATGGCGAGTCGCTACCATCAATAAGCGAGTGGAGCAGCTGTTGAGTGTCGCTTAGCAGGAAGCGGTTCTCTGTCTCGTTAAGCTCGCGCACCTTTTTCTCAATGCTGCTTAGCAATCGGAGTTGGTTGAGATGGCGCAAGGTGAGATTTGACGACTGGAAGATTTTCCATTGCTTTTCCTGAGCCTCGACCGCACACTTCAATATCTGTATCAGCGACGATTCTACCACCTGTAGCACAGCATCGCGACGTGGGTTGGTTTTGGGACACCACTTCTCAATGTTCTCCAAGTGGTTTGCCACAGTAGTGGTGATGATGCTTGGATCGAAGATGCCATTACGCAGTTTGTTGAAGAAGCTTGCTATACCACGCTGCTTGCTTGATAAATCGTCGACGCTCAGACCTTCGCCCTCAAGTGTGTCGAAGAACGATTCGCCTATTTCCTTCATGTATTCTTCGGCTGCTTTGCGCAAGTCGCGAAGACAATTGGTGTAGTTCTCGAAGAATCCTGCCTCACCCATCTTCTGTTCGAGCGTAATGCTTACCTCTTTATAATAGTCCTTGAAGATGTTCTGACCGAACTTCTTTATTTGGGCTATTACATTCCACGATTTGTCGTCGGAAATGTTCTCCATAACGTACTTCAGAATCCACTGAAGCATAACGTCGGTGGTGGTGAGGTCTTCAATCAGTTGGTCTACCGCCAGCTCCTCAACCTGATAGTCATTCAGTCCGATACGGAGGTTTGTGGTGAGGTCGAGCTCGCGAGCCATGTTGCGTAACACACTCTGGAAGAATGTGTCGATGGTTTCTACGCGGAAGTAATTATAGTTATGTGTAAGATTGTTGAGTGCCAAACCTGCACGTTCGCTGATAACGTTTGGTGCGAGGCCCGTTTTCTCTTGAATGTTCTTAAGATAATTATTCGATTCGGGAAGCTGCTTCCATATGCCGTAAAGCTGACTCAGAATGCGCATCTTCATCTCCTCGGTAGCCTTGTTGGTAAAGGTTACGGCAAGGATATTGCGATAGCTCTGAGGATTCTCTACAAGCAATCGGATATATTCGGTGGCAAGTGTAAAAGTCTTTCCGCTTCCTGCACTTGCTTTATATACGGTGAGTGGTTTTATTGATTCGTTTACCATCTTCTGAAAAGTTCAAATTCAACTTCTACACCTATTCGTTCGAAATGGGTGTTCTTGAAACTTGCAAAGGCACCTACAGAGATGTATCGGTTGGTGAAACCATAACCAAGTTCGAAGTATGGGCGTGAGCGCTCAAGTAATACACCACTAAGGTAGAAGCGCTCTTTCTCGATATACTTGCCCAAATAAGGAATCCATGTTGCTGCCATCATGGGCGACTCGTAGGATATATTACCTCGGATGTAATAATCCGACTCGTTATAAACACGACTTCCCAACAATTGGAAGTTACCGCTCCAGTCGTCGTCCCATCCTTCTGGAAGATTCTCGTCGCGGAAATTAGCAAAGTCAACAAAAAGATTGTCCTTCTTGTTTGTATATAGTCCTCCGCCAGCTCGCAGGTTCAGAACCCTGAGTCCTGGTATCTTCTTCTTCCATTGTGCATCAACCTCCCAGCGCTCGTATTCTAGGTCGGACTTATTAATACCCTTGATACCGCGTTCGTAGTCGATAGAGATGAGTGGACCGCGATTGAGCCATGGCAGGAACTTGAATCCTATGGTAGGTGCGAAGCTTCGATATTCGGTGGGCATGTCGTATTGACGCATCAAATCCTTGTTTATAGCTGTACGACGATGATAGATAAATCCGGTCTCGATGTCGAACCAGTCGAACAGCATGATGTTGTTGGTCACACTGAAAATCTGGTCCTTGAACTTATCCATGTCGGTATTATCGAAATTGATAGTATCCTGATGCTCCTTGTTGATAACATCCATCACACTGGAGTTGCTGATACGGTTACCGTTTCCAAATACAACCTCGGCATATCCGTTACGCTTAGGGTTATAGGTCATTCGTAACGGTGCGGTAAAGTAGAACTGATGGTCCTTGAAGGTATAACCGAAAGTAGGATTCAGCGTGAGATAGCGGTAAGTAGAGAATCTGTAACGCGAACGGAAACGCATCTTGTATCGCACACCTCTATCGTGGCTATAGCTCAGGTATAGCGGATTGATGATTGGCGACATACTGAAAGATGCATCTTCGGATTCTGCACTAATAGGTGTGATGAGGTTATCGCCAATTGTATCCCAGAAAATTCTCTTCAAGAGCCTCTGTTTTTTGGGTGTGGTGTCTTGTGCTTGTACCAAGGAATCCTGACGATGCTTAATGTCGTAAGCCTCGTAAATCAGCTTGTCGGCCTCAGAGAGTTGAGTAGGTCTGACTTGATCCATTAACTCTCTGCTTGATGTATTGGTTATGGAATCTGGAAGAGTTTTATCGCAGTGGTAATTGGCATCGAAGAGGGCTGTAATCCTATTACCTACAAATCTGAATGTAGCAGCTGTTGTGCAGCGCGAAGGCATAATCGAGCGTCCGCCTTCCGTTCCTTGGCTAATCTCTGTGCGGAAGGTAAGCATATCGAACTCGCCATTCAATATGGTGCGGATAATGCGGCCTGTTGAAGTCTCAACGATGGCATAACCGTTAAGAAGCTGGGTATTGTAGTTCTTGGGATGGAAATCAAGACGGGTTGTTCCATCGCTCTGCAACTTCTGGGAGTAGCGATAATATCGACGGTTACATTTGTTGAAGGGTGACAGCATGTGTCCATCGTAGAGAGCAATGTCGTAGATGTTGGGCGTCATGTAATCCAACAATGTTGGCATTGCAGTACGATTGCCCCTGATAGTGCCCGAGAGTACTTGGCTGTTAATATCGTAATCGTGTGCGTTCTTGAAAAGCACTTTGCTATACGATTCACGTATATAATCCCTTGGGTCTTTAGCCATGACATACATCGAGGGGATAAGCCAAAGAATGGAGTTGCGCTTGTCTACATGATAGCGGATCTTTGCATACACCTGATCTTTCAGACTATCGATATACTCTGTGTGGGTCTTTTGATATTCAAAGATACGATTAAGTATCAGCGAGTCTTTTTTATTAGTCGCTGATAAACTGGTAGTCATGCCGAGAAGCATGAAGGTCAGTAGTAATTTTATTAGTTGTTGGTCGTATCTCAAGTTATCTTCTTATTCTAATTTTTCTTTTAGGTATTTGCCCGTTAGGCTGTCCTTGCATGCTGCGACTTCCTCGGGCGTTCCCGCTACTACCAGACTTCCGCCTTTGTCGCCTCCGTCTGGACCAAGGTCTATCACATGGTCGGCACATTTTATCACCTCCATATTGTGCTCGATAATGAGGATGGAGTGGCCTCTTGCTATCAAAGCATCGAAGGCTTTAAGTAATCTTTGGATATCGTGGAAATGAAGACCCGTGGTAGGTTCGTCGAAAATAAACAGCGTTGGTTCCTGCTTCTCTTGTCCGATAAAGTAGGCCAGCTTTACGCGCTGGTTTTCTCCACCAGAGAGCGAAGACGAGTTCTGTCCAAGTTTTATGTATCCCAAGCCTACGTCTTCGAGAGTCTTCAGACGCTTTACGATAGTTGCATCGCCATGTTCCTTGAAGAACTCGATAGCCTCGGTGATGGTCATGTTCAGGATATCATCAACATTCTTTCCGTGATAGTTTACATCGAGAATCTCTTTCTTAAAACGGTGTCCATGACATGCCTCACACTCAAGCACCAAGTCGGCCATGAACTGCATCTCTACAGTAATTACACCTGCACCCTTACATTCTTCGCATCGTCCGCCATCGGCATTAAACGAGAAGTATTGTGGCGTGAATCCCATCTGTTTTGAGAGAGGCTGTTCGGCATAGAGCTCGCGTATTGCATCATAGGCCTTTACGTATGTGGCAGGGTTAGAGCGTGTGCTCTTGCCAATAGGATTCTGATCAACAAACTCTATATGCTTGATTGCATCCATATCGCCTTCAAGACCCAGATATTCGCCTGGAGCATCGCATGCCTCACCAATACGGCGACGCATGGCAGGGTAGAGGATTCCTTTTATCAGACTTGATTTTCCTGAACCAGATACTCCGGTAACCACGGTCATCACATTTAGTGGAATCTTTACATCGATACCCTTAAGGTTGTTCATGCGGGCACCTTTGATATTGATGAATCTGTTCCAGGGACGACGTGACTTTGGTACAGGAATCTCCTCTTGATGAAGAAGATATTTCACAGTATAGCTCTTAGGCCACTTCTTGAGCGAAGCCTTGTTAACCTCTTTTGCGTCACCATCGAAAACTACCTCGCCACCAAGTCGTCCAGCATCAGGACCTATATCTATCAGATGGTCGGCAGCACGCATTATTTCTTCGTCATGCTCCACAACTACTACTGTATTTCCTAATGACTGTAGTTCTTTAAGCACATGAATCAATCGGTCGGTATCTCTTGAGTGCAGACCGATACTAGGCTCATCGAGGATATATAGCGAGCCTACCAGCGAACTTCCTAAAGAAGTACAAAGGTTGATACGCTGACTCTCTCCACCAGAAAGCGTATTTGAAAGTCGGTTCAGAGTAAGATATCCAAGACCAACATCAAGCAGGAACTGGAGTCGGTTCTTTATCTCAGTAAGAAGGCGCTTTCCGATTTCTGCATCGTGCTCGTCGAGCTCCAGGTGTTCAAACCATTCTTTTACCTTAATTACAGGCATTTGAACAAGATCGGTGATGCTTCGTCCGCCTATCTTCACATAATCAGCTTCTGGTTTCAAACGTGTTCCATGACACTTTGGGCAGTTTGTCTTGCCTCTGTATCTAGCCAGCATTACTCTGTATTGTATCTTGTACTGGTTCTCGCGTACCATATCAAAGAAGGTGTCGATACATGGCTTCTCTTCTTTTCCCTTGTCTGAAGGAAGTCCGTGCCACAACCAGTCTTTATGTTTCTGACTAAGATTCATGTATGGCTCAAAGATAGGGAAATCGTCTTTCGCAGCATTACGACAGAACCATTCTTTCCACTCCTTCATTCTTTCGCCATGCCAGCATACCACACATCCATCATAGACAGAAAGGGTGGTGTTTGGAATAACCAATTTCTCATCAATGCCGATAATACGTCCGAAGCCTTGACACTCGGGGCATGCTCCTGCTGGTGAATTGAATGAGAACATCTGGTCGGAAGGCTCCTCGAATGTCATGCCATCAGCCTCGAACTTCATCGAGAAATCGTAGAAAATGGTTGGTGGGAAGAGTAGTCTTAATTCACCATGCCCCTCGTAGAAAGCTGTTTCTGCAGAGTCTACAAGGCGGGCTATGACATCCTTGGTGTCATCAACAGAAAGACGATCGATAACCAGATAAATCTCGCTATCATCGTATTTCCTTGCTTCAAGGTATTCATCTATACGCTGGAAGTCGCCCTTTACATATATGCGGGCGTAGCCCTCAAGTTGGTATGTCTTGAGTTGTTGTTCTATAGTGCGGCCCTCATGAAGATGGATAGGTGCCATAACCACAAATCGAGTTCCTTTTGAGAACTCAAGCATCTTCTGCACCACATCCTCTGTAGAGTGCTTTTTTACCTCACATCCACTGATTGGTGAATAGGTATGACCTATGCGGGCAAAAAGTAATCTGAGGTACTCGTATATCTCAGTACTTGTACCAACGGTGCTTCGTGGATTTCTGGATATTACCTTCTGCTCAATAGCGATTGCAGGAGGTATACCACGTATAAAATCGCATTCAGGTTTATTCATCCTGCCAAGGAACTGTCGTGCGTAACTCGACAAGCTCTCTACATAACGGCGTTGACCTTCGGCATACAGAGTATCGAAGGCCAAAGATGATTTGCCGGAGCCACTGACTCCGGCAATTACTACGAATTGGTTACGGGGAATCTTTACATCAATATTTTTTAGATTATTGACTCTTGCCCCTTTTATCTCTATAGAATCATTCATTAAATAATACTCTTTACGGCCTCGAGCATACCAACGCTATTGATGAGGTCGAGATCCTGTTTCACCATGTCGTTCAGACCAGGAATCTTGTTCAGATTCTCCTGCCAGATAAACTCGGCTCCCAGAACGCCATCGGCTATCTTTTGTGTATCGCCAGTAGCCCAAAGCTCTTTCAGCAGCTCCATAATCTTCTGGTCATCGTTAGGCACAATCTCTACACCATCTTCGCGCTTACCACCTTTATAATAGGTAATAATGGCAGCCAGACCAAATACAAGACCCTTTGGCAGTTCGCCCTTGCGCTCAAGATAAATCTTCAGTCCTGGCAGATCGCGAGTCTGGAACTTGGGGAACGAGTTAAGCATAATGCTTGTTACCTGATGGTCGACATATGGGTTGTCGAAACGCTCCAATACATCGCCAGCAAACTTCTCGAGCTGGTCTAATGGCAGGTCGAGAGTCTGCATCAACTCGTCGAACTGTACTTTGTGGATATACTGGCCGATAATCTCGTGGTTGCAAGCATCGCGAACGATGTCGACGCCACTCAGGAATGCTACAGGACTCAGCACAGTGTGAGGACCATTCAGCAGGGTTACCTTACGCTTGTGGTATGGCTCCTCTGATGGTACGAAGAGTACGTGCAGACCAGCCTTGTCAGCAGGGAACTCCTTAGCAACTTCTCTTGGTGCCTCGATTACCCATAGGTGGAAATTCTCGGCCTGAACAACCATATTGTCGCGATAAGAAATCTTCTCCTGAATTTCAGCGATATCCTTACGTGGAAATCCTGGTACGATACGGTCTACGAGGGTAGCATATACTCCACAAGCCTCTTCGAACCACTTCTTGAAGTCGTCGCCAAGTTTCCACAGTTCTATATATTTGTATATACAATCTTTCAATACATGACCATTAAGGAAAATCAACTCGCATGGGAAGATGATAAGTCCTTTGGTTGTGTCGCCATTAAATGTCTGATAGCGACGGTATAACAGCTGAACCAGCTTGCCTGGATAGCTGCTTGCTGGAGCATCGTCCAGCTTGCATGATGGGTCGAATGCGATACCAGCTTCGGTTGTGTTTGAGATTACGAATCGAATCTCTGGCTGGTCGGCCAATGCCATAAATGCAGCATTCTGTGTATATGGATTCAGCGCGCGGCTGATAACGTCAATGCGCTCGAGGGTATTAACGGGTTTGCCGTTCTCACGTCCTTGCAGGTTTACGTGGTAAAGGCAGTCTTGTCCGTTCAAACAGTCTACCATTCCTTTTTCAATAGGCTGTACAACAACAACCGATCCGTTGAAATCGGTCTTCTGGTCCATATTCCAGATAATCCAATCAACAAATGCGCGGAGGAAGTTTCCTTCGCCAAACTGAATCACCTTCTCAGGCATTACGCTCTTAGGAGCAAACTGTTTGTTTAGTGGTTTCATAAGTGTATTCTAAATTTTATTTATATCAACGTATCCATGCATCACAGCATAGATTGTAAGAGCTGATACGCTCTTCATACCCAATTTGTCCATAATGTTCTTTCGATGGGTAATAACGGTAGCCAGACCTATATTAAGTTTGTCGGCTATTTCCTTATTGATGTATCCTTGAACAATAAGCGACATTACCTCGATTTCTCTGTCAGATAGAATCTTTCTGTTCAAGAACTCTGGCATAGGAGGCAGGTTCTCGCCTTTGCCATGGGCGTGTTGCTCAAGCATCAAAAGTGAACGTACTAATTCTGGCTCTGGCACATTTACACAAAGACATTTGTAATCAGATAGCTGCGACATAGTGTCGAGCGATAGTGTTAGAACAATTGTCTTGCGCTTGTGCTCTGAGAAGAATTGCATGTCTTCCAGCACAACAGCCATTGCCGTGAAATAGTGAAAATAACTTTCCGGGTCGTTGGCTTGTAACTCTGACAACGATCCGTATGTGTCAACCGTCATGATTGGCATGACGTTTTGTAGGATAGCCTTCAACCCCAACGCCGAGAGGGTGTTGGGGTCGATGATTGCTATCTTGGGTCTCATATTCATGATAAGAATCCTAATAATGCTCCTGCAGCTACAGCCGATCCGATGACACCAGCCACATTTGGACCCATAGCGTGCATCAGCAGGAAGTTATGACGGTCGTATTCCAGACCTAAATTGTTTGATATACGTGCTGCCATTGGCACTGCGCTCACACCGGCATTACCGATAAGTGGGTTAAGCTTCTTGCTTTCTGGCAGGAACAGATTCATAAGTTTTACAAAACATACTCCCGATGCTGTGGCAATCATAAAGGCCATTGCACCAAGGGCGAAAATCTTGATGGTATTGAATGTGAGGAACTCGCTGGCCTGAGTAGAGCAACCTACGGTAAGACCAAGCAGCATCACAACGATATCATTCAGTGCAGCACCAGCAGTCTTGGCCAGACGGGTGGTCTTACCACTCTCCTTCAGCAGGTTTCCGAAGAACAACATACCCAGAAGGGGAAGACCAGATGGTACGATGAATGTAGTGAGCAACAGTCCGATGATTGGGAACAGAATGCGCTCTGTCTGTGATACCTCACGACCTGGCTTCATCTTGATAACGCGCTCCTTCTTAGTGGTGAGCATACGCATGATGAATGGCTGGATAACTGGTACCAGAGCCATATAAGAGTAGGCACAAACTGCGATGGCACCCATCAGATTTGGCGAGAGTTTTGAACTCAGGAAGATGGCAGTAGGACCATCAGCACCACCGATAATGGCGATACCAGCTGCCTGCGAAGGCTCGAATCCCATAGCCAGAGCAACCATATAAGCACCAAAGATACCAAACTGAGCCGAAGCTCCAATTAGCATCAACTTGGGGTTGGCAAGCAGAGCCGTGAAGTCGGTCATAGCACCAATACCAAGGAAAATAAGTGGAGGATACCAACCTTGACGAACACCTTGATAGAAAATGTTCAGTACCGAGTTGTCCTCGTATAGTCCTATCTCCAATCCTGCATCAGCACGGAAAGGAATATTACCCAGAATAATGCCCAGTCCGATGGGGACGAGCAGCAATGGCTCAAAGTCTTTTTTGATGGCAAGCCAGATGAAGAAGGCTCCCACCGCAATCATGATAAGATTTCCTACCGTCGCATTGGCAAATGCCGTATAGGTAAGAAACTCATGAAAGTTCTGTATGATAAACTGTCCTAAATCCATAGTCGTTAATCTTTAACCGATTGTCATGAGGACAGTACCCTCCATTACGCTTTCACCTGGCTTAACGGTGATAGATGTAACGGTGCCAGCGTATTCCGACTCGATGTTGTTCTGCATCTTCATAGCCTCGAGCACCAGAACCACGTCGCCCTGCTTAACAGTGTCACCAACATTCACTTTCAGGTCGATGATAGTTCCAGGCAGTGGAGCCTTGATGGCCGAACCTGTTCCTGCAGCCATTGGCTTGTCGGCTGCGGGGGCTGCAGCAGGAGCAACAGCTGGACGAGCCACAGTTTTTGGAGCCTCTACGTGAACCTTCTTAAGTGTACTTGTGGGGTTGATTGGCTGCTTCAGCTCAACATCGAAACGCACGCCATTTACAACTACTTTGGCTACGTTTCCCTCCACCTCTTCTATCTCTACGTCGTAATCTACGCCTTGTACTTTATATTGATACTTATTCATAGTCTAAAATATTGAAATTAACGAATCTCTGGTGTTGTAGGTATCCTTGGAGCATTGTGCGATGTTGGGATGACAGGCTTCGAGAAGTGTGTCATCTGGTTCGATTCATCAGTCCATCCAGTATCCTTTGCCTTGATGGTGATGACACCGCTTTCTACATCGTGTACATCATCCTGATACTGCTTGAGTGCCATAGAGATAACGGCGATGTAAACCTCCTTGTCGATACCCTTGGTCTTCAGACCGTCCTGCAGGATGTTTCCTGTAGCGTGAGCCAAGTCGTGAGTAACCTCAACGGTCTTGGTGATAGGCTTGATAGGCTGGGTGTTAACCACCTTCTTGGCCATCTCGATGTTACGCATAACGAGTCCGAATACCCAGAAGAATAAGAATAGTACGGCCAGACAGAAGAATACAATACCCATAGCCAGCAGGGTTATACCGAATCCATATGGATCCTCACGTTTCAGCTTGGCATCCTTTGTCTCATCGGTCTTGATGAAGTTCTCGATACCAGGTGTAACGTTCTCTGCTGATTTTACAGCCCATGTGTTGGCCGTCATGCGAGCATAACTCTGGTCGGCAGCCAATGCAGGGATGGTTACTGAGTCGATTAATTCAGTGGCGTTACCATTGAAGAATCCCAGCCAGAGTGGTTCTGACATGGGTACGTTGAGAGACAGATGCAACTTACTCTGTGCAGGGTTAGAGTTGCAAAAGAAGATCAGGTGCTGGCGTCCTCCGATCTGAGTACGAGTATCACCGCTTGGGATAACGCTCATACGCTTGATACGTTCAGGAACGCTCATCTTTGGATCGAGCACGGACTTGTCTGTAGTAAAATACATACCACGCACGTTGTAAGTTGTGAACGAGGTGTTCTCCAACTCAATCCATGCGTGGTTCTGTCCGTAATCATCCTGAATGCTGGCGGTATTGTTGGTCAGCACCTCGTTAATGCGAATGTTCTTAGCTCCTTGAGCCATCATCGCCGTGGTGCTTACCAGCAATAGTCCGCTTAGCAGGATTTTGGTTCTTTTCATTTTGTTTTGTTGGTGTATTATTATAAATTCTAGAGTTTCTAGTTCTGCCAGCATTATCCGCAGAAGAACAGCACAACTATCTGAGCAGTGAAGATTCTGAGGAACATTGCCAAAGGATAAACCGTTGAGTATCCCAGAGCAGGAGCCTCCTTCGAGCAGATGCTGTTAGCGTAGGCCAGTGCGGGGGGATCGGTATAGGTACCAGCTAACATACCTGCCAAGGTAAAGTAGTTGAAACCGAACTTCATGCGTGCGATAGGACCTACAATCAGGATTGGGATGATGGTGATGAGGAAACCTGTGAGCACATAGAGTAGTCCGTCTCCCTGAACCACAGTCTCAAAGAATCCTGCTCCAGCCTTGATTCCTACTGATGCAAGGAAGAGCACAAGTCCTATTTCGCGTAGCATCATATTTGCCGATGTAGTGGTGTAGGTAACAAGATGAATCTTATAACCATAACGACCAATCAGAATAGCGATAATCAGCGGACCACCAGCCAAACCAAGCTTTACAGGTACAGGCATGCCAGGAATTGCTACTGGGAACATACCGAAGATAAGTCCGATGAAGATACCAACGAAGATGGTAGCGATGTTTGGTGCATCCAGACGGCGGATAGAGTTCCCCATCTTGCCAGCCACATTGTCAACAGCATCCTCAGGACCAACAACCATGATGCGGTCGCCAACCTGCAGAGGCAGGGTAGGTGAAGCGAAGATGTCCATTCCGTGACGTGTTACGCGAGTTACGTTAACACCGTAGGCGCTTGAGAAGTGGAGCGAAGCCAGTGTCTTGCCGTTTACCTTTGGATTGGTAATCACAATGCGCTTTGAAACCATTGGCTGATCCTGCTGCTCGAAGTCGATGTCGAGCTTTGGTCCGATAAAGGCGGTGATAGCCTCCTGATCAGCCTCAGCACAAACAATCAGCATCTGGTCGCCAAGGTGGAAGATAGTATCGCGGTTAGGGATAAACAACTCACCCTCGTGAACCAGACGAGATACTACGAAGTCACGATTCAGAAAGTCGTGAACCTGCAACAGAGTCTTACCCTCCAGATATTTATTTGTTACCTCAAGGTGCATCTTGTAAGGCTTCTTGTTGGCATTTGTCTCGTCGAGTGCCTCCAAGTCTCTCTCTTCCTTCTCGAGTTTTATCTTACAGATATACCTTACTAATATTATAGCACCGATGATGCCAAGTACACCAAGTGGGTAGGCGCAAGCATAGGCCGATGCAATCTGTGGAGCGTTGTTGCCGAATACGGTAGAAAGGGCCTCGTTGGCAGCACCAAGTCCTGGGGTGTTAGTCACGGCACCATACAGTGTACCAACCATCATAGGCAGATTGGCTGGGTTGTTTGTGTCGAAGAAGATGTAGTAGCATCCGAACATCACAAGGATATTCAGCAGGATGGCGGTAGTTGCCATTGCATTCAGTTTGATACCCTGTGTTCCAAAGCTTTCAAAGAATCCAGGACCAACCTGAAGACCAATCATGAACACAAAGAGAATCAGTCCGAAGTCCTGTACGAATGTGAGAATGGGTGTAGGAGCAGTAAAGCCGATATGTCCGGCCAGAATACCTGCAAACAGAACGAAGGTTACACCTAATGAAACACCAAAAAACTTAATTTTTCCTAAATAAACTCCAATCGCTATCACAATAGCGTAAAGCAGCGCGATATGCGCTACAGAGTCAGTTGTCGTAAAAAGGTCTCTTAACCACTGAAATGATTCCATAAATAATTCTAAATATAATACCTATCCAATAAAAAATCTCAAATTTCGAGTGCAAAGTTACTTAAAAATTGCCCATTTCTATCATTTTTGTGCACCAAATTTCGTATAAATAGTGTTTTTTTATTTCTTTCACACTTCAAAATGCCTTTTTGTCTCAAAAAGTTGTATCTTTGTCACCTGTTAGTATAAACTTAAAACAACTTATATAATATTAAACGTATAAAACTATGGCAAACAAAGAAAAGCTCTTTACCGAGTTCACAGCGCCAACCAAACAAGAATGGTTGGACAAGATTGAAGTCGACCTTAAGGGTGCCGATTTCCAGAAGCGCTTGGTATGGAGAACAAACGAGGGTTTTAATGTACAACCCTTCTATCGCCGTGAAGATCTGGCGAACCTTAAGACACCTGATGCTCTCCCTGGAGAGTTCCCATTCGTGCGTGGAAACAAGAAGGATTCCAACGAGTGGTACATCCGTCAGAACATCGACGCACACGATCCAAAGGAGGCTAATAAGAAAGCTCTCGACATTCTGAACAAGGGTGTTGACTCGCTTGGCTTCAAGGTTCCAGGTAAGCTGGTTTCGATGGAAACTGTTGAGACGCTGCTTGATGGTATCTACTGCGATTGTGTCGAGGTAAACTTCACTACCTGTCAGCGTCATTCGCTCGAACTGGCTGAAATACTGAAGTCTTATTGGCAGAAGAAAGGTTACGATAAGGAAAAGATAGTTGGCTCAATAGAGTGGGACCCAATGAAGAAGATGGTGCTGAAGGGCAAGGACGTCTCTCCAGTGCTCGCATTTGGTCCTAAACTGGCTGAGTCGCTCAAGGAATATCCTAACTTCCGTGGCATCGCGGTTCATAGCGATGCGCTCAACAATGCCGGCGCTTATATCGTTCAGGAGTTGGGCTACGCTTTGGCTTGGGGTAATGAGTATCTGCAGCAGCTCACCGATGCTGGTGTTGATGTTGATACCGCTGCTAAGAGCATTAAGTTCAACATGGGCGTTAGCGAGAACTACTTTATGGAGATTGCCAAGTTCCGTGCTGCCCGCCTGTTGTGGGCTCAGATTGTGAAGCAGTATGAGCCAAAGTGCGATTGCGCTTGCAAGATGATTATCAACGCTACCACATCTACTTATAATCAGACTCTGTTCGACAGCTATGTCAATCTGCTTCGTTCGCAGACCGAGGCTATGAGTGCTGCTTTGGGTAGTGTTCACTCTATGGTGGTTACCCCATTCGATGCACCTTACGAGGAGGCAACCGACTTCTCTGAGCGTATCGCTCGCAACCAGCAGCTGATTATCAAGGAAGAGAGTCATTTCGACCGCATTGTTGACCCAGGTGCAGGTTCATATTATATCGAGCACCTGACTGACGCTCTAGCTACTGAGGCTTGGAAGATATTCCTGAAGGTAGAAGATGAGGGCGGTTTCCTCGCTGCTATCAAGGCTGGAACCATTCAGGACGATATCAATGCCACCAACGTGAAGCGCCATGGCGATGCAGCCAAGCGTAAGGAGTTCCTGCTTGGAACCAACCAGTTCCCTAACTTCACCGAGAAGAGCGAGGGCAAGCGTGCTTACAAGCAGAATTGCGGTTGTGGCGGTGTGCACCATCAGGGCGAGGAGAATGTTGCTTTCAAGGCTATTGAGAGCACACGTCTGGCTGCCGACTTTGAGGATCTGCGCATCCATACTGAAGAGGCTAAGGTTCCTACAGCCTTTATGCTTACCATTGGTAATCTGGCCATGCGTCAGGCCCGTGCACAGTTCTCGTGCAACTTCCTGGCTTGTGCTGGTTACAAGGTGATTGATAACCTCGGATTCAAGACCGTTGAAGAGGGTGTTGATGCAGCTCTT
>CADCEF010000015.1 GCA_902800365.1 uncultured Prevotella sp. | reverse complement strand
TGCAGATGATTGCAAGTATCGCAACCGCGATTGTAACAGCCCTCGGAGCTACAAGCTGCATGGGTGCGTAAAGAGAAACAGCGAGCTAAAAGCCCGCTGCTTTATTTATTTTTTCCACAAAAACTTTTGTTTGTTCTGAATTTTTTACTATATTTGCACCCAAAGTGCAATCTAAAACAATTTATTAACTTATGACAAACAAACATCTATTTACATGGTTCGCAGCTGTCATCATCTGCTGCATGGCAACATTCACAGTAACATCGTGTTCGGTCGACGATTCGGCCATTTACCCCGACGAGGAGATGGACTACAACCTCGCAGGCAGTTGGGTGAATGTGACGACAGGAGAGTCTATTCTGGGCGACGACTATACCGTTAAGCTCATGATTACATTCGACAACGACGGCGTGCTAAAAACCAGTTCTATTGACGGTTTCGAAGGCGACGGCGTGGAGGACTGGGACATCTTGAATAGGCACTATGTCTACATGTTCGACAAGAAAGAAAAGACCCTTACCGTGGTGGGATCAGCTTTGTACAAACTGCCAGAATTCTCGAACTACGAGGTGGTTGACGGGCAACTGATAATCAACAATCCAGAAAATGGCAATAAGTACATCTACCACAGGGCAACGTTCGAAGACAAAGTGGAATTCGGCAAGTTCGATAAGCATAATGGCGGCGACTGTATAGGCACGTGGGTGCGCACCTACGAGGAAAACGGACAGACCATCTATGAGAAGGCCGACTTCTACTCGTATACAAGCTTTACCCGCTACACCGTGAACGACGGCGGAAAAGTGCTGAAGACAAAAGAGGCTTTTCTTCTGGACGAAGACCCCGAAATGGATGGCACCAAGCGTATGGAGCTCTACTCACCCGACTATGAAACACTGGTAGCAAACTACTGGTGGAAGGTAGATGGCAATAACCTGTACCTGGGCAACTTTGGCGAGCAGGAAACACTCCTCAGCTATCACATGATGACCAGGGAGGAGTACAAGATGTTTATGGAGTTCGACAAAACCGCAGAGATAGTCAATCTTAAAGAGATGCTGGTTGGCGACTGGGAGGTCTATACGGCGAGTGACGAACCCAAGAATATAGACGAGATGCACTTCCTTACATACAATGCCGACGGCACCATGAGCTACACGCCATCGCTCGAGGCGATGAAGAACCTGGGCATCTGGGGCCACCACTTCGAGGGCCATTACACCATCAACGGCAACTTTGTAGAGCATCAGGTAGAACTGGCCGACAAGAACATACTGTTTACACAGAACGCTCAGGTGCTGGACATGGATAAAGTAGATGCTGAAGTGAACTCAAATGCCGAGACGTTTGTCGACGGCATCAGCCGCCACGTGGTGAAGGACGCGAAAGAAGCATGGACACGCCCGATGACCATTTACGACTACAATAAAGTGGTGTTAGGCCAATGGAAAGGTGGTCTTGACAGTGGTACTATCGAGGGATGGGAGAAAAAGACGAAATACCTGGTGGAGTTTAAGGACGACGGCACATTTACGGTGAGCGAGCGACCGAACAACCAAGAAGCATGGACGCTGAAGGAAAGAACCCTGAGCGAATACTTCATGGTGGGCAATGTGATGTATATGCGCTGGCAGGATGCAGGCAGCGACGAGATAAAATACCAGTGCTGGAATATTTACGTGTTCGGCGATGAGGATAAGGAACTGATGATGTACACATGCTGCAGAAACTCGGAAGGCGAAATACAAAAGGCAATAATCATGATTGACATTATCCAATAGCCCCGACTCGACAGGCAAAAAAAATAACTACCCGCTCAACGGCGGGTAGTTACTTTTATTTCTTAGTATTTCTTACAGGGAATGTGAAATAGGTATCGGGATAAGGCTCATCTTTTAGCGTGAAGTGCCACCACTCGGTGTCGAGCGGTTTGAAGCCGTGAGCCATCATGGCACGGCGCAGAATCATGCGGTTGGCAAACTGCCGGGCAGTAATCCTACGGCCTGAGGGCGACTTTGAGTTATCGCCTGTGTACTCGCCAGTCTCAGGATTACCGCAGAAGTCAGGATGACTCTCGGGACCGAACCAGTCGAACGTGCCGCCCATGTCGAGCTCCTTCTCGGTGTCCATGTCAAACAGGGTGAGGTCTACCGTAGAACCGCGGGAGTGTCCGCTCTTCTCGTAGATATACTCCTGCTCAAAGAGCACACTCTTGTCGAGGTCGGGATAGAAATATTTCTTCATCAGCGTGTCGGGGATGTCGGCAGCCCAGCGCACAAAGTTGTCAACACCCTTCTGCGGGCGGTAGGCATCGTAAATCTTGAGTCGGAATCCCAACTGTTTCACGTCGTCGCTAACAGCCTTGAGCGCAAAGGCAGCCTGGCGGGTAAGCATTGCCGTAGGCTCCTCGTAGCCATCAATACGCGTGCCCACAAAGTTGTAGGTTCCATAATAGCGGATTTCGAGGATAGCATCGGGCACAACATCAGTCAGCATCACAAAATCGCCAGAATCGCTGGCAGCTTTGCCCCTGCCATTTTCACTACACGAGCCGCAAAAACAAACAAAGATGGCGGCCATCATCCATAGTTTAAAACGTTTCATTTTAGCAGTATATATTGTAAAAGGTTAATATTTCTGCTGCAAAAGTAACAAATATTTTATTATTCATCGCATTTTTTTAAGAAAAATAGCGTAAAAGTTCTTTTTCTTTAGTATCTTTGCACCCTGACAAATATTACTAAAACGACCCGAAACATGAAAAATCCCTTTACTGCAGAAAACCGCCAACAAAGGCTACAGTCTGCCGACCAGATAGAGAGCGTGCTGAAAATAACTTCGGTGCCCACATTCCTCATTGCTGCCACCGTGCTGCTACTGCTGATGGCATTTGTAACATGGGGATTCCTGGGCACAGTGACAGACAAGGTATACTACAGCGGCGTGGTATTCCCCGACCAAGGTACTACCGACGTATCGCTGCCCAACAAGGGCATGATACGCACCATGCTGGTGCACAGCGGCGACCATGTGAAGCAAGGACAGTCGGTAGCACTCGTATCCGTTGGCGACAGCTACAGCATACTGACCAGCACCGTTGAGGGCACCGTGATCAGCACCAAGGTTGACAACGAAGAGTTCGAGGCCTTTGAGCCCATCGTGAGCGTGGTAGACAGCATCGACACCGACATCAACCGCACCATGCTCATAGCCTATGTTGACAATGCCGGGCAGCGCGACCTGCAGGTGGGCATGAACGCACAGGTGTGGCCCGAAGACGAGAAACGCGACGAGATAGGCTACGTAAGGGGCCGCGTGACACGCATAGACCGATACCCCGTGGCCGCCGAAGTGGTGAAACAGACACTGAAGAGCGACGTGATGACACAACGACTGCTGGAGACGGGCGGCATGATGTATCAGGTGCAGATAGAGCTGCTGCCATCGAAAGATAATCCCAAGGAGTACGACTGGTCGTTCGGCGTGCCCGACGATGTAAGCATGCACGTAGGCACATACTGCTCGGTGCTGAGCGAGGTAAAACGCCGCAGCATGTTCCAGTATCTGTTTGAATCGGTAAGAACCCGCTTCCGCGCCGTACAACTTAGCACAGAATGAAGATGGACAGCAAGAGAAACAATCAACAGCAGGGCAACGCATCTACCACTGCACTGATAGCTCACTACATGAAAGGTAGCATGGGCTTCATTGTTTTCACGCTCCTGCTGTATGTCATCGACATGGCATCGTATCTGCTGCCTCCATTCTTCCAGCAGGTATTTACCGACAACATCATAACCATGAAGAACCCGGAGTGGTACACGCCGATGATGATATTATACGTCATGCTATTTATTGTGGAACTCGCGGCGTGGTTATGCATCAACTCCCATCTAAAGAAACACTACAGCAAGCTTAACATCATCGCCTCATCGCGTTTTATCAGCAGTATTCTGCAGATACCGATGAGCGTCATCGACCGATACTCATCGGGCGAACTGGTGGCACGCTATTCAAGTATCGCAAAGATATCGAAAACCATCGACTCGTTCCTCCCCACCATTGTATTATGCCTCCGCCCGTTTCTATGCGCGTGGCTGATGATGCTATACAGCTGGAAACTGGGACTGATTGTGGTTTTCTCGATGGTGGTGCTGGTAATAGTGATGCGAGTAACAGCCAGCTCGCTGAAACAGAAGGCAAAAGGCATGGAGGTTACCGATGCAGAACTCCAGAGCGTGACGATGACCGGCATCAAGAATATGGAAACCATCAAGTCGATGGGAGCCGAGCACGTATTCTTCGAGAAATGGGATGCGACATACGTCAACTCTCTGAACGCACGCGTACGCTCTACCATGAGTATGATTATAGTAGGCTCGGCTCCACTCTTAGCACTGCACCTCTGCAATGCCCTGATTCTGTGTCTTGGAGCCTGGTACATACTGCAGGGCGAGCTTACACCTGGTATGCTGCTGGCTACGCAGGGACTGGCCTCAAGCATCATCTTCCCAATAAACAAAACCATCAAGGCAACACAGGCCATATTCAAGTCGCATGCAGCCATGGAGCGTGTGGAAGAGGTAGAGGCCGAAGTAAAAGAGCTGACCATGCAGATTCCGGATGAGGAAGCAGAGTCGAAACAGTCGAAACTCAGAGGCGAGATAGAACTTCGCGATGTCACCTTCGGCTACGACAGGAGTCTGCCTCCAGTGCTCAGCCATTTCTCGCTGAAGATAGAGGCAGGCCAGAAAGTGGCATTTGTGGGATTCTCGGGCTGCGGCAAGAGCACCATCGCCAAGCTCATCTCAGGTCTCTACGACCCATGGGAGGGCGAGGTGTTGTTCGACGGTGTGCCCCTGAAACAGATTAACCGCCCACTGCTGATAAACTCGCTGGCAGTGGTTAATCAAGACATCACCCTGTTCGAAGGTACCATCGCCGACAATATAAAAATGTGGGATGAATCAATAGAGGACTTTGCCATGGTGATGGCTGCCAACGACGCCCACATACACAAGGAAATAGCCGAGCGACCGGGTGCCTACAAGGCCAGGATGAGCGAGAACGGCAAGAACTTCAGCGGCGGACAGCGACAGCGCATAGAGATAGCCACCGCACTGGCCAAAGACCCCACCATACTGGTTCTTGACGAGGCAACATCGGCACTCGACCCCACCACCGAGGAACAGGTGATGAAGCACATCAACAACATGGGAATAACGCAGGTGATGGTGGCTCACCGACTGAGCACCATTCGCGACTGCAACCAGATATACGTGATGGAGAACGGACAGATACTGCAGCACGGCACGCACAGCGAGCTGATGCAGCAGGAGGGGCTGTACAGTGAACTAATGAAATACGCCTGATGCCTATGAAGAGCTTTTTATTCGATCAGTTAGTAAGGCGCATTGAAGGCGACAGAGAAGCTTTGAATCAGGCTTCCGACATTTTCCGCGGGATGATTGACAGGAAAATATGGCGGCAGATTAATCGGCAACGCGAGATTCCTACCGACATCAACGAGCTGGATGAGGCGCTCTATAATCAGCGCATATTCTTCAGAGAAGTAAAACTTGAAGGTCGCTGGTGGGCAACGTGTTCGGGAAAACTTCTGGCCTTCACCACCGACGGCGATGTGCCCGTCATCCTTACACCGCACTTCTCCGACTACTCATTCCCCGACCCCAAATCGGGTAAGCAGGTTTTTGTACGTCAGCATGCCGACATGTTAAAGCCCGAGGCCTTTACACTTTGCTATCCCCTACCCGACAAGGAGCTTACATTAACATCGTTAATAAGCTACGCCCTGCGGCAGCTGAACGTGTACGACTACATCTACGCTCTGCTGGCCTGCCTGGGATTGACACTGCTCACCATGTTCACACCATACGTATGCAAGCTACTGTTCAACGAGGTGATTCCATCGGGCGACTCTTCGCAGCTTCTGCCCATCACCATACTGCTGTTCAGCGCGGCCTTCGGACTGGTGATGGTTCAGCTCACACGTAACCTGATAGTGATACGCATGAAGGACAAAGTGGAATACAACATGCAAGCGCCACTGATGACACGCCTGTTGATGCTGCCCGCAACGTTCTTCAAGCAGTATGCCCCCGGCGACTTGTCGAACCGCATCCTGTCGGTTGTGCGATTAAGCTCGCAGATCACCGAGGATATGCTATCGACAATGCTCACATTCATGTTTACCGCTGTGCTGTTCATACAGTTCTTCACCTACGGCGGACCGCTGCTCTACACGGGAATCATGATTTTGGCGCTGTATATGCTGGTCATCTACATACAGTATTATTATTGGTCGAAGGTTCAGACAAGCGTCAACTCAAACATCTCAAAACTGAAAGGACTGGTATTCAGCCTTGTTTCGGGTGCGCAGAAGATAAGAACCAATGGAGCCGAGGCAAGGGCATACAAGCACTGGGCACTGGCATACGAGCCATCCGACCCCTTCAGCAGCCGCCATCCACGGATGTTCACCTTCAGCAGTTCACTAAGCTACAACATGCGCCTGCTACCGATGATAGTAACCATGATTGCTGCATGGCACTACGGACTGGGACTTTCAGATTACATCGCCTACTGCAGCGTGTTGGCCATTGCCACCCAAGCTGTAGAGCAGTTCCAAAGCATCATCAAAGAGATGTCGTTGCTGGCTCCCGAAATAAAGCTTTGCAAACCGATACTGCAAACAAAAACGGAGATGCAAGACAACACGGTGATGCTGAAAGACTTGAGTGGAAATATCGACATAAGCGGACTGAAATTCCGCTATGACGAAGATATGCCATACCTGTTCAACGGATTGAACCTGCACATAGCCCCAGGCGACTATGTGGCTCTGGTAGGACCGTCGGGCTGCGGAAAGAGTACGCTGATGCGACTGATGTTAGGATTTGAACAGCCTGAGAATGGTTCTATCTTCTACGACCAGCACAACCTTAACGATATCAGCAAACCCAGTCTGCGACAGAACTGCGTGAGCATCTGTCTGCAAGACGGCAACCTGGTGGAGGGAACCATTCGCGAAAACATACTGTTTGGTAATACCGGACTGAGCGACGACGACGTGTGGGAGGCCGTACGCAATGTGGCACTCGAAGACGACATCAAACGCATGCCAAACGGACTCGATACGCACATATCGGCCGACGGACAAGGTGTGTCAGGTGGTCAGCGACAGCGCATACTGATAGCACGCGCCATCATCCGCAAGCCAAAGATTCTGTTCCTCGACGAGGCGACATCGGCACTCGACAACATCAGTCAGCACATCATCACCGAGAATCTTGCCAAGATGAAGTGCACACGAATCACCATTGCCCACCGCATGAGCACTATCCGCGAGTGCAACCGCATAATTGTGCTGAACAACGGGCGCGTGGCTGAAGACGGCAGCTACGACGAGCTGATGGCCAAGGGCGGACTGCTGAGTGACATTATTAAACGTCAGAAACTATGATGAAGAAATTAAGATATACCGGTGCCATCCTACTGCTACTGGGCTGCCAGGCCATCGGCCGCGCACAGAGTCTGCAGCAGGTGATAGCCATGGCACAAGACAGCGCCATAACCGCCTTCCAGAGCCGATACGAGTACGACTCACGCAAGGCGCAATACGCAGAGTTCGAGGCACTGCGCAAACCCCAGCTTTACCTCGACATCTCGCCCAACTACTCGCGAGTGATAAGCGACCCATCGCGCAACTACGTCTATCTGCGTAACTACGACCGCTTGTCGGCAGGGGCACAACTCAAGCTCTCGCAGAAAATGCTGAACTGGGGTGGCGAGGCTTACGTAGGCTCGCAGGCCATGTGGAGCGAATACTTCCATGCCGACAAAAACGACTATCCGCGCGACTTTGTGGCAACACCTGTGTTGCTGGGCTATCGCCAATCGCTGCTGGGCTACAACCCCTACCGATGGGAAAAGTTGGTGGAAGACCAGCGGCTAAAGGCAGCAAGTCAGCAGCACAGCTACGAGCTTTGTCTGATAGCCGAGGAGGCAACACGACGCTTCTTCAGACTGGCTTGCGCACAAGGAATTCTGGATATGTGCGAGCGAAACAAGCAGACTGCCGACACGCTCTATGCCATCGCCAAGGAGAAGGCAAGCATAGCCATGGTGACACTGGCCGAACTGCGCTCGCTTGAGCTGCAGCGACTTAACGCCAGCAACGCACTGTTCACCGCAAGAAACGAAGAGAAGGTGGCGCGTCAGGCACTGATGTCGTATCTCAAGAACGACACACTGAGCCTGCGCATGGTAGTGCCCGACAATCCCAAACCGCTAACCATCACCACCAGCGAGGCTCTGCAGATGGCTAAGGCCAACAGTCCGGCATATCAGCACCAGAAGGTAATGCTGATGGAGGCTTCGCACCAGCAGGAGAAAGCAACCAAAGAGAAGGGGGTAAACGTGGGACTTGACGTGAGCCTTGGTCTACAGCAGGTGGGCAGCAACTTTGCCGAGTCATACCGCAATCAGCAGTTCTACATGCTGGGAGCAGTAACGGTAAGCGTGCCACTGATGGATCACGGAGCAGCAAAGAAACGCTACGAGGCAGCCACGGCATGGACGGCACGCGAGGCAAGCGCACTCGACGAGGTGGAACGCGCACTGTGTGAGGATGTGATTACCACGATGCAGAACCTGCAGTCGCACCAGCTGCTACTGGAAAACACAGCTCAAGCAGTGACCATGGCCGACGAGGTGTTCGAACTGAATGCCGAGAACTACGCCAACGGAATATGCGACATAAACACCTACTCGCTGGCACAGAGCAGACGCGACAATGCCTACAACCAGCATCTCACGGCACTCGAGAAATATTGGACCACATATTATCATTTACTTACACTCACTCAACATGAATAGATATCTATCAACTTGTGTACTGCTGCTTGCACTTACGGCCTGTAAGAATGCAGGAAGCAACGGAGCCGACAATAATAAGGAAGCCGCTGCGAAAGATTCGGTGGCAGCAAGCGCCAAGCCTGCCGCATCAAGGAGTCTGCAACAGACGATAAATGCCGACGGATTCTCGAGCAAGGGTTCGATTGAGGCAGTTACCGAGGTGCCTGTATACAGCCGCATCAGCGAACAGATAGTGGCCTTCGACCTGAAGCTGGGACAAAGGCTGAAGAAGGGTCAGGTGGTGGTGCGACTGAGTCAGGCCACGCTTAACGACCAGATTGTGCGCTGCAAGGCAGAGCTGGAGCACGCCGAGTATCAGTATCAGGCCATACTGATGGGACAAGGATACAAGCGAAACGAGTTGGAAAAGGCATCTGACGACATAAAGCGCCAAGCCCGAATAAACAGCGGCTACAACACTGCCAAGGCATCGCTGCAGCAACTTGAACACCAGTTGGCGTATTGCACCATCACGGCTCCGATGACAGGTGCCGTGAGCAGAATAGAGGCTGCACTCTATGGTGCTGCCACTCCTGGCACACCGCTGTTCTACATGGTAGACACCGAGCACCTGAAGGTATGCTTCGACGTACTGGAGAACGAGTTGCACAACTTCGAACTCGGCACAGAGATTCAAGTTGTATCGATAGCTTACCCTGCCGAAACACACTCGGCCAAGGTTTCGGCCATCAGTCCAGTGGTTGAGAAGAACGGCATGGTGCATCTCGAGGCTCTGCTAACGCCAAACCCGCACCTTATGCCTGGCATGACGGCAATAGTCACTCTCGCAAAATAGAAGTAACAGAAACAAAAAAAAGAGCTTGCATCACTGCAGGCTCTTTTTTTACTACGTGCATTTCTGGTAGAATTACTAATTACTAACTAATATCAACTATGTATGTACCTAAAACAATTGTTATGTATGAGTATGAAACCTTATTTCTCTAGTTTAAAAGAGTATTTGGTTGAAAGCTTGTCGGATGCTGTTCCAATCAATGCCTCATATTTGCCTGCATCAGCACGCCACTGGCTTGTTGCCTCGTCGTAGTAGCTCAGTGCATCGGCACCGATGGTGAGTGTTACGTTACGTGTCTCGCCTGGCTGCAGATATACCTTCTGGAAGGCCTTGAGTTCCTTCACGGGGCGAGCCACCTTGCTGTCCTTGGGCGAGATATAGAGCTGAACAGTCTCGCTACCAGCCACATTGCCGGTATTGGTTACCGGCACGGTGAAGGTGAGCTTGGTGCTGGGTGTTAGCTCCTGCTTGTCGGCAGTAGCCTTGCCAAGTTTGAATGTGGTGTAACTCAGACCATGACCGAATGCGAAGAGTGGCTTAAGTTTCTTGGCATCGGTGTAGCGATAGCCCACGTAGATGCCCTCCTTGTACTCCTCGTCGATAATCTTGTAATCCTCGCGCCATGTGCCAGGATAGCTCTTGGTGGCGTGTGCGCCACACTGGTCGAGCGATGCATACCATGTGAATGGCAGCTTGCCCGATGGGTTAACATCGCCAGCCAGAACCGATGCGATAGCCTCGCCAGCCTCGCTGCCTATGAACCAAGCCTGAACCACGGCAGGAACCTTCTGAATCCAAGGCAGGGCAGCACCATTACCTGAGATATTTACGTAAACCAGACGTGGGTTAACCTTGAGGATAGCCTCGATAACCTCGTTCTGTGCGTATGGCAGGTCGTAGCTCTGGCGGTCGTGACCCTCGCAGTCCTGATGGTCGCTTTTGTTCAGTCCGCCTACAAAGATTACCACGTCGGCCTGCTTAGCCTTCTCAACAGCCTCGGCAGTGAGCTCGGCCTGAGTGCGGGTCTCGTAGAGTGAGCGGCCCACGGTAACGCCATTGTAGCTCTGAACGGTATCGCCCACGTAGCCACGAGCGTAGTCAACATCCACGCCAGCCAGACGAGCCTTGATGCCATCCAGTGGCAGGATTTCTTTCTGAGCCTTGAGCGATGAAGAGCCACCACCCACGGTCATCATCTTGATGGCGTTCTCGCCCACCACCAGCACGCGCTTGGTATTCTTCAGGTCGATAGGCAACAGGTTGCGATCATTCTTCAAAAGAACGATACCCTCCTGGGCAATCTTGAGCGCCGCATCGTAATGACTCTCGCTGCAGAGGAATCCGAAAGGTTTGTTGCGCTTCATGGTGGTGCGGTAGAAAAGGCGCAGCACACGGCGCACCTTCTCGTCCAGCTCCTTAGTAGTATATTTTCCTTCCCTGATAAGCTTCTTGTAAGGAAGCGCCATATAATAATTGTCGTATGCATTGGTTGCACCCATGGTGAGACCATCGGTCCACGAACCGAACTCAAGGTCGAGTCCGTTCTTGATAGCCTCCTCGGTGTCGTGGCATCCGCCCCAGTCGCTTATTACCACACCGTCAAAGCCCCAGTCCTTCTTCAGAATCTTGTTAAGCATGGTGGCGTTGTGGCAGTTGTGCACACCCTGATAGAGGTTGTAGGCGCCCATGATGGCCCATGCCCCACCCTCCTGCACGGCAGCCTTGAAGGCAGGCAGATAAATCTCGTGCAGAGCGCGGTCGCTTACTACCACGTTAACCTGATGGCGATACTCCTCATCGTTGTTCAGCGCGTAGTGCTTTACGCAGGCAGCAACGCCCTTCGACTGTAGTCCCTGAACATAGGGCACCACCATGCGCGATGCCAGCAAGGGGTCTTCGCCCATGTACTCGAAGTTACGACCGCCCAGCGGGGTGCGGTAGATGTTGACACCAGGACCCAGCATCACACTCTTGTTGCGATACAATGCCTCTTCGCCTAAGCTCTCGCCATACAGGCGTGCCAGACTGGGGTTCCATGTGGCTGCCAAGCAGGTAAGTGCAGGGAAAGCCACACACGAGTCGTTGGTCTGTCCAGCCTGCTCCCACTCGTCCCACAACACATCAGGACGTACTCCGTGAGGACCGTCGTCAGTCCACAGATCGGGGAATCCCAAGCGTTTTACGCCAGGACTTGAAAACTTACTCTGCGCGTGGATCACGGCTATCTTCTCGTCGAGCGTCATGCGGCTCAGTGCATCGTCGATGCGCTGCTCCATGGGCTTGCTCTCGTCGAGATACACGGGTAGACTCTGTGCCTGAGTGGTGGCTGATGCGCCTAACAGGAGTGCTGACATGATAAATTTCTTCATTCTATAATTAGTTTTATTGTTCATTTTCTCACCTTCTCACTTTTTCACTTTCTCCCCCTTTCACCCTTATTGTCATCTCGAGCGTAGTCGAGAGATCTCTGCGGCTTGTCGCTTGCGCCCAAAGGCGCATTTTATGAGAAGTCTTGGACAGGCCAAGCGGCAAAGCCGAGCGCTCCACGCGCTAACGCTTGGTCGACATGACAGGCGGGAAAGGGGCACCTTTTCACCTTTTCACCTTTTCCATTCCCATGCTTTGAATGTACTCCGCCTGCGGTGTACACTTCTCGAAGCGGCAGTTGCGGGCAAACTCGCTGAGCAGCTTGCGGAACTCAGCCTGGTTGGGGCGTGCCTCGCGCCACTCCTGATAAGTGTTGCGCGACGTCTCCGAGTACTTCACCACGATGCTGTCCCAACCTTCTGGGCGCTGAATGCCCATCATACACGAGTTATCCACCTTCTTGTATGGCCAGAAAGTGTAGCCGATGTTGTTCTCCTTCAGCACCTTCACAAAATCGGCCTGCCACTCCATGGTGTTATGTCCGAACTCGCCCATGTACATCGGACGGTTGATAGAGTCGCGGAAGTTGATATAGTGGCTGATAGCCTCTTTGGTGGCAGGTCCGCCGTAGCGGTGACAGGTGTACATCAGTTTATCATCGTAGCTGGCATCGTTGAGCATCCAGAAGAAACTGTTCCAGTGGGCTCCGCCCAGCAGGATGATGTGGTTCTGGTCAACATCGCGAATGGCCTTTACACATTTCTTATATAGAGGCTGCAGCAGCTGATAGAGTGAATCGCGATTCTCAAAATAGTGCGCGATGGGCTCGTTCATCAGTTCGTAACCCAGGATGGTTGTCTCCTGACGATAGCGGAAAGCTATCTGCTGCCAGATTTTGCAGAACAGCTGCTGACTCTGCTCACTCTCGAACAGCCAGGGATAGCCGTGACCGTCGTCGATGTTGTCGCCAGTCTGTCCGCCTGGACAGTCGTGCATGTCGAGGATGAGATACAATCCGTTGGCCTTGCACCAGTTCACCACCGAGTCGATGCGCTCGTAGCCGTCCTTCGCACCCGTCTGTCCCATGTAGTCTTCATCGGTGAAGAGCTTGTAATTGAATGGCAGTCGGATGGTGTTGGCACCCTGCTGAGCAATAAAGTCGATATCGGCCTTCGTCACGTAGTTATCCTTGTACTGCTTCCAGAACGCTGCAGTTTCATCGGGCCCCACGGCCTCTTTCATCATCAGGTCGATCATCCACGCCGAGTTGGTACGTCCGAAACCGAACATATAGCCCTCGGGGTTCAACCAGTTGCCCAGGTTGGTGCCCTGAATCAGGAGTTTCTCGCCGTTTGGCTTGATGAGGTCGTGACCGTTGATAGTCACAAACCCAGTGGCTTCGTTCTGCTTGCCCACATTGCAGGCCACCAGCAGGAGCGCGAAGAGATAAACTACAGTTTTCTTCATTGTCGTATGCTTATTTTTCTGTTCTGGATGTATATTCCTTTCTTGTTTGGCTGCTGCACCTTACGACCCTGCAGGTCGTAGATGGTGCCGTCAGTCTCGTCGGCAGTCTTGACAGCTGTGATACCTGCGGTCTCCAACTTCTGTACAAAGGCCTCCTGCAGATAAGGGATGTGGGTGTTCACAAACGCCTTCAGGTCGCTGATGTAGCTGTCGTAATCGTTGTGATAGGTATGTTTCTCGAAGCTGTACACCTGCTGGTTGATAGGCCACACCTTAAAGTTCTCGGCCTGTGTCTGCCAGATGGCGCCGCGCAGACTGTCGATGCCCGTCAGGAGGTGCTGCTGCAGTCCTGCCTCCACCAGCTGGTTCAGTCGGTCGTTGCAGGCCTTGGCAAACCAAGGGTCTTTCCACAGGCGCTGCAGAATCTTCTCGAACGGGCGGTTAGCCAGACCCAGATAGGCCTCCATCTGTCGGAGCAAACTCTTTTCCGAGCTGTTATCATACCCCAAATCGAGGTCCCATAGCGGTCCGAAGTGCATTTTCTGTTCATCGGCCTCCTTGTACATATAGATACTGAACAGGGCGTCGATGTTACCCGTGAGCTCAGCACCTACGTACCAATTAATAAAATCGGTCTCGTCGATGTAGGCACGATAGCCTTTCTCGGGGTCCTTGTAGTCATTGCTGGCCACAGCCTTCTCGAAGGCCTCCAGCCACTGTCCGATGGCGATGCGCTTATCAGCAGTGAGCAGCTCGTCGTCGGGATTCTTGATGCTGTACATGATGCCGTAGCGGGTTGAGGTGATGTAGGGATCCTCTTTCGAGTACTCGTTGGCCACCTCGAGCAGCCAGCCGTTGTCCTCATCTACCTCCACGCGTTTCTTGTGCACCTGCACTTGGTCGCTTATCTGGTAGGTACCGCGGTATTTGCCATTCAGATAAAGATCGATGAACTTGGCAGCCGGACAGAATTTCATGCCGATGAAACGTCCGAGTTGGTAAGTCAGGGCATTGCGAATCATGGTCTTGTCGCCGTGATTGGCCAGCAAGGTCCAACTTTTGGCTTTCGCAAAGTCCTCACCTAACAGTGTTTGCTTTTTGTCGAACTTAACTCGGTAGGGTTTCTTGTCAGAATTCCACCACGAAGAGTTGCCTCGTCCTCTTATCTGCGTGTTCTCGAAACGGGTTGTGTTGTCGCCATCCACCATCGTAAAGGTACACATGATGTAGTCTTCCTTGCTGGTGATGTTCTGACCGTTCTCCGTCTCGATGTACACCGTTGGTACGTCGGTGAGCTGTTTAAATTGCTGGGCCAGCACTGAGCTGGCCGCAGCAAAAAACAATAAAGTTGAGAGTAATTTCTTTCGTATCATCACTTCTTCTGGAATACGCGTACATAATCTACTTCCATAGTGCATGGCAGTGCGCTCTCGTCTACACCCATAGCGCCTCCCCAGTCGCCACCCCAAGCCAGGTTGAGGATCACGTAGAAGGGATCGTCGTAGGGCCAGTCGTCGCGACCAAGACCACGGTTGTCGTAGCTCAGCTGTACTTTTCCGTCAACATAAGTAGTGATATTCTTTGCTGTCCAAAGAATGGCATAAGTGTGGAACTCGCCCTCAGCACCTGGGCACTTCATCTCGTGAGTAACCTGGGTGTTGTTTGAATGAACGTGCGCATTGGCGTGCAGACTTGATGACACGTAGTCGGGGTGATAACCTACCTCCTCCATGATATCAATCTCGCCATCGGCGGGCCACGACTTGAAGTTTACTGGCATCATCCAGAAGGCAGGCCATGTGCCCTTGCCCTTTGGCAACTTGATGCTAGCTTCGATGTAACCATAGGTCCAACCGCTCTTCTGCTTAGCATACACACGACCAGAGTAAATCTTGCCGTTCTCCTTGCGAGCTGTGATGCGCAGGGTGCCGTTCTTAACCTCAGTCACCAACTGACCCTCTGGCGTTTTTTGGTTCACATAGTTCTGAAGCTCGTGGTTCACCCAGCCTGACTTCTGCACCTCGTGGGTCCAGTCGGCGGCATTCAGCTGGTTGCTGGTGCCTTCGAACTCGTCCTGCCAAACCAGTGTGTAGCCATCGGGGGCGTTGTAGGCAGGCTTTGCAGCAGCGGCCTGAGTGACTGTGATGTTCTTACGGGCTGTTCCCGACATAATGATGACGTTACCTGTACGCTCCGTGGTATTAGGGTTCTCGTCGATGGTCACAGCCACCGCATTGTTTGCATACTGAGCCGTGGCTTTCACGAAGTCGCCATCGGTATAAACACCCCACTCTTTTCCAGTGGTGGTAACGTTAATCGTGTAGCTGCCTCCTGCGGCAGGTGCGCTGATAGACTCCTGCGATACGGTGATCGTTGGAGCAGCGGGCTGTGGGTCATCGCTACCCCCACCGCAGCCAGTAAAGACTGCGGTGAGCGCGAGCAATAGAGTGTTAAACATGTAACGTTTCATTAATTATTCAATTATTGAGCTTTTTCAAAAATAATATCTTTAATAGTGATATTTGTGCCAGCTGGAGCTCCTCCGAAGTCAAAGACCATGGTAAACTCGTGAGCATCGCCCTTGGGCAGGGTAACACAGGTTGCCTTGTAAACCAAAGGCTCGTCGGCTTTCAAATCATGACGACCATCGAAGTAAAAGTTGTCATCATGTTTATTCGATTCGCTCTCATCACTCTGAGTCAGTTTGATAGTAGCGCCTGTGATGTCGTTATCAGCAATGATGGTGCATTGGAAGTTGTATGGATCATCCTGTTTTGCACTCAGTGTAGTGAATATTTTAACCTGTCCCTGCCACTGTGAAGCTCCGACACCCTCAGGCACAACCAGGCTCCACTGATTGCCATCGTGTTTAATTTCAGGCTGAGTATCAAGTGCCGACCAACCATCGTTTGCAAACCAAGTAGAAGTACCTTTGAATGCATCGCCTGCATCAACACTCTTCCACAGGTTGTTAGCGTCGTCGTAGTTCATTACGACAGCCTCTTCGAGATAGATTTTACTAATCTTAACGTGAGCTCCTTCAGGTGCACCACCAAAATCATATACGAGTGTCAATTCATGGGCATCAGCTTTTGAAAGTTCTGCAGCTTCTGCCTTGTAAACCATAGGTACATCTGCTTTCACGTCATGACGTCCATCAAAGAAGAAATTGTCATCATGCTTATTCGATTCGCTTTCATCACTCTGAGTAAGTTTGATGGTAACTCCAGGAATATCCATATCCGACTCTACAACACAATAAAAATTGTATTTTTTAGCTTTTGATGCAGGAATGGTTGTGAAGATCTTGAGCTGTCCTTGCCACTGACTAGAGCCTACTCCACCAGGAGCAACAAATTCCCAAACACCATCTTTATGTACAATCTCTGGCTGAGTGTCAAGTGCGCTCCAACCATCGTTTGCGAACCATGTAGAAGTTCCTTTGAATGCATCGCCAGCTTCTACTGCCTTCCAGAGGTTAGCGCCTGATGCAGGATCCCAGTCCATCTTAGGAGCGTCAGGACCGTCGCCACCCTCAGGTACTACGGTACCATCGTCGTCGGCGTGGTTCTTCAGCACGATGTTAGAAACGTTGATAGTAGTAGCCTCGGCTGCATGACCAAAGTCGAATACCACCTTAACCTTTTCAAGATCCTTACCAGCTACATCGCTAACCCAGAATACAACGTCCTGACCTGCCTTCAGTGATACATCGGCTACGTCGATGATAGCATCAGCATCAGCCTCGTTAGTTACCTTAACGGTCACACCGTCGATATCCTTATCTGCATTGAAGATGACAGAGAAGTCATAGTTATTAGTAGCAGAGATATTGATGTCGGTATGCAGGTGGAACTGAGCCTGCCAGCGGTCTGAGCAAGCATCGGGAACTGTCACGGTGTAGTCGTTGTTTCCACCAGTGTAGCCAGCTTCCATCTCGCCTGTACGAGGTGTTTCTGCCCAACCGGGATTGAAGTAAAATGTGGCGTTAGGAGTGATGCCCTTCCAGAGGTTGAAGTCGCTGTTGGCATCGAATCCCTGCTCCTCAACGAGGCGCTCATCAGGAGCGCTTGTCAGGATGTAGCGCCATGCAATACCGCGATCAGGTGCGTCGTAAACCAGCACCAGCTTGGTGGCTGTGAGGGTCTCGATACGGAACTTAGGATTCTCGTACTGAGCGTCGCTCGAGATGTAGGGGAATGCGGTGTTGTCGGCCAACTGGATGTAGGTCTGCTTGGTCACGTTGCCCTCGGCATCCTCCCAGTCGTAGATCTCGAAGCTCCAGCTTGAAGTCTGGTTGCCCACTGCTACATCTACGTCGGCATCGTCGTTCTGGGTGTTCCACTTGGTCACGCCCTTATTAACATAGGTGTTACCGTCGTCACCAGCATTGTAGGTATAACCACCGCCCTTGCGGGTTGTTGCGGTGAAGGTGATACGGTCGTCGTAAACACCAAAGTCCTTCTTATCATTTGGAGCAGCACTCCACCACTCAGTGGCAGCAGTTCCGGCAGGGCCGCAGCCCAGGTGTCCCTGCTCCTTGTTGGCAATACGCCACTCCTTATCGCAGAGGCGACGGAAGTCGGCTGAATAGTCAATCTTAGTCTCGTTGAAGGTGAATGTCTTGCTGATAGTGCTCTGGCTGAAGCCATTGCGGTTACCAAGCTTCATCTCGATGGTATAGGTACCAGCCTCTGGGTTCTGATAACCTACCTCCTGCAGGGTTGAATAGGTATTACCATTGATAACCCATACAGGATATGTACCAGCCTGTGGTGTGAATGTGGCAATCATCTGGTTGGTCTCCTGGTCAACGGTCATGTTGAAGTCAGCACCATTGAGCGAAGGAATGCCGTTGGGGTCAGCGCCGTCGAACTTGTCGGGCGAGCAGGCGGTCATCATCACGCCTGCTGCCAGCGCACCCATTGTATATTTAAACAGATTCTTCATAATCTTATAATTTTTGCATTTTTACATTATTGCATTTTTACATTTTAGTAGTTGTTCTGCACCAGTGTTGGGTCAGCATCGAGCTCGCTCTGTGAGAGAGGAATGTGCTTCTTGCTTGGTGTCCAGGTGTTGGTGCGATAGCCGTAGGTATCGGGCACGAGCTTCAGAGTAGCCTTCTCGGTAGCACCGCTGATACCCTCAGCACGAACCAGGTCGAAGTAGCGCTTGCCCTCGCCGCAGAACTCGAGGTGACGCTCGTTCAGGATGTCGTCGATGGTCACATTGCTCAGTGCAGCCAGTCCGGCACGCTCACGAACCTCGTTCACATAGCCAGTAGCCTCGGCAGCGCTTCCACCAGTCTGCAGCAGCAGCTCAGCTGCGTTCAGCAGGGTCTCGGCATAGCGATAGATGCGCTTGTTGTTGTTGTAGTTCAGGTTCTTTGATGTTGGGCAGTCCTGATTGTTAGCGCTCTGTGGACGATACTTACCGTGCCAGATGTGAGTGTCCTGATAACGCTCGGTGTATGTGTAGCCACGAACGTCCCAGCAGGTTACATCGCGACGCTTATCGTTCTCGGCATACATGTTGTAGGTCTCCACACGCATAGGCAGGAAGCCCCAACCGTCGTTACCGCTGTCCCAGCCTTCGCCGCCACCCCAGCCGTTAGGCGAGCAGAGTGTTGGGAATACTGTACCACCAGCGTGCATTGATGTACCCCAGTCGCGCTGTGCGTTGTCGTCGTCGTAGGTAATCTCGAAGATGCTCTCTTCGCACATCTCACCGCTCTCAGCAAACAGATCGGCAAAGTCTGGATTCAGCTTGTAATTGCTGTCGGCAATGATCTGCTTCATGTAGTTCAGAGCAGTAGGATAACGAGCAGAATCATTCTGATACATCACCATCTCAGCATAGAGCATGTAGGCCATAGCCTGGCTTACACGGCCCTCGTTGGCAGCATCCCAGCGCATAGGCAGCACGTTAGAGGCGATGATATCCTCGAGCTCAGGCATCAGGTTTGCATAAATCTCATCAGCAGTAATCTGTGGGGCAGTGTAAGGCTCGGTCAGGTTCTCCAGATAAAAGGGAACATTGCCGTAGTAGTGCCACAGAATATTATAATAGTACACGCGAAGCAGACGAGCCTGCATCTCGTAAGATGTGCTGTTCTTATTGCCATTGCTCCATGAGCAGTACTTAATCACGTCGTTACAACGCTTGATACCGCTGTAGAAGTCGCCCCAAAGGGTACCCAGGGTATTGTTGCCGTCGCCCTCAAAGTTGAAGAGCTTGTGCCAGTGCTGGTTGTCGCTGATGCTTGAACCACCTACCCAGAAGTCGTCGCCAAGAATCTCGGCATCGCAAGTCAGGTCGTTGTAAGCTGTTCCGTCCCAGTCGGGCCAGTGCAGCGGTGCGTAGGCCGATGTGCAAGCCTCACTCAGGTGCTCGTCGGTCATGTAATACTCCTCCAGAGGCTCACCAGTAGGATTCTGCACCTCCAGGAAACTGTCCTTACAAGCAGTCAGCGAAACGGCTACCACTCCAGTGAACAGTACTTTATATATCTTATTATTCATAATGCTTCAATTTTTTAAATTTGTCACTTTTTCTCTTTTTCACCTTTTCACCATTACAGTGAGAGGTTGAAACCTACAGTAAAGATACGAGCCTGTGGATAAACGCCGTAGTCAACACCCATAGATGTGCTGCTGGTACCGATTTCAGGATCGAATCCCCAGTACTTAGTCCAAGTGAAGAGGTTCTCAGCACGTACATACATGCGGAAGCGCTCTACGTTCACCTTCTTTGTCAGGTTGCGTGGCAATGTGTAACCCAGAGAGATGTTCTTCAGACGCAGGTAAGTACCATCCTGTACGTAGATGTCGCTAACCACCCAGTTCTTAGAGTCGCCCAGCTTCAGCATAGGAATCTTGTTTGATGTGCCCTCGCCGGTCCAGCGCTGCAGCACCCAAGTAGGATAGTTACCCGATGCGATATCCTGACGCCATGTAGCATCGAAGATGTCGGCGCCGATAACACCCTGGAAGAATACGTTGAAGTCGAAGCCCTTCCAATCAGCATTCAGGTTGAAACCATAAGTCCAGTCAGGAGTAGGCTTACCAATCTTAGTACGGTCGTCGCTGTTGATAACGTTGTTGCCGTCTGTATCCACGAAGATCAGGTCGCCTGGAACCGATGTTGTGCCGTACTTAGCGTTGTAGGCATCAGCCTCGGCCTTGTTCTGCAGCACACCGGCTGTCTTGTAACCATAGAAGTATGGGAAAGGCTGTCCGTTCTCGGCACGTGTACCACCATCGCTGAACTGAGAGATACCATAGTTCAGGAAGCCGGTGTCGTTACCCAGATTCTTCAGCTTGTTCTTCAGATAAGAGGCGTTACCCTTCACTGCGAAGTGAGCGTCGCCGATGTTCCACTTGTAACCAAGCTCGAACTCGATACCGCTGTTCTCCATGTCACCTACGTTACCGATAGGCTTAGTCTCACCTACGTACGATGGGATAGGCATAGTCATCAGCATGCCGTTAGTTCTCTTGATATAGTAGTCGACAGTAAATGTCAGTTTGTTGTTCCAGAAACCGAAGTCGAGACCCAGGTCGGTCTGCTCTGACTCCTCCCACTTCAGGTTCTCGTTAGCCAGGCCGTTAGCCTTTGAACCGTAGTTCATCACGCCCTGACGACCGAAGTAGTAGTTGCTGGTACCACCGGTAGTAGTAAGTACGGTGTAGCGGAAGTCACCGATGTTCTCGTTACCGTTCTTACCCCAGCTTGCACGGAACTTCAGGTTTGACAACCAGTCGCGTGTGCTCTCCATGAACTTCTCGTTCATGATGTTCCAACCGATAGAGAATGATGGGAATACACCATACTTGTGGTTTGAACCGAAGCGGCTTGAACCGTCGCGACGGATGGTTCCCTGGAACATGTACTTCTCATCGTAGTTGTAGCTCAGACGAGCGAAGAGAGAAGCCAGACGGTGCTCAACGTATGGGCCACCCCAACCGCCTACCAGGCTCTTCACACCAGTGATCTTACCGTCGGCATCAACAGTTGTCTCGATGTCGCCGCCAGTGGTGTAGTTGATATATGGCTTGTTGATGTTAATCAGATTCCAGTGTGAAGCACCTACGTTGTCGCCGTAGTACTTCAGTGCGCTCTGGCCCAGCACAACACCGATGGTGTGCTTGCCGAAGGTCTTGTCGTAAGTCAGCGTGTTCTCAACCTGCCACTGAGTGCTGTTAGCCTTCTCAGCCGATGCAGATGTGTGGTCGCTGTTGTTGTTACCGCTCAGGTAGTACTTAGTCAGTGTAGCACTCTCGCTACCCCAGAAGCTCTGCTCAGCGCTCCAAGAGAAGTGGTACTTCAGGTTGTCCCACAACTGGAGGTCGATGCTGAACTTAGGCATGAACTTGTGGCTCCAGCCCTTCGATGGGTTGCGCTGCATCAGGGCGATAGGGTTGTTCTGCTCCTGATAAGAACCTACATAGTTAGGAATGGTGTAAGGATTGCCACTGGCGTCGCGATACAGGTCGTAAGCAGCGTAGCGGTCGATCATGTCCTGAGCCACTGCACCAGTAAGAGTTACAGGCAGTGTTGGAGCCAGATACAGAGCTGAACCCAATGGAGAACCCCATGTAGAGTTAGCGTCGATACCTGTGCTGTGTGTACGCATATAAGAAAGGTTAGCGCTGATGTCGAGTTTGTTCAGGAAAGAGCGCTCCTTTGAATCATCGAAAATGTTGAACTGATTGTTCGAACGGATGGTCAGACGGTCGTAGTTACTCTGTCCGTAGTTACCACCTACGATACCCTCCTGAGTGTAGTAACCCATTGAGAGATAGTAGTTTACCTTCTCGGTAGCACCGCTAACCGATACGTCGTGCTGGCTTACAGGTGCGTTGTCGTTGAACAGCAGCTCCTGCCAGTTGGTACCGTAACCGGTAATCTTCTGACCGTTAGCGTCAACCAGATTGTATGGGTCGGCATACAGAGGAGCCTGGCCACCGTTCACATACTTCTCGTTCTGCAGAATAGCGTAGTCGGTAGCACTTGTAACGTCGCGCTTTCTCCATGCAGTCTGCCAGCCATAGCTGAAGTTGTAGTTAATCTGAGCCTTACCAACCTTACCCTTCTTGGTAGTAACCAGGATAACACCGTTGGCAGCACGAGCACCGTAGATAGCACCTGATGCAGCATCCTTCAGTACCTCGATACTCTCGATATCGTTAGGGTTAACGCTCTCCAGACCGTACTGGTCGGCAGGCATACCGTCAATAATGTACAGCGGGTTGGTATCATTAATAGTACCTGTACCGCGCACGCGAATCATCGACTGAGCTCCAGGCTGACCAGAAGCCGATGTTACGTTCACACCAGCGGCCAGACCTTTCAGTGCATCATCAGCACGCAGACGAGTCTTACCCTCCAGATCCTCGGCGCTAACCTTGGCGATAGAGGCAGTTACCACGCTCTTCTTCTGCACGCCGTAACCGATAACCACTACATCCTGCAGAGTCTGTGCGTCTTCTCTCAGTGTGACGCGCATACCGTTTGTGGCTTTCAGTTCCTGAGTAACGTAGCCAATGTAACTAATCACGATGGGTGTACCCTCCTTCACCTTGATGGTGAACTTACCATCAAAGTCGGTAATAGTTCCGTTCTGAGGATTACCCTTCTCAACGATCGAGGCGCCGATCACGGCTTCGCCCTGGTCGTCAATCACAGTGCCCGAGATTCCCTGGGCCCAAGATGTCATTGCCACCATGAGTGCCAATAGCATCATCATAAACCTGCTTTTCTTCATACTTTGGTTTTATTAAATGTTAATTATAAGTTAGAATGTACCGTTTGGTTTTTTCCTGCCGCAAAATTAGTATAAAAAAAAACGCGTATCGCGCACCACAGCTCTAAAAGTGGATTGTCTCACGTCTCCATTTCCCTTAAATACCTCATATTCAGCCACTTGCGTTTTGCATGTCTCATCAAAAGAGTGGACTAAATATAGAGGTGTATTTTATACATTTTGGCTAATTTTAGCTAAATTTTTAGTGTCTAAAAAACCCTTAAGAGCTGCCCGAACGATTCGTTCTGTCAGGGCACCGTCGCGATTTGCGACACTGCCCCCTATCAACAAAAATCTGTTGCGCGTTGCAGTGTTGCAGTTCAAAAATTGATAAAACCTAAAAAACTTGCATAGTTTCAAAATAATTGATTATCTTTGCAGCCGGAAACCTAAGAATGAAAGAATATGAATATTAAGTTACATACCCCAAGCAGTTTGAAAATGGGCAGTGGAATGGGCTCGATGAAGCAGTTTATGTTGTCGATACTCGCCACTACAGTATCTATCGCACTAACCTTTGGCACAGCAGCCATTATTGACAACAACAAGAAGGAGAACGAGAAGCACCAGATACTGATGATGGTGCTATGCGATATGAAGGCATCGCTTGACGAGATAAATGCTGCGGACTCGCTGATTAGCGGATTTGTGGATGCCCAGGCTGCATTCTTGGCTAACCCCGACAGCCTTGAGACTGAGGGATATATGCTTATGATATATTACAACGAGCTGAACTACAACAAAACGGTGGAGAACATTTTCAACTCGAACATTGAAAGTATAAACACCATAGGCAACATAAACTTTGTGGAAAAGGCAAGCGACTTCTACAGATTGCGCGAATACTATAATGAGAACATAGCAAAGGAGTTTGCCAAAATGATGGAGAATGGAAACCTTACCAGCAATTACGACAGCTTAGCCAACTCGCGGGAAATGGCCGAGGACCTGCGCTTTGTAAGCGCCACAAGAGCACGAATGCTGATGCAGGAATACAGGGCGTGCAGAATGCTGGCAAACGTGAGCGACGAGGAGATGGAGGCCTACTACGAGAGCCGAATGAAGCTGGAGGATGAGATAATGCACAACGAAAAAGAGCGAGCCGTGCTCGACTCGCTCATAAAGGATAGAAAGGTGATAAGAGATAAACTGGAGAAAGCCTACCAGGAGGGCAGGCTTAAACGCCAGAAATAAGGTTTTTATTTCTTAGCGCCTGCTCCGATAACCTTTGAGATGTCCATCATCATGCCGCCATTGCCGGTCATGATCTGAGGCATCTTGCCATCCCACTTCTCGATCATATCCTCTTGCACAATCATTGGCGAGAGGCTGGCTGCGATGGTGCGGTTGTAATAAGCCTCGGCATCGGCCTTGATCTTCATGGCGCGGGCGTTACCCTCGGCCTTGGCTACGGCAATCTTAGCATTGGCCTCAGCCTCCTTAACCTCGTTCTCGGCCTTAAGAGCACTCTGGATGGCGGTGTTCTTGGCATCGATCATAGACAACAGTGATGATGGAGGAGTGATCTTACTGGTGAACTCCTCAACAAGGAAGCCCTCGCTCATAAGCGACTTCTCGAGGCGTGCGCGGACGTCGCGCTCGAAGTTGGCGCGGTTTGACATGAGCGAATCACTGGTGTACTGGTTGGCGCAGGTACGGTAGGCCTCGTAGATACAGGTGCGGATATAGCCCTCTTCAAGGTCTTTTACGCCTACACGATACTTAGTGAAGATATCGCAGGCCTTATCGGGATTGATGCGATAGGCGATAGTGGGGTCCATCTCGAAGAGCGAAGCGTCTTTAGCGTTAACTGAGAACGTCTCGTACTGCTTACGCTGTGTGAAGGTGGGATAAGTGAACACATTGGTGGTGATGGGGTTATAGAACACCCAACCCTTACAGGTGCCCTCTACTCCACCGTAGTCTTGCTCGTTGAGCGACCACTTGTGGAAACGGATACCAACCTCACCAGAGTCGACAACAGTGCAACATGTGGCGAAGAGTATAAAGATGAAGGCGATGGCACCGCCACAATACGCGAGAACGCGATAATAGGGTTTTACTGAATCCATTTTATTCATATAATTTTCGTTTTATATTGATTACTTTTCGAGTTTCTGAAGGTTTATCCACTGACTCTTGTGGCCCTTCTGCAGCAGACGGGCACGCTCTACAAGCATGAGACTGGGCAGATCGTTGAGACTGCCGCTGGGCGACGAGGCATCGAGATAGGCCTTGCTGCCACCTGGCAGGATGACACCCACGAGGAAGGTGGAAATCTTACGGATAGAGGGGAAGTTGTAAGGCAGCATACCAAGGTCGCGCGTGCGCAGCAGCACGGGGGTGGCAGTGACGCCTACCTCGGCCAGCGACTGGATGAGCAGCAGGTTGATATCGGCATTGCTACCCTCACCCTTCTTGAGTGTCTCAGCTGGCGAAGCAGGAGCAAAGGCGTATTTGCCATTCCACTTCACCTTGCTCATCACGAGCTTGCACACAGCCTCAACACGCTGGCGCTGATACTCCATCGAAGGGATATCGCTGGCCTTGAGCTCGGCTGCCAGAGGACTGTGGTCGTTCAGGCGCTTGCCCAGTTCGTCGCTATCCAGAATCATCGCGTCAACCTGATCCCACGTCTTGGCATAGTCCATGGCACCATTGCCACGGATGCTGAAGCGCTTCAGCTCGGTGGTGATGCCGGCACTGTAGTCGTTGACATTCCAGATACCATCGAGCTTTGGGATGGCGGCGAGGTTACGACCCACGCACACGTAGTGATTGGTGTTGACCACCGATGCTGCTGCCAGCGGGTCGCTCTCGAGTTTATAGCGCAAGGTGCCAGTGGTACAGCTGCACGACAGGCGCTGAATACCCTGCTCCTCCATGTTAAACAGCAGATAGTTGGGGATGTTCATATCGAGCTTGGCATACACCACGGGGATGTCGCACTGGGCATACCAGTCGCGTAACTGCCAGAAGAGCTGGCTGTGGATGGTGTACTCATACTCGATGACGGTGCCCACCTTGACGTTAGGCACGGTGAACTCAAGCTGATAGTCGGTATCGTTAAGCTTGGTGGTCTTCACGTCGCTCTTCTTCATATTGGTCTTCACCACCTTGCTACCCTCCTGATTGAAGGCTGTGGCCTTGAGGTCTTCGATGCTCTCATCGGTATAGCTGCCCACGCTGTTGTCGAGCATGGAGCCTGCGGCATCGTTGAACACGGCGCTGGTGGCACTACCCATATCGAACATCAGGCCCTTGAGCGACATGTGCGAAGAGTCTAAGCGGTTGGCGCCTGTTACATTCTTATTAAATGGCACTACCACCTTGGCAAAACGCTCGCCACCAGGCTGGAGCACCTTAATACGACATTTTTCGTGATAATCCACGATATAGCCATTGAACTCCACCGTATATTCTACATCGGTGAGGCGGCACAGCACCACGGCATCGGCCTTGGGGTCGGCATCGTAAGTGGTCATCAGCATTTCTTCCTTAGTGGGCTTGCCGAACTTCATATTCACGTCGGCAGCGTTAGCTGTTGCAAAAGGTACAGCTAAGAGTACAAACAGTTTTAAAAGATTTAGTTTCATTTTGTAATTCAAAAAATATGATTGATAACGGCTGCAAAAATACAAAAAATCCGCGAATCAGACAGAGATTTATGGAAAATTTTATATCTTTGCATGCGAATATGGAAGCAGTAACTAAAATACCACAGGAGTGGAACAAGTTTTACCTGAAGGACGTGTCGTTTGTGAACCTGATGACACGACGCATCTTCAACGTGCTTATTGTAGCCAACCCCTACGACGCATTCATGCTGGAGGACGACGGCCGTGTGGACGAGAAAATCTTCGACGAGTATATGGAGCTGGGTATGCGATACCCACCCACGTTTACACAGGTATCGACTACGGAAGAGGCCAACAAAGTGCTGCATACCACAGATATCGACCTGGTGATATGTATGCCTGGTAATGCTGACAACGACGCATTCACTGTGGCGCGCGAGATAAAGGTGGAACACCCTAACATACCTTGCGTGGTGCTTACCCCATTCTCACACGGTATCACAAAGCGTATACAGGACGAGGACATGAGTGTGTTCGACTACGTGTTCTGCTGGCTGGGAAACACCAACCTCATCATGTCGATCATAAAATTGATTGAGGACAAGATGAACATCGAGCACGACATCAAAGAGGCTGGCGTGCAGATGATTATGCTGGTGGAGGATAACATCAGATTCTACTCTTCAGTGCTGCCTAACCTTTATAATTATATACTGGCACAGAGTAAGCGATTCTCGACAGAGGCTCTGAACCCGCACGCTGCTGCACAGCGCAAGCGCGGACGCCCAAAGGTGGTGCTGGCCACTACCTACGAGGAGGCTATGCAGCTGTATGAGAAGTATCACGAGAACACGCTTGGAGTGATTAGTGATACACGATTCCCCTTGCGGACACACGAGGGCCGACTGAGCCATGTGGAGGAGGGCGACCCAGAGGCTGGACTGAAGCTGCTGCGCGAGATACGACGCCGCGATGAGTACGTGCCACTGATACTCGACTCATCGGAGATAGCCAACAAGGAGAAGGCCGAGGCTGAGGGCTTCCATTTCATCGACAAGAACTCGACAAAGATGAACGTTGACCTGCACCACCTGATGGAGGAACACATGGGATTCGGCGACTTTATCTTCCGCGACCCAAAGACCAAGGAAGAGGTGGCACGTGTTACTTCGCTGAAGGAACTGCAGGACAACATCTTCAAGATACCAAACGACTCGATGCTGTATCATGTATCGCGTAACCATATGAGCCGCTGGCTGTGCGCACGAGCCATTTTCCCCGTATCAGCATTCCTGAAACACGTTACGTGGCACAAGCTGCAGGACGTGGATGCCCACCGACAGATTATCTTCGACGCCATCGTGCAGTATCGACGGATGAAGAATATCGGAGTGGTAGCTGTGTTCGACCGATTGAAGTTCGACCGCTACGCACACTTCGCACGTATCGGTGAGGGTTCGTTGGGAGGAAAAGGCCGTGGTCTGGCATTCCTCGACCAGGTGATTAAGCGCCACCCTGAGCTGAACCAGTTTGAGCAGGCACAGGTGTCGATACCAAAGACGGTGGTGCTGTGTACCGACTTCTTCGATGAGTTTATGGAGAAGAACAATCTGTGGGGCATAGCACTGAGCGACGCAAGCGACGAGGAGATACTGCAGCACTTTATGCGCGCGCAGCTGCCCGACTCGCTGATAGCCGACTTCTTTACATTCTTCGACGCAGTGAAGAGTCCTATCGCCATACGCTCGAGCTCGCTGTTGGAGGATAGCCACTATCAGCCGTTTGCCGGTATCTATTCTACCTATATGATTCCGTATCTCGACGACAAGTACGAGATGCTGCGAATGCTGGCGTGCGCCATCAAGGGTGTGTATGCATCGGTGTACTACAAAGACTCGAAGGCTTACATGCTGGCCACACAGAACGTCATCGACCAGGAGAAGATGGCCGTGATACTGCAGGAGGTGGTAGGAAAGCAGTATGGCGACTTGTACTACCCCAACTTCAGCGGTGTGCTGCGCTCGCTGAACTACTACCCCATTGGCGACGAGACTGCCGAGGAGGGTATCGCATCGCTTGCCGTTGGATTAGGGAAATACATAGTGGATGGCGGACAGACACTGCGCGTATCGCCATACCACCCAAAACAGGTGCTACAGACATCGGAGATGGAGACAGCACTGAGCGAGACCCAGACACGATTCTACGCGCTGGACATGGCGCACGTGGGCGATGACTTCAAGGTGGACGACGGCTTTAATATAAAGAAGGTACGCGTAAAGCAGGCTGCAGAAGACGGTGCACTGACATACCTTGCATCGACCTACGATCCGACGGACAACATCATCCGCGATGGTATCTACGAGGGCGGACGCAAGGTGATATCGTTCTGCGGAGTGTTGCAGCACGATGTGTTCCCGCTGCCTGAGCTGCTGCAGATGTCGCAGAAGTTGGGTGCCGAGGAGATGAAACGCCCTGTGGAGATAGAGTTTGCGTGCAACCTGAACGACGATCGTACGGGCGAGTTCTACCTGCTGCAGATACGACCGATAGTAGACGCGAAACAGGTGCTTGACGAAGACCTGCAACAGATACCAGACTGCGACTGTCTGCTGCGCTCGAACAACTCGCTGGGACACGGAATATCGGAGGATGTGGTGGATGTGGTATATGTTAAGACCGACGACGACTTTACCGCTGTTAACAACCCCGTCATCGCCAACGAAATAGAGCAGATAAACCGCAAGTTCCTACAGGAGGACAAGAACTACGTGCTGATAGGTCCGGGACGCTGGGGTTCGAGCGACTACTGGCTGGGCATACCAGTGAAGTGGCCACACATATCGGCCGCCCGCGTGATAGTAGAGGTAGGACTGAAGAACTATCGTGTAGACCCATCGCAGGGCACACACTTCTTCCAGAACCTGACATCGTTCGGAGTGGGCTATTTTACCATCAACACCTTTACTGGCGACGGAGTATTCCAGAAGGAGGTGCTCGACCAGATGCCCGCAGTGGAAGAGACTCAGTTCGTACGCCACGTACGCTTTGAGAAGCCGCTGAAGATAATGATGGACGGTAAGAAACAATCGGGAGTAGTATTACTATAGTATAAAATTATGTATTGGAATCGCATAAGAAAATGGCCACTGCTGATAATCATAGCCTTTGCTGTGATATGCTTTGGCTTCTTCCAGATATTCTACCCCTATCACTTCTTCTTCAAGGGGCAGAACCAGCTATTCCTTATGTCGTGGCAGTATGTGGGTACGCTGCTGGATAAACCCGCCTGGGTGGCCTGCGCAGCTGGCGAATTCTTTACGCAGTTCTACTATTACGACTGGGCTGGCGCTGCCATACTTACAGCTGCGCTAACCACAGTGCTGGTGCTGACGTACATAGTGCTGATAAGTCTGGAGCTGAAGAAGCTGGATTATGGACTATCGATGATACTGGCTGCAGGTGTGGCTTTGCGCGAGACATCGTGCCACCTGTTTTACGGCTATACCCTATCGTCGACAATAGCACTTATTGGCGGACTGGTGGTGTTCCTGCTACTGCAAGAAATGTTGAAGCAGAAATGGTATTGGGCCCTTGCTGCCATACTGCCAGGCGCAGTGCTGTGTTACTGGATGTTCGGGTATGGCGTATGGGTGTTCCTGCTGTTAGCAGCCATTACGGTGTGGAAGGTGGCAGTGCCTGTGGCATTGGGCTTTGCATGCCTGCTGCCTGCAGTGAGAGGATACTACAACCTGACGTTTACCGACCTATGCCAATATCCTGGCATAGAGAAGATGCACGTGCCCGACTTTAACAAAGAGACAGATCTACACATGATTCACAGTTACCAGACAGGCAACTGGGATGACGTGATAAAGACAGCTAAAGCCGACCCAGTGCTGAACTCGATGACTGTGAACGGACAGCCAATGAAACTGAACATGGAGCAAAGCGTATCGTCGACCATACGTCGCTTTATCTACAACCTTGTTCAGGCACAGAACGGAACACTGCCTGATGCGCTATTGGACTATTATCCAAACTACTTGGGCACCTTTACCAGCATGATAGGAACAAACATCCCACCGCTGATGTTCATGAATCTGAACGAGTTCTACTACGCAATAGGTGACATAGCCCGAGCAGAGAGAGGTGCGTTTATGGCATGTGTATCGGTGCCAACAAACAAGAACGCATACACCATTAAACGACTGGCTGAGTGCGCGCTGATAAGAAACGACGAGAAAGCTGCAAAGAAATTCCTTAGACTGCTGCGCCAGTCGATTCCTTACAGAGACTGGGCTGATAGCGCAGGAAACGACGAGCGATACAAGCAAAAAGCTAATTTTGTAAATCTGCAGGACTCGATATCGCCAAGCGAGGAGTCGCACTACATTCTGACACAGCTGGTGAAATCGAACCCAGAGAACCTGGTGGCACTCGACTACATGCTGTGCAGCGATCTGCAGAAGAAGGATATCGACGCCTTTAAGAGCGACTACGACACATTCTGCACAGAAAAGCCCCGCATAAAGAAACTATACCAGGAAGCCCTGTGCATCTGGCTGATGAAGCAACAGGCCAGCGAGGAAGAATGGCAGAAGTACATAAAAGACCAACAGGTGAGAAACCGCCTAAAGGATTATATGGCAGAGAGCAGAAGTCCGCGCTTTGCTGACACCTACTGGTTCTACTTCGATGTGTTTAATCTGGAAGGCAACTAAGCATTTACAACAATGAAGACAATATACATATATACGACACTAACGCTGGCACTGCTGATGCTGCTTACTGCCTGCACACCCACACCTCACGATGTGGTGCAAAGCGCGCTGGAGGCGGAAATATATCCTGACTACAAGGATGTTACGATACCAGTGAACATTGCCCCGCTGAACTTTGTGGTTAGAGGTGCAGAGGCAGTGGAGGTGAAGGCTGGAGGAGTGACCATAAACAGCAAAGGCGGAAACGTAGAGTTCTGCATGAGTGAGTGGCGCGAACTGCTGGAGGAGAACGACTCGATAGAGGTGGAAGTGACTGCCCTGAAGAACGGACAATGGACATCGTACAAGAAGTTCAATTGGTATGTGGTGGGCGACAGCATCGATAGCTATCTTACCTACAGACTGATAGAACCAGGCTACTCGATATGGAACAGACTGCAGATAAAACAGCGCTGCGTGGAGAACTTCGATGAGTATGCGCTGGCCGACTACAACCTGCAGGAGAACCGCTGTATGAACTGCCACACACCAGGCAATCAGAATCCACAACTCTCGATGCTCTACGTGCGAGGCGAAGGTGGAGGAGCTATACTGAACCAGAACGGACGACTGAGAAAGTTGAACATCAAGACACCTGACATGGTGCAGACATCGACTTACTTCCAGTTTGCACCATCAGGACGATACATTGTGTTCTCATGTAATGTTGTAGTGCCAGCAGTTCAGGCATCAGCACAGAAAAGACTGGAGGTTTACGATACTGAGTCGGACATATATGTGGCCGACCTTGAGAAGAACATCATCATACGCTCTGAACTGCTGAGCGATACTGCACAGTTGGAGACATTCCCCACTTTCTCGCCTGACGGGAAATATATCTACTACTGCTCATCGCCAAAGGTAGAACTGCCACAAGACTACAGAAACCTGCAGTACGCACTGGTGAGGATACCATTCGACGAGGCAACTGGTACCATCGGAACGCAGGTTGACACGCTGTTTACTGAGCGAAGCGTGTGCCATCCAAGGGTTTCGCCTGACGGAGAGAGACTGCTATTCAGCGTGCAGGATTACGGCACATTCCCCATCTGGCACAAAGAGGCCGACTTGTGGATGATGAACCTGAAAACTAGCGAGATAGACAAACTGCAGGCGGTGAACTCGGACATGAGCGACACCTACCACAGTTGGTCGAGCAACTCACGTTGGTTTGTGTTTGCCTCGAAACGTGACGACGGACTGTATGGCAAGCCATACTACTGCTATGTTGACAAGAACGGCAAGGCACACAAGCCATTCTGTCTGCCACAAAAGAATCCTACATTCTACGACAACTTCCTGAAATCGTTTAATGCGCCAGAGATGGCAAAGGGAAGAATACCGTTTAACGCCGTAGACGTGGCAAACGCCATGAAACTACCAGCAGAGAAATTTGAATAAGAAAAACAAACGTTATGCAAGAGGGATTTCGAATATAAATCGGCATCCCTCTTTATATGTTGTGTCAAGCATAAAGTCACCGCCAAGATCCTCAGCGTGACGCTTGGTTAGCGGCAGACCAAGACCAAGGCCCTCGCCGAAACCATCAATCTTTGCAAAGAACTTATATATCTTATCAAGATCGGCCTCATCAATGCCACTACCCGTATCCTGAATGATAAAGCGAACCTTATCGCTGGTCTTATCGACAGTCAGCGAGATGTTCTGCCCATCGGAATACTTAACGGCATTGTGCAGGACCTCCTGAATGCTGTAGACCACTGAGCGACGATGAGTGCGAACGCAGAAACCTGCAGGCAGATTGAACTGATAATCAATCTTGACATCGGGGTAGAGATTATAGGTATAGTCGAGTGCCTCCTTCATAGCATCGGCCACATCCATATCGGCCATCTCCAAAGCACCTGACTCTGCCCTACCCGTATCAGAGCAGTCGAAGAGCATAAGCACCATGCGCAGAAGCTGGCGGGTGTTGTGGTTCATGGTGCCAGCTATATTCTTAAGTTCGTCGATAGACAGGCCTTCGCCCTCCATAGCGCCTTCGATAGGATTATCGAGCAACTGCGCGAAGCCCATAACGATGTTAAGTGGCGTACGAATCTGGTGGGTAACATTCTGTATGAAAGCGGTCTTCTGCTTCTCGCTCTCGATTACCAACTGCGTAGTCTGTTCCAGTTCCTTATTGTATTGCAGCTTCTGCTCAGTAGCCTTATGAACGCTATCAACATAGAAGTTAAGCGACTTAAGCATCGCAGAGAAACTGTTTTGCAATCCACCTATGACATCAGTACTCTTGGTGTGCGGAATATCGACCGACAGATCGCCATCAGCCACTGCCTTAGTCTTGGCCAGCAGCAGTTCCAACGGACGAATGGAAACGGTAACAACCTTATAACTATGCAGGATAATGATAAACAAACCGATGACAAGCAATGGAATGACAATGTACGTAAGACGATTGTGACTATAAAGGATATCACTGTCAGGACACACGATGGCCATACTCCATTTGGTCTGGGGCACACGCATGTAGCATACCAACGAGCGCTTACCATTGACAACTACCGACATACTGCCCTGGCGGCCCTCGGTCATCTCGTAGCCCAAGGCGATGATATCAGAATTCTTCTGCGGGTCGGCAACAGTAAAAATCGTCTTGTTGAACAATCGCGTAGAGTCAGGATGCCCCACATAGCGCCCTAGCTCATCAATCATCAGATAGTAAGAATGAGGATAGGGTTTAACCTCGGCCATGATTTTCGACAGATGCAGCAACGATATCTCGGATGAGATGACACCAAGGAAAAGCTGATCGGCGTTGTAGATAGGCTTGCTATAGATGGCCATACCATCCTTGGTCAACGACTCGTCGTAGTACAACATCCAACCTGCCTTTTGCTGAGATTGCGGCGTGCGGTACCACTTGCGATGGAAGTAGTTGATTTCTGTATCTACAAAAGATCTCACAGAGTCGGAATCCCTGGTAGAATAAGCCATGAAGCTCTTGGGATATTTTGACAGGACACCCGGTTCGGTACCAATGGCACAACCATCAACATAAGGATTAAGCCACACCAAGCGCGATGCATAAGCACTGAGCGAGTCGGCATTCATAGACTGCTCGGCCAGCCAGGCATAAGTATTAGTAGCAGCCTCGGCTGTGGTAAGATAGCGGTTGATGCGATGCATAGCCGTTTTCAGCACACTGTTGGCACGCTCTTCGGCTTCAGAACGTATCAGTATACGCGATTGCCAGTACAACAATCCTACAGAAAGCATGAAAATGGGTATGGCGATGAGCAGGACCCAGATTATAACCTTTGACGAAAACGAACTGCGGAGTTTATTAAGTATTATCATGACTTACCTCCTTTCTCCTCGTCCATCTCCTGTACCGAGAGGTTAATAAGGTTATTAAGCAGCTTGGTGATGGTGGTTCCATTCTGCTGAATATTGCCAACCAACTGGCTGACAGACTTCTCGGCTGTAGCCTGATCGTAGTTACAAAGAGTAGAGACGTCATCGGCTATAGCACTGGCAGGTGCTATCATCTGGTTGGTCATATTATGCAAGAATACGGTCTTCATCTTCTCAGCTTTCTTAGCCTCCTTGTAGGCCGCCTGAAGCTCGTTACTGCGCTCCTTGATGGTTTCGGTAAGCTCATCGAGCTGACCCATATTGACATCGAGCGACTTCTGCATCCGCCTGAAATTATCCTGCAGTACGCCAATCTCGTCAATATGCAGACTGGCAGGGATTGGTTCTTTGAAATCACCCTTTGCTATACGCTCAGCACGTTCAGTCAGCATCTTCAGCGGCATTAATCGATGACGGATTATCAATCGAATATGGAGATACATCAGTACGATGCCCACAAAGGCTATGATTATAACTATGTTATGCAGACTGGTAAAGGTGCCAAAGATATCTTCCTCGGCATAAGCCAAACCAATACTCCAACCATGATCACCCGTGCTGCGATTAGGTACATTGGCACGCTTGAACGGCTTATAGAACAGCAGGTATCTGTGGCCATCCAAATCAAAAGGTGCATAGCCTGTATCGCCGGCAACCATAGCGTTTACTGCATGATGGAGTGATTTGCTCTGAAACTTAAAAGCACTGAAATCAAGAAGAAAACCACCTGTAGGATGGACAATAAACGAGCCTCCTCCATCAATCAGCGCACAATAGGAATTGGGCGAAGGCTTAGCATCGGCAATGATACTCGACAGCAGACTGAGTGACACATCGGCACGGATAACACCCAAAGCAGGTTTTCCTGGAACATAAATAGGTAGGCAGAAAGATACAAACTGCTCGACGACAGAATCCCTTTCAATTCGCATCTTAATCCATTTAGCAGTGTTACTCTTCAAAGTATTGACATACCAGGCCTCATTCCGGTATGGGTTATTGCCATCCTCGAGCGCAATAATACAATTAGAAATGTAAGGGCTCGATTCCACTATTTTCTTGCCATACATCTGTATGTCATCAGAAGACTTAACCAATATATTACAATATGTATTGCCTGTGGCTACCTCAACACTAAGCAGAATGTTATCTACATTTGTCATAGCTTGCTCCAAGGAGTAAGACGCCTTGGTAAGTGCGTCCTCCTTCATGGCCTTACGACTAAAATAGAGCATGATGAACAGCGACACCAGCAGCAGGAGCGACAGGGCCGATCCAATCATCAGACTTATGCGCAAAGGCAGATTTCTTCTTACCGTCTCTGTTAGCTTTAGCATACGTAGCAAACACATTTATTTTTTTGATTGTGCAAAAATAAACAAATTATCGATGTAAACCAAACTTTCTGACTACTTTTTGTGACTTTTTGACATAACACTTGTGGATAGCAACATCGGCAACGCCAACTTCTCGGTTACAGATATCCGACACAAACGCATCCAGAAAGCCTGCCAAATGATAGCCGACGGGCATAACGTATCAGAGACAGCCTACAGCTGCGGCTTTGCCGACCCGAATTACTTCTCGAAAGTATTCAAGAAAGTAGTTGGCGTAGCACCATCCGAATATACTAAACAATCGCACTAAGCAATCATTAGTACTCCCCGTATTACTCAAAAATACATAAAAATATCACTGTTTTATGTAACAAACTGTTATTCAGGTAATTATCTATGGTGATAGATAATCAATATCTATCACTTACATACACTACTAGCTACACTCTATCTAACTGTCTGAAAATAAGACTTTTGCAGTTACCCGATATCATCTTTAATAGTAAAACAAGTTGTTTTACTTTGTCGGAGATATGTAAAACATGCCGTAGAAGTATGACTTTACAAAGTAAAACAAGTTGTTTTACTATGAGTGAGAGTAGTGTTAGATGTGTAATATCTATCACCTTACCTAGCAACCTGTCTTACAATAAGATACAAAGAAAAGTGATAGATAATAAAAAAAAACATAATCTCGCTTAGAATAGCCAATATTTTGTATATTTGCCACATGAAAGATAAAGTTGACCACTATACTATTAAAGAAAAGCGCACAAAATTTGGCATATTGACATCTTTTTTGTACTTTTGCCGGCAAATTGTAAAACAAAACATTAAAATGGCTAAAAAATTAAGACAAGGCACACTGTGCGTACAGGCTGGCTACAAAGCCAAGAACGGAGAACCAATTGAGTTGCCAATCATCCAGAGCACAACTTTTAAATATGATGACTCTGACGAGATGGCAAAGTTGTTTGATCTGGAGAAAGAGGGCTATTTCTACACCCGTCTGCAGAACCCTACCAACGATGCTGTGGCTGCTAAGATAGCTGCACTCGAAGGTGGTGTTGGCGCTGTGCTCACATCGTCTGGTCAGGCAGCAAATTTCTATGCCATCTTCAATATCTGCGAGGCTGGCGACCACATCGTTACATCAAACGAGATTTATGGTGGAACATATAATCTGTTTGGCGTAACACTGAAGAAACTGGGCATTGAGTGCACCTTCATTTCACCCGAGGCAAGCGAAGAGGAGATTCAGGCAGCATTCCGTCCTAACACCAAGGCGCTGTTTGGCGAGACCATCTCGAACCCAGGATGCGCTGTGCTCGATATCGAGAAGTTTGCCAAGATAGCTCATAAGAACGGAGTACCCCTGATTATCGACAACACGTTTGCAACACCAGTAAACTGTCGTCCATTTGAGTTTGGTGCCGACATAGTTACCCACTCTACCACGAAATACATGGACGGCATGGCCACACAGGTGGGAGGTTGCGTAGTGGATAGCGGCAACTTCGACTGGCTAAGTAATGCCGAGAAGTTCCCTGGACTGTGCACACCCGACGAGTCGTACCACGGACTGACTTACGTGAAGGCATTCGGCAAGATGGGCTATACCACCAAGCTGGTAGCTCAGCTGATGCGCGACCTTGGAAGCATACCTGCTCCACAGAACTCATTCCTGCTGAATTTGGGACTGCAGACTCTGCATCTGCGTATGGCACAGCACTGCAAGAATGCACAGAAAGTAGCTGAGTTCCTGAATGCTAACGACAAGGTGGCTTGGGTTCACTACTGCGGACTGCCCACTGACAAGTACTATGCCTTAGGACAGAAATATCTGCCTAACGGAAGCTGCGGCGTTATCGCCTTCGGACTGAAGGGTACACGCGAGACAGCTATCAAATGGATGGACTCGCTGGAGATGATAAATATCGTGACACACGTGGCTGATGCTCGCACTTGCGTGCTGCATCCGGCAAGTCATACGCACCGTCAGTTGAGCGACGAACAGTTGCGCGAGGCTGGTGTGGCACCTGATTTGATTCGTCTGAGCGTTGGTATCGAGGACGTAGAAGATATACTCGACGACATCAAGCAGGCACTCGAAAAGATCTAAGTAGAGGGTAAACGTCGAAACACATGGGGGTAAACGTCGAAAGATATTTCACGTTTGCCCCCTTTCTTTATACCTTTGCCACAGAAAAATTTAAAAATTAGAAAATGTAAGAATTAAAAAATTAATAATATATAAGGTATGAAACAGATTAAATTTTTCCTGGTAACAATGATGCTGACTCTCTCAGCAGTAGTAATGGCACAGACCACCGTTAAGGGCGTGTTGGTTGACAAAACACTTGGCGAGAGCGAGCCTTACGCCACAGTACGCATCTTCTCGGCCAAGAAGAAGGATAAGCCAGTAGCCATGTTCCTGACCAACGAGAACGGACAGTTCCTGAAAGAGGTTAAGGGAAATGGCAAATACAGCATTGTATTCAGCAGCGTGGGCAAGGAAGACCTGACCCAGGAGATAGAACTTGGCAAGGCTGGCACACTCGACCTTGGCACCATCTACATGAAGGAGAGTGAGACCATGCTGAAAGGCGTTGAGGTAGTAGCTCAGAAGCCCCTGGTAAAGATGGATGTAGACAAGATGAGCTACAACGTTGCTGAGGACGAGGACTCGAAGTCGAACACTGTTCTGGATATGCTCCGCAAAGTGCCAATGGTAACTGTTGACGGGCAGGACAACATAACCGTGAACGGCAGCTCTTCGTTCAAGGTTTATGTAGACGGTATGCCAAACGTGATGTTCTCAAGTAATCCATCGATGGTATTCAAAAGTATGCCAGCCTCAGCCGTTAAGAGCATCGAGGTGATGACCAACCCAGGTGCCAAGTACGATGCTGAAGGATCGGCAGGTGTACTGAACATTGTGATGAACAAGGTTGACATAAACGGACAGGCTGCCACACAGAGTATGAACGGCATTAACGGAACCATACGTGCATCGGCTGGAAACAAGCAACTGGGCGGAAGCGCATTTGTAAGCGGACAGCAAGGCAAACTGTCATTCAGTGCAAACGTGATGACCAGTTACAACAAACCTGGTAACACCACCACAGAGATGGAGCAGCTGCAGAACAACGGCAACTCGCAGATACTGACTTCGGATAACGATGTGAAGACACCATTCACCATGGGAAGTCTGACACTGGGCTATCAGCTAGACCCCATGAGCAGTTTGAACCTGACTGCCTCTATCAACACCATGAACATGAAGAGTAATGGTACAACCCATACCACAATTGGCGGTGGTGCCTACGGTACAGGTTTCGATTACACAAGCACAACTGATATGAAGATGTCGCGAACATCATTCAGCGGAAGCTTAGACTATCAGCGTTTCTTCAATAAAGAGCGCACCAAGTCGCTGGCTCTTACATACCAGCTTAACTACAGCCCAGCCACAACAGAGACGACGAACAACTTCGGCACAAGCTCAAACTTCATCGATTTGACAGACAGATTCTCTGATAACGAGGATAAAACTACCAACCACATCTTCCAGTTGGACTACACCATGCCTCTGGCACAGGGACAGACACTGAATCTGGGTAGCAAGCTGCAGTTGCACGATGCAACATCTGATTCGAAGTACTATCTGAAGGGTGTTTATGATCCAAGTACAAGTTCTGAGTATGAGTACAAGAACTCTATTCTGGCAGGTTACGGTGAATACGTGGGTAACTGGAACAAGTTCGGACTGAAAGCTGGACTGCGCTACGAGTACACTTGGCAGGATGTAGAATACCATCTTGGCAACGGCGATAACTTCACCACAAGCTACGGAAGTCTGGTGCCAACAGCCAGCATGCAGTATAACCTCGGCATGGCCAGTAATATCGGACTTACATACAACATGCGCATAAGCCGTCCGGGTATCTCTTACCTGAACCCATACGTCGACAAGTCGAACCCTATAGCATTGTCTTATGGTAACCCTGACTTGGATGTAGAGAAGGCTCACAACATCTCGCTGGTGTACAACGCATTCACATCGAAGCTGATGGTAAACCTGAACGTACACCACAACTTTGTAGATAACGCTATCTCACAGTATAGCTTCTACGATAACAACAACTTGCTAAATACTACTTACGGCAATGTAGTAAAGAGCCATCAAACAGGCGTAAACGGATACGTAAACTACCTGCTGACCAAAGACACCCGAATCTTCTTCAACGGAAGTCTGAACTACATCGACCTGCGTAGCGACGCCCTCGACGAGAGCAACAACGGATGGACAGCAAACATCATGGCCGGCATACAGCAAACACTGCCTTGGAACTTAAAACTGAGCGCATTTGCCATCACAGCCACCAAGAGCTACACGCTGCAGGGATGGAGTGGCGGATTCAATCTGGTAACAGCAAGCCTCTCAAAAAGTCTGTTTAACGACAAACTGAACCTGAGCATCTCTGGTCAGATGGGTCTGAACAAGGGCGGCAATCTGAACATCGAGACATGCAGCCGCGGCAAGGACTTCACCTCTTATAATAATATAAAGGTGCCCATCTACGGCGTAACATTCACAGTAAGCTACAGTTTCGGCAACACTAAGATAGCTGCCAAACAGCACAAGAGCCGCGTACAGAACGACTTTATTGAGCAGCAGTCGCAGGGGGAGATGTTGAACAGCATCGGAACTGAAACTAAATAAATAACACAAAGGCACAGAGATACAGAGGATTTTCAGAAAAAAGTGAAAAAACTCTGTATCTTTGTATCTCTGTGTTGATATTTATTGTATATTTGCACACGTTATGAAGAAGATAGAGAAAAAAGACATCTGGTTACTTGCGGCACAGGTGGCAGCATGGGTGGTCATTATATTCGCCATGCCTCTGGCCACATATCTAAGTACTCAGGACGCTCATGCCACTCGCACTTCGATATTTGTGGTATGGGGCCTGTTCCAGTCGCCATTGGTTATTTACTTCCTGAATTTCTACCTGCTGGGCCCATGTCTCTTCTTCAAGCACCGTTACTGGTGGTTCACGTTGGTGAATCTGGTGCTGATCATCGGACTGAACTTCCAGTTCTTCTATGTTTTCTTCAATCGTGACAAAATCCCCAACATGCCTGAGATGGGCCCCAACATGTGGATAGGTTTCTTCTCAGGATTCCTGATGTTCTTAGTCCTGAACTGTATGGTGGCTGCCATCGCTATCGGCATTCGCCACTTTATACGCACCAGAGAGATAAAACAACAGCTGAAGGATGAGAAAGCAAAGAACACAGAGGCAGAGTTGGCATGGCTGAAGAACCAGATAAATCCGCACTTCCTGTTCAACACGCTGAACAATATATCCAGTCTCTGTCAGATTGATGCCGATTCAGCTCAGGATGCAATAGCACAGCTGAGCGACCTGCTGCGCTACGCCATGTACGAGACGAACAAAAAAATGGTGCCCATTGAGGGCGAGGTAGAGTTTATGCGCAACTACATATCACTGATGAAACTGCGCTGCAACGAAAAGACTGAGGTGACAACATCATTCGACATCAAGCAGAATATGGAGATAGCGCCATTACTGTTTATCTCGCTGGTAGAGAATGCGTTTAAACACGGCGTGAGCAGCAGCCGTCCATCGACGATAGACATCAGACTGCTACAAAACGAGAACGAGCTAATATTTAACTGCGACAACACTAATTTCCCCAAAGACGATGCTGACCGCAGCGGATCAGGCATCGGACTGGAGAACACCCGTCGCCGTCTCGACTTGATGTATGCAGGTCGCTATACCTGGGAACAGTCGCTCGAAGACGACATCTATCACGTTCGCATTATATTAAACATTAAAGATTAAACATTAGATATGCCTTTAACCTGTATCATAGTTGACGATGAGCCACTGGCAGTAAAGCTGATGGAATCGTTTGTAGCTAAGACGCCCGAACTGGAACTGCTTGGCAGTTTCACCGACTCGGTAGAGGCCATTAATGCCGTGAAGGAACAGAAACCCAACCTTCTGTTCCTAGACATACAGATGCCCGACCTGAACGGCATGGAGCTGGCACACATGATTCCTGCAGAAACACGAGTGATATTTACAACGGCTTTCAAGGAATACGCCTTTGAGAGTTACGAAGTGAGCGCACTCGACTTCCTGCTGAAGCCAATAAGATATAACAAGTTTATGGTGGCTGTGGAGAAAGCAAAGGAGTGGTTTGAGAGGAAAGAGGAAAGTGGAAAGAGAAAAGAGGAAACTCTTGCCACAGGATCAGCGAACGAAGGTAATCTCCTTCCACCTTCCTCTTTCCACATTCCTCAATCTCTCTTCGTTCGCGTAGACGGTGAGTTGCGTAACATCACCATTAGTGATATCATCTACGTGAATGGAATGAAGGACTATGTGATGTTCTACTTGGATGGTGAAACCAAACCGCTGATTACACACCTCACATTGAAAGCTGTTGAAGAAATGCTGCCGCCTGACAAATTTCTGCGCGTGCATAGATCATATATTATTGCTGTCGACAAAATCAGGAAAGTTGACCGCAACGACTGTATATACATAGGCAACGAGATTATTCACGTGCCCGATGGCTATCAAGAATCCTTCCATAATTTCCTGGGAACGCGCACAATTAACAAAATGTAACTTTGGAGCAAAAATTTTCCGGATTTTCCTTGGAAGCTATCGATAATTTTCCTACTTTTGCAGTATTATTAATAACAAATTGACACTTAGAACAATTTTACGAAATGGAAGTTGAGAAAATTATGCAAGCCTTGGAGCAGAAGCATCCAGGCGAAATGGAGTACTTACAGGCAGTAAGAGAGGTGTTGGAAAGCATCAAGGATGTATACAACCAGCACCCCGAGTTTGAGAAAGCCAAGATTATAGAGCGCATTGTGGAACCTGAGCGTATCACCACATTCCGTGTGCCCTGGGTAGACGACAAGGGCGAGGTACAGGTGAACATCGGTTATCGCGTGCAGTTTAACAGCGCTATCGGCCCCTACAAAGGCGGACTGCGTTTCCACCCATCAGTAAACCTGAGCATTCTGAAGTTCCTCGGTTTCGAGCAGACATTTAAGAATGCACTTACCACGCTGCCTATGGGTGGTGGTAAGGGAGGATCCGACTTTGCTCCACGCGGCAAGAGCGACGCTGAAATCATGCGATTCTGCCAGGCATTTATGTGTGAGCTCTACAAGGTAATCGGTCCTGATATGGACGTTCCTGCCGGCGATATCGGCGTGGGCGGTCGCGAGATTGGTTATCTGTTCGGATATTACAAGAAACTGACAAGCCAGTTCCATGGTGCAACGCTCACCGGTAAAGGTATGGAATGGGGCGGCAGCATTCTGCGCCCAGAGGCAACAGGTTATGGTGCACTCTACTTTGTACACCACATGCTGGAGACTCACGGACTTGACATTAAGGGCAAGACCGTTGCTCTGTCAGGCTTCGGTAACGTAGCATGGGGCGCAGCCAAGAAGGCTACCGAGATGGGAGCAAAGGTTATCACCATCTCAGGTCCTGATGGTTATATCTACGACCCAGCCGGTCTTGATGCAGAGAAGATTGAGTACATGCTTGAGCTCCGCGCCAGTGGTAACGACGTATGTCAGCCATACGAGGAGGAGTTCGAGGGCTCTAAGTTCTTTGCCGGCAAGAAGCCTTGGGAGCAGAAAGCCGATATCTATCTGCCATGTGCTACCCAGAATGAATTGAACGGTGCTGATGCCGACATGATTCTGGCCAACAAGCCACTCTGCGTAGCTGAGGTATCGAACATGGGCTGCACAGCCGAGGCTGTGAACAAGTTCATCGCTGCTGGTCAGCTGTTTGCTCCTGGCAAGGCTGTTAATGCTGGTGGCGTGGCAACATCTGGCTTGGAGATGACTCAGAATTCGATGCGTATGGCTTGGACTGCCGAAGAGGTAGACCAGCGCCTGCACCAGATTATGCATGGCATCCACGAGCAGTGCGTGAAGTATGGTAAGGAAGGCAACTACATTAACTATGTGAAAGGTGCCAACGTAGCCGGCTTCATGAAGGTCGCAAAGGCCATGCTCGCGCAGGGCATTGTATAGAGCCATATTTATATGGCCATGCCTCTGCATGATAGTATTGTATGACCAAATTTAAAAATATAGTCTTAACGACTTTGACACTACTGATAAGCTTTACCGCTCTAGGTCAACCAGAGAGCGGTAAGGCTTCATTTTATTCAAAAAGCCTCAGCGGACGCAAAACGGCAAGTGGCGAACGACTGCATCACGACAGTCTTACATGCGCCCATCGCACCTACCCTTTTGGTACATTGTTGCAAGTAACAAATCCTGCCAACGGAAAGCAGGTCATCGTAAAGGTTACAGACCGCGGTCCATACGTTAGAGGCCGCGTTATAGACCTCTCAGTAAAGGCTGCACAGGAACTGGGCATCATTGCCCAAGGCATAGCGCCTGTGATTGTGGAAAAATACCAGGAATCAGTTATTCCATATAAACCAGAAGAATTCTTTAGCCAACCAGAGCTCGACATGAGTACCAACGATGGCTCACCAGCCAAACCCATCTGGGTAGAATTAAAAGAGCAGAGAGCAAAAAAAGCTAAAAAATAATTAAGCGATAGGTTTTAGCCTATCGCTTACTTGTTTGAATCCTGAATTCCCTTGTTTGGGATACTTGTTCTCTATTACCTTGGAAAACTCCTATGCGAAATACCGCTTCTCCATCTTTCAGTCGGTTGTCGGCCCTAATAAGCGCTGTATATCGTATGCCCTTACCAGGCTCAATACTCTCTATCATCACATTATCCGATACCTCGATATGCTTATTTCCTGTAACCTCGGTCACTGAAGGAGTGATGCGATAAACAGGCTTGGTGGAAGTATTGAATATCTCGAACACAACCCTACCCTCTTCGCCACGGCTCAGTATCTGGTCGCGATTGGTATCCATCAGCATCGGACGGCGAATCTCAAGCACCTCATAATCCCTTGTATCGTAGCCTCTATTCTCAGGATATTCGTATCTGGGCTGATAACTACCCTGACCACGCTCAATACGACGCTGCTGATACTCCTCCATCTTCTTCTGTTGAGCCTCTTCGGCGGCCTGACCAATAGCAGCACCAACCACAGCCCCTCCTGCCATACCGATAAGCGTGCCAACATCGCTGCCACGAGGGCCTCCTGCTATGCCACCGATAGCCGAACCAATGATAGATCCAAACCAGCCACCAGTTGTGGCACCTGTCTCGACATAAGTGCCACAGCTGCTAAACAGCAGCACTGCACCAAGCGATAAAACAACTAACTTCTTCATAACCAACAACTAATTGATAATTAATCACGCTGCAAAGATAAGCATTTCCAAATAAAAAAGAAAAGGAATTCCCCCATATTATGGTAGGGGAACCCCTATTCTTATATAAGAATTCGTCAAAATCGAACTATTACTCAGCCTTAGCCTCTTCAGCAGCAGGTGCCTCAGCCTTTGCCTCCTCAGCTACAGGAGCCTCAGCAGCAGCCTCTGCCTTAGGAGCAGACTTGCGTGAACGACGAGTTGACTTCTTCTTAGTATCCTTTGCCATCTCTGGATCAAAGTCTACAAGCTCGATGAAGCAAACCTGTGCAGCGTCACCCTGACGAGTACCAAGCTTGATGATACGGGTGTATCCACCGGGACGATCGCCAACCTTCTCACTTACAGTAGAGAAGAGCTCTTTGATAGCATCCTTGTTCTGAAGGTAGCTGAATACTACACGACGTGAGTTAGTAGAATCCTCCTTAGCCTTAGTGATAAGGGGCTCTACATACTTCTTCAGGGCCTTAGCCTTTGCAACGGTCGTAGTGATTCTTTTGTGCATGATCAGCGAGATAGCCATGTTAGCGAGCATGGCACTGCGGTGAGATGCAGTACGACCGAGATGATTGAATTTCTTATTATGTCTCATTTTTCTTTTGTTCTTTTATTGGGCAGGAGACTACTCTCTGTCCAGTTTGTATTTTGAAATATCAGTTCCAAACGACAGATTCAGACTCTCGAGCAAATCATCAAGCTCAGTGAGCGATTTCTTACCAAAGTTACGGAACTTAAGGAGGTCAGTCTTGTTGTACTGTACCAGGTCGCCAAGCGTCTCAACATCAGCAGCCTTGAGGCAGTTGAGGGCACGAACAGAAAGGTTCATGTCAACGAGACGAGTCTTAAGCAACTGGCGCATGTGCAGAACCTCTTCATCGAACTCCTGGTTGCTCTCAGACTCAGAAGTCTCAAGAGAAATCTTCTCGTCAGAGAACAGCATGAAGTGATAGATAAGGATCTTAGCAGCCTCTTTCAGTGCGTCCTTTGGGTGAATGGAACCGTCCGTAGTAACCTCGAGTACCAGCTTGTCATAATCGGTCTTCTGTTCAACACGATATGGCTCAACAGTGTACTTAACGTTACGGATCGGAGTGTAAATAGAATCGATTGCAATTACATTAACGTCGGTGCAGAACTCGCGATTCTCATCAGCGGGTACATATCCACGACCTTTGTTAATTGTAAGATCAATCTGCATCGATGCTTTGGAATCTAAATGACAAATCACCAAATCGGGATTTAACACTTCAAATCCAGTCAGATACTTGCCGATGTCAGCGGCTTTGAATTCGGTAGAATTCTCGACCGTGATACTGACTTTCTCGTTCTCGAATTCTTCTACTACTTGCTTGAATCGAACTTGCTTCAGATTCAAGATAATGTTGGTTACATCTTCCTTTACACCGGGAACTGAAGAGAATTCATGCTCAACACCAGCGATACGGATGGTGTTGATAGCATAACCCTCGAGTGATGAAAGTAGAATGCGGCGCAGGGCGTTACCAATGGTTACACCAAAGCCGGGCTCCAAAGGACGGAATTCGAACTTTGGCCTCCAACATTACGACTTTATCGGGTTTTTGAAATGCTAATATCGCCATTAATTTAAATGATTTTAGTTCTTAGAGTACAACTCAACGATTAACTGTTCCTTAATATTCTCGGGGATGTCAGCGCGCTCTGGCTTGTGCAGGAACTTACCGCCCTTTACATTCTCATCCCACTCAATCCAAGGATACTTGCTGTGGTTGAAACCTGCAAGAGCAGCCTCAATCACCTCAAGAGACTTAGACTTCTCACGAACAGCAACTACCTGACCAGGCTTAACAGCATAAGAAGGGATGTTAACAACCTGTCCATCAACGGTAATGTGCTTGTGACCAACAAGCTGACGAGCAGCTGCGCGAGTTGGAGCAATACCAAGACGGAACACTACGTTGTCGAGACGACTCTCAAGGTTCTGAAGCAGAACCTCACCGGTGATACCCTCGGCCTTTGCTGCCTTTTCAAACATATTACGGAACTGACGCTCAAGTACTCCATAGGTATACTTGGCCTTCTGCTTCTCTGCCAGCATGACGGCATACTCAGACATCTTACGACGACGGTTGTTGCCATGCTGTCCAGGAGGGAAGTTTCTCCTAGACAAAACTTTGTCTGCGCCGAAAATGGGCTCACCAAAACGACGCGCAATTTTTGATTTCGGTCCTAAATATCTTGCCATAATAATAAAATATGTTTCTTCTTAAATTTCTCTTAATAAATTATACGCGACGACGCTTTGGAGGACGACATCCGTTGTGTGGCAGTGGAGTTACATCGATAATCTCCATAACCTCGATACCAGCACCGTGGATAGCACGGATAGCAGACTCACGACCGTTACCGGGCCCCTTAACATAAGCCTTAACCTTGCGAAGGCCCAGGTCGTAAGCAACCTTAGCACAATCCTCAGCAGCCATCTGAGCAGCATAAGGAGTATTCTTCTTAGAGCCACGGAAGCCCATCTTACCAGCTGATGACCAAGAGATAATCTGACCCTCGTCGTTAGCCAGTGACACAATAATATTATTAAAAGAACTGTGAACGTGGAGCTGGCCGATAGCGTTTACTCTCACGTTTCTCTTCTTTGAAGTGACTGTTTTCTTTGCCATAATTCTTAAACTTTAATTCTGTAATGTTTAATGTTTAATTTAGGAATTACTTCGTAGCCTTCTTCTTATTAGCAACAGTCTTCTTTTTACCCTTACGACGATAGCAACCAATATCCATCAGTCGCTTGATATTCAACTGGATCTCAGAACGGAGATCACCTTCTACTTTGAATTCAGCGCCGATAATTTCACGGATTTTGGCTGCCTGGTCATCAGTCCACTCGTTAACCTTCAGGTCACGGCTGACACCTGCCTTGTCCAATATCTTTGCTGAACTACTTCGACCTATACCGTAGATATAAGTCAATGCGATTTCGCCACGCTTATTCTGGGGCAAATCTACTCCAACAATTCTTATTGCCATTGTTAATTAAAAAGATAAAAATAAATTACTTTAAAAATTACATTTCTCGCTAAAAAGCATGCAAAGGTACGAAGAATTTTTCAATTCTCCGCCATTTTATGCTTATTTAACATTAACCCTGACGCATTTTGTACTTAGGGTTCTTCTTGTTGATAACGAACAGGCGGCCCTTACGACGTACGATTTTGCAGTCTGGGGTACGCTTCTTCAATGATGCTCTTGTCTTCATATTAATTCAAATTGTTTATTTGTATCTGAATACAATTCGTCCCTTTGTTAGGTCATATGGACTCATCTCCACCTTAACCTTATCTCCGGGGAGGATCTTGATATAGTGCATTCTCATCTTACCAGAGATATGCGCAATTATCTGGACTCCATTTTCAAGTTCTACTCGGAACATCGCATTCGACAGCGATTCTACAATTGTTCCGTCCTGCTCAATAGCGGATTGCTTTGCCATACAATATTATTAATAAATATTACCTTCTAATTTTTCAACTTCCTCGAAAGATGAGAGGATTTCGGCCTGACCTTTTCTTACAGCAATGGTGTGCTCAAAATGAGCTGCTGGTTTACCGTCACGAGTACGGATTGTCCAGCGGTCAGCATCCATCCAGATTGCGCGATTACCCATAGTTACCATAGGCTCTATAGCTAAACACATTCCGGCTTTCAGCATGATGCCATTGCCTCTGCTACCATAGTTTGGCACTCGCGGATCTTCGTGCATCTCACGACCGATACCATGACCAGTAAGTTCGCGTACGATACCGTACTTCTGTGCCTCGCAGTGGTCCTGTACTGCACTACTGATGTCACCAAGATGATTACCTGCAACAGCATTCTTTATGCCAAGGTAAAGCGACTCTTTGGTTGTCTTCAGCAACTTCTTGACTTCATCTGATACCTCGCCTACACAGAAAGTATAACAAGAATCTCCGTTAAAACCATTCAACAGTGTTCCGCAGTCTACTGATATGATGTCACCCTCTTTCAGAACTGTCTCTGCATTGGGCACTCCATGTACGACTACATCATTCACCGATGTGCAGATACTGGCAGGAAACGGCCCTCCAAATGGATTGGGGAAACCCTTGAATGTTGGAATAGCACCATTATCTCTAATGAACTCGTCCGCTATCTTATCCAACTGGAGGGTCGTTATACCAGGCTTAATATGTTTTGCCAATTCACCAAGCGTACGACCAACTAATTGGTTTGCCTGGCGCATCAGCTCTATTTCATCTTCAGTTTTTAGAAATATCTTCATAGAAGATTAATAAGCAGCCATTCCACGTCCATGAATACGACCAGAACTGAGCAGGCCATCATAGTGACGCATCAGCAGGTGACTCTCAATCTGTGCAAGTGTATCAAGTACTACACCGACAAGAATCAGCAGAGATGTTCCACCGAAGAACTGAGAGAACGCATCCTGAACATTCAGCAAACCTGCCAAAGCAGGCATAATAGCGATGAAAGCAATAAACAATGAACCGGGGAGAGTGATACGAGACATTACTGTATCGATATACTCAGCGGTCTCCTTACCAGGCTTAACGCCAGGGATGAAACCATTGTTACGCTTCATATCCTCAGCCATCTGAGTAGGATTCAAAGTGATGGCTGTATAGAAATAAGTAAAGGCGATAATCAGTACAGCGAAAATGATGTTGTATGTCCAGCTGTGATGATCGAGCATTGTGCGGACAAACCAACTAGCATTCTCAGGTGCTGAATACTGAACGATGGTCAACGGAATGAACATCAGAGCCTGAGCAAAGATGATTGGCATAACGTTGGCAGCGAACAGCTTCAGTGGGATATACTGACGTGCACCACCTACCTGCTTATTACCTACGAGGCGCTTTGCATACTGAACGGGCACTTTGCGAACGCCCTGAACCAGAACAATAGATGCGCAAACAACTGCATAGAGAATGATGATCTCAACCAAGAACATAACCAGTCCACCACCAGTGATAGCGGTGAAACGCGAGCTTACCTCCTGGATAAATGCCTGAGGCAGACGAGCGATAATACCGATCATAATAATCAGTGAGATACCATTACCTATACCCTTATCCGTAATGCGCTCACCGAGCCACAGGATGAACATACTACCTGCAGCAAGGATGATTACAGCAGGAACCATGAAGTATGACCAAGAGATACCTGTTGCCAGAGCAGCTCCTGAAGTCATCTTCAGGTTCATCAAGTAACCCGGTGCCTGGAACATCAGGATAGCTACAGTGAGCCAACGGGTGTACATGCTGATCTTCTTGCGGCCGCTCTCACCCTCACGCTGCATTTTCTGAACGTAGGGAACAGCGACAGCAAGAAGCTGCATTACGATAGAAGCAGAGATGTAAGGCATGATTCCAAGTGCGAAAATTGACGCATTGGAGAATGCACCACCGGAGAACATATCGAGCAATGACATAAGACCGCCGGCAGTCTGTGACTGCAATTGGCTTAACATGGCTGGATTGATACCTGGAAGTACCACAAACGAACCAAAACGATAAATCGCTACGAACAGGAGAGTGATAAGGATGCGCTGGCGCAGGTCCTCAATCTTCCAGATGTTCTTCAGTGTCTCTATTAACTTCTTCATTTTTAATGTTAGATTTTTGTTGCGTTACCACCTACTGCCTTGATTGCCTCTTCAGCAGTCTTTGAGAAAGCGTTAGCCTCTACATCAACCTTAGCCTTCAGCTCACCGTTGCCCAGAACCTTTACAAGCTCCTTGCCATTGGTAAGACCTGCAGCCATAAGCTCTGCAATTCCGATCTTGGTGAGGTTCTTCTCCTCAGCAAGCTTCTGAAGTGTAGAGAGGTTTACTGCAAAGTACTCCTTGTGGTTGATGTTCTTGAAACCAGCCTTTGGAACACGGCGCTGGAGAGGCATCTGACCACCTTCGAAACCAATCTTTCTCTTATAACCAGAACGAGCCTTGGCTCCCTTGTGACCACGAGTAGAAGTACCACCCAGACCTGAACCAGGTCCGCGACCGATACGACGACTTGAGTGGGTAGAACCCTCAGCCGGCTTTAAATTATTCAGTTTCATAATCTAATCTACTTTTAAAATGTTAATTACTCAACGACGGTCACCAGGTGGTGTACCTTACGGATCATACCACGGATTGAAGGAGTGTCCTCTACTTCAACAACCTGAGAGATCTTACGCAGGCCCAGAGCCTGGAGAGTGCGCTTCTGATCTACTGGATAACCGATCTTACTCTTAATCTGCTTTACCTTAATTGTTGCCATAGTTTATTCTCCTTAACCTCTAAATACTTTATCCATACTGATTCCACGAGTACCTGCTACGGTGTAAGCATCGCGCATCTGACTCAGAGCAACGATTGTTGCCTTTACCAAGTTGTGAGGGTTAGATGAACCCTTTGACTTAGCGAGCACATCCTTGATACCAACACTCTCCAGAACGGCACGCATAGCACCACCGGCAACAAGACCGGTACCAGCAGCAGCTGGCTTCAGGAATACCTGTGCACCGCCGAAGCGAGCCTCCATCTCATGAGGGATGGTGCCCTTGAGTACGGGAACTTTAACAAGATTCTTCTTAGCTGCCTCAACACCCTTGGCGATAGCTGCTGTAACCTCACCAGCCTTACCAAGACCCCAGCCAATGATACCGTTGCCGTCACCGACAACTACAATAGCTGCGAATGTAAAGGTGCGACCTCCCTTTGTTACCTTGGTAACACGGTTGATGGCAACCAGTCTGTCTTTCAACTCTACGTCACTATTTACTTTAACTTCAACTCTACGTCACTATTTACTTTAACTTTGTTCATTGCCATAATCGTTTAGAATTTAAGTCCACCTTTACGTGCTGCGTCTGCAAGCGACTTTACACGGCCGTGATACAGATAACCGTTACGGTCGAAGACAACGGCAGTAATGCCAGCCTCCTGAGCCTTCTTAGCTACCAGCTCACCGACCTTCTCAGCCTGCTCGATCTTAGGCATAGCCTCAAGACCAAGTGATGATGCAGAAGCAAGTGTTTTACCTTCCAAATCATTGATTACCTGAGCATAAATCTGCTTGTTGCTGCGGAAAACGCTCAGACGAGGACGCTCGGCTGTACCGAAAACGTTCTTACGAATTCTATATTTGATCTTAATTCGTCTTTCTACTTTCTTTGTTGTCATAATCGTAAATCAATTAAAATTACTTAGCTGATGCTGACTTACCCGACTTGCGACGGATAACCTCACCCTTGAACAAAATACCCTTTCCTTTATAAGGCTCAGGCATACGGAAAGAACGAATCTTAGCACAAATCAGACCGAGCAGCTGCTTGTCGCATGACTCGAGGATAATCTGAGGGTTCTGGTTACGCTCTGACTTAGTCTCAACCTTAACCTCCTTAGGAAGCTGGATGAAGATTGGGTGAGTATAACCGAGAGCAAACTCGATGATGTTACCCTGGTTAGAAACACGGTAACCTACACCTACGAGCTCCATCTCCTTCTTGTAACCTTCGCTTACGCCTACAACCATATTATTAACAAGCGCACGATAAAGACCATGGAAAGCCTGCTTCTGCTTAACGTTTACAGGGCTGTTCTCATCGATCTCGAATTTAACCTGACCGTCCTCGATAGTCATCTTGATAGAGGGGTCAACCTTCTGTGTCAGCTCTCCCTTTGGACCCTTAACGGTAACAACACCGTCCTTGTCCTGAGCAACAGTAACGCCTGCAGGGATACTAATTGGCAATTTTCCTATTCTTGACATATTCTATCCTCCAATTAATATACATAGCAAAGAACCTCACCACCAATCTTCAGGGCTGCGGCCTCTTTGTCTGTCATTACACCTTTAGACGTGGAAAGGATTGCGATTCCAAGTCCGTTAATTACTCTCGGCATGTCTTTATAACCAGTATACTGGCGAAGACCTGGTGTTGAAACTCGCTTCAGGCACTTGATGGCATTTTCACGAGTTGCTGGGTCGTACTTCAAGGCAACCTTGATAGTACCCTGAGGACCATCCTCGATGAACTTGTAGTTCAGGATGTAACCCTTCTCGAAGAGGATCTTAGTGATTTCCTTCTTCAAGTTTGACGCAGGAACCTCAACGACACGGTGATGTGCCATGATGGCGTTTCTGAGTCTTGTCAGATAATCTGCTATTGGATCTGTCATAAAATAAAAGTTTTAATTAATCGGGACTACCCCGACAATATTAAATTAATAAATCTCTTTTGCTTAAATCGAAGTGGATTACCAGCTAGCCTTCTTTACTCCAGGGATCAGACCGTTTGATGCCATCTCACGGAACTGGATACGAGAAAGACCGAACTGACGCATATATCCCTTTGGACGACCAGTGATCTTGCAACGGTTGTGCAGACGGATTGGATTTGCGTTCTTGGGAATGCTCTGCAACTTGCGAGCTGCCTCATAAGCCTCTGCTGGATCCTCGCTTGTAGCGATAACCTTCTTCAGAGCGGCACGCTTCTCAGCATAGCGAGCAACGAGCTTAGCGCGCTTTACCTCGCGGGCTTTCATTGATTCTTTTGCCATATCTCTTAATCGTTTTTAGCGTTCTTGAATGGAAGACCGAAAGCCTTGAGCAGTGCGAATCCCTCCTCGTCAGTCTGAGCTGATGTTACGAAGGTGATGTTCATACCCTGGATGCGGTCTACTGAATCGATATTGATCTCTGGGAAGATAATCTGCTCCTGGATACCCAGTGTGTAGTTACCACGACCGTCGAACTTGCTCTCAATACCCTTGAAGTCACGGATACGAGGAAGAGCGATGCGAACGAGCTTCTCGAGGAACTCGTACATACGCTCACGGCGCAGAGTTACCATAACACCGATAGGCATCTTCTTACGAAGCTTGAAGTTTGCAATATCCTTCTTAGAATATGTTGCAACAGCCTTCTGACCGCAGATAGCGGTAATCTCGTTGATGGCTACCTCGATAATCTTCTTATCCTGAGTTGCGTCACCAAGACCCTGGTTTACTACAATCTTCTTCAGAACAGGAATCTGCATAGCTGAAGTGTAGTTGAACTGCTTCTGAAGAGCAGGAGCAATCTTCTCCTTGTACTCTTTCTTTAACTGTGCTGTATTTGCCATTACTTAATCTCCTCTCCTGACTTTTTAGCGATACGAACGACCTTCTTGCCCTCGCGCTTGATAGCAACACGGGTAGCCTTGCCACTCTTTGGATCAATCAAACTAATATTCGAAATGTGAATAGGAGCCTCCATCTTCACAAAGCCTCCCTGAGGATTCTTGGCACTTGGCTTAGCACTCTTGTTCACCATATTGATGCCCTCAACGAGTGCGCGCTGCTTGTCGGTCATGACCTTCAGCACCTTACCAGTCTTGCCCTTGTCCTCACCGGCCAGAACGATGACTGTATCGTTTTTCTTAATATTGAATTTTGCCATTTCTCTTAACTCTTAACTGTTAATTATTAACTATTACAGTACCTCAGGTGCCAAAGAAACGACCTTCATATTCACGGCACGGAGCTCACGAGCAACTGGGCCGAATATACGGCTACCGCGGAGCTCACCTGCATTGTTCAGCAGTACGCAGGCATTGTCGTCGAAGCGGATGTAAGAACCATCAGCACGACGGATTTCCTTCTTTGTGCGAACAACCAAAGCCTTTGATACTGCACCCTTCTTTACATCACTTGTAGGGATCGCGTTCTTGATAGACACAACGATGATATCACCTACGCTGGCATAACGGCGCTTGGTACCGCCCAATACACGGATGCAGAGAGCCTCGCGTGCACCGCTGTTGTCAGCTACTGTAAGTCTTGATTCTGTCTGTATCATAATTACTTAGCTTTTTCTACGATGTTAACTAATCTCCATCTCTTTGTCTTTGACAGAGGACGGGTTTCCATAATGAGCACTGTATCACCTACATTGCACTCGTTATTCTCATCGTGTGCGTGATACTTCTTTGTCTTCTGGACAAACTTACCATACATAGGGTGCTTCTCCTTGAACTTGGCTGCAATAACAATGGTTTTATCCATCTTGTTGCTGATAACGACACCCTGTCTTGTCTTTCTTAAATTTCTTGTT
>CADCEF010000014.1 GCA_902800365.1 uncultured Prevotella sp. | reverse complement strand
AACCCATTTAAATAATTAAGTAAAATGACAAAAGTAGCAATTAACGGTTTTGGCCGTATTGGTCGTCTCGCATTCCGTCAGATGTTCGAGGCTGAAGGTTATGAAGTAGTAGCTATCAACGACTTGACAAGCCCAAAGATGCTTGCTCACCTGTTGAAGTATGACACCGCTCAGGGTGGTTTCTGTGGCAAGTTCGGTGAGAACAAGCACACTGTAGAGGCTGGTGAGGACTTCATCGTAGTTGATGGTAAGAAGATCACTATCTATGCTATTCCTAACGCTGCTGAGCTTCCTTGGGGTAAGCTGGATGTAGACGTTGTTCTGGAGTGCACAGGTTTCTACACATCTAAGGAGAAGGCTTCTGCTCACCTCACTGCTGGTGCTAAGAAGGTTGTTATCTCTGCTCCTGCTGGTAACGATCTGCCTACTATCGTTTACAATGTAAACCACAAGACTCTGACTCCTGCTGACACTGTTATCAGCGCTGCTTCTTGTACAACAAACTGCCTTGCTCCAATGACAAAGGCTCTGAACGACCTCGCTCCAATCCAGAGCGGTATCATGACAACTGTTCACGCTTACACAGGTGACCAGATGATCCTCGACGGTCCTCAGCGCAAGGGTGATGTTCAGCGTGCTCGTGCTGGTGCTCAGAACATCGTTCCTAACTCAACTGGTGCAGCTAAGGCTATCGGTCTCGTAATTCCTGAGCTGAACGGTAAGCTGATCGGTGCTGCTCAGCGCGTTCCAACTCCAACTGGTTCTACCACTATCCTGCACGCTGTTGTTAAGGGTGAGGTAACTGTTGAGAGCATCAACGCTGCCATGAAGGCTGCTCAGAACGAGAGCTTCGGTTACACTGAGGAGAAGCTCGTTTCTAGCGACATCATCGGTATGAAGTTCGGTTCACTCTTCGATGCAAACCAGACAATGGTAAGCAAGATGGAGGACGGCAACTCACTTGTACAGGTTGTTTCTTGGTACGACAACGAGAACTCTTACACTTCTCAGATGGTTCGTACTATCAAGTACCTCGCAGAGCTCAAATAATATTGCTCAAATATAAAAAAATGCCACTCGATTTTGTCGGGTGGCTTTTTTTTTATATATTTGCACCCGAATATTGCAAATATTGTAATGGAGACATTGATAGATTTTTCAACAATAGTATTCGGCTTCAGCATTTACGCATGGATCACCATGCTCACCATCATCAGCATTTTTGCGTTCATGGCCCGTACGCGTGTGCCAGCCGAGGTAACCTTTCTTGGTGCGCTTACGGTGCTGTTAGTCACAGGTGTAGTTACCGAGGAAGAGGGAATGTCTGGTTTCGGTAGCGAGCCGGTAGTTATTCATGCCGCTTTCTTTGTGATTATAGCAGGCCTCATGCAGTCTGGTGTGCTCTATTGGCTCACCAAGAATGTGCTGGGCGAGCCCGGCAACTATCAGCGTGCCTTAATCCGCCTGATGATTCCTACGGCCGTTCTTGGCGCCGTGCTTAATTCGGTCAATGTGGTGGCCCTGTTCATCGATGCCGTAAAGATTTGGGCTCGCAAGCTTAATATAGCCCCCTCAAAGTTGCTGCTGCCTCTGAGCTATGCAGCCACGCTGGGCGGTATGTGCACCCTGTTGGGCAACTCGTCAAATCTGGTTGTAGCCGGTCTCTATATGCAGCAAACGGGGCAGTCTATGAATCTGTTTGCCCCTCTGTTTCCAGGATTGTTGCTCACCATTGTAGGTATGGCCATGGTCATGGCGCTGCAGCAGTTCATTCCCTCGCGTGAGTCGGGCGAGAACTCGTTCGAGACCACCAGCGACTATACCGTAGAGCTGCTTGTTCCTACCGATAATCCTGCCGTCGGCAGTACTGTAGAGGAGGCCGGACTCTATAATGTCAAGGGAGGTTCGCTGGTTGAGATCGTGCGCTTCGACCGCGAGATCATCATGCCAGTACCAAAAGACGAGTGGGTGATGGGTGGCGACCGTCTGATATATGCCGGTCAGATCAACGATATCCTTGAGATTAAGAACACCCACGGCCTTGCCGCCGCCGACCGCCATGTGTGGAGTATCAACGATATCGACACCAAGCGCAAGATGCGTACCGCCTATGTCAACTTCGGTAGTGCGCTTATTGGTCGCTCTATGGCGCAAACCCATTTCGAGCAGAATCATGATGTGGCCCTTATCGCTGTAGCCCGTGCTGGTCATCGTGTCGAAGGCCAGCCCCGTGAGATTATTATTCAGGCAGGTGATACCCTGCTGCTGGAGTGCCCACCCAAGGGCGATCGCCATTTGGAAGAAGAAACACGTGGTAAGCTCACCTTCTTCGATAGCCATTTCGTGCCCCAGCTGGGCCCCAAAACGGTCACCTCGGCCATCATCCTTGTGCTGATGTTCATCATGTCGTCGTTCCATGTGTTCCCCCTCATGGCCGTCACCATGATGGCTGCAGGACTCATGATGCTGTTTGGCTGTTGCCGCATGACAGGCGTTACCAAATATATCGAGTGGGAGTTGCTGCTCATACTTGGAGTCACCGTGGTGTTCTCCGTGGCCATCACCAAGACCGGTATTGCCCATACCATGGCCCATTCTATACTCAATCTGTGCCAGGGCCACCCCTATATCGTTATGGCCGTCATGTGTATCTTCGCCTCTATCGTCAGCGAGTTCGTCAGCGATGTAGGTTCCGCCGCTGTGTTCTTCCCTATTATGTATCAGCAGGCCGAGCTGATGGGTTGTAGCCCCATGCCGTTTGTCATGTCGCTCATGCTTAGCGTCACCATCAGCTTCGCATCGCCCATAGGCAGTAGCACCCACATGCTCGTCTACGGTCCAGGTTCGTTCCACTTCAACGACTTTGCCCGCCTTGGCATCTGCATGCACGTAGTGCTTCTTGCCCTCATGCTCGTGCTGGTAAACCTTATCTATCCGTTGTATCCATAGAAGGTACTTTAAGAACAATCTAAATTATAATTATGAAAACTATGAGATTATTAACCATGACGATTGCTGCGATGGTAGCAAGTGGCGCTTTTGCGCAAGAAAAAACTAATGCATGGCCGTGGGACTTCCCACAGAACGTAAAGATTGAAGCTGAACTGGGTCAGACAGTTCTCAGCTGTCAAGGGCATTATTTTAGTGCGGTAAAAAAGAACGAAGACCTTACAAAGTCTACTCTGATTTGGTATGATACTAAGGTGGATAAAGTGGGGGATGGTACAATTACCGTGGCAAGGTTTGGTGAAACTGTAGAGGTGCCAAATGCTCTGATAGTTCCATTGAAAAAAGGCCAGAAAGCCAAGAAGGGCGATATTCTCCTTACATGGTGGCAAGGTGGTAGCGGCATGCAGCGCGCCATTGTTATTGACGACAGTACTCCAACTGAGCCAACAGCCGTTTTCATCGATTTGTATTGGCCTGATGATCCAAACGATCCTAAGGTAGAAGAAAGAGCCAAGGGCCGCAAGTTGGAACCTAACTCTTTTAACGTGTTGACTGATGGTGAGTGGGAAAGTGGAGCTCAGGTTGCATATCGCGAAGACGGTGAGTGGAAGAGCGGTATACTGATGCATGCTGATGGCAATAAACTGCTATTGTCTGGATGGGCAAGCAAACTTGTGGCAGTTGATAAGGACGTTTGTAAACTTGTGCCTTTCAAGGAGAAGATTAAGAAGGGCGACAAGGTGTGGTGCGAATGGCTTGACTACTACAAACCCAACTACATTGTAGAGAAGATTGACCAGAAGCTGGGCCATGTATGGGTGAAACGCTCAGGTAGCGATCGTATAGAGTGTAAGGGTATCACCCAGATAACCAAAACGCTGAATTAAATGGTAAAACAATAATCCCCGTCAGACTTAACTGAGCGGGGATTACTTTTAAACTCTTATTTATATTACATCGTAACCTCAACGGTATGCTTGCCAGCAGAGTAGGGTATTACTGTGCCATCAATCTTGGCGCCATCCAGAGTGATGCTCTTAACACCCTTCTGTGAGCCGTTTGGATGAATGGTTATCTCGTACTCAGCATCGCGGAACTTACGCTGAACGGTGTAGTCGCCGGCGGTGTCAGGCAGACATGGGTCGATGCGGATGCCATCGTAGTCGGGTTTGATGCCGAGGATGAACTCCGAAACGGTGTACCACATCCAGGCGGCAGTACCGGTGAGCCATGAGTTCTTACCCTCACCTGGCTTGAATGCGTCCTTACCAGCCACCATCTGGCAGTTTACGTATGGCTCAACCTTGTGCAGAGTCTGATATTTCTCTTCTACATACGAAGGCAGGATCTTAGCGTAGTGGCTCCAGGCATCGTTACCACGACCTGCGATACACTCGCCGATGATGACCCAAGGATTGTTGTGGCAGAAGATACCTGCATTCTCTTTGTAGCCCTCGGGATAGCTGGAGATCTCGCCATACTCGTAGATGTACTTGGTGAAGGCGGGATTGTTGAGTACCATACCGTGCTCGCACTCGAGGTATTTCTTACAGCTGTCGAGACTCTTGGCTACCATGCCTTCCTCGGCGCCGATCTCGGCCATGGTGCACCAACCCTGACTCTCGATGAATATCTTGGCCTCCTCGCATTCGTTGCTACCAATCTTATTGCCATAGAAGTCGTATGCGCGGAGATACCACTCGCCATCCCAACCATGCTTCTTAACAGCCTCGATCATAGCGTCGATAGCCTTCTGCATGCGCTCAGCCTCGGCATCCTTACCAATCTTCTTGCACAGAGCTACATAGTCTTTTCCTGTAACAACGAAGAGACCTGCAATCATCAAGCTTTCAGCCTTTGTGCCCTCTGATACGTTCTCTGTAGTCTGGAAGCTCTCGTTAGGATCCCATGAGAAGCAGTTCAGGTTCAAGCAGTCGTTCCAGTCGGCACGGCCGATGAGTGGCAACATGTGAGGACCAAGGTTCTTAATGACGTGATCCATCGAAATCTTCAAGTGCTCGAAGAGTGTTACCTCAGAGCCTGGCTGATTGTCGAATGGCACCATCTCGTCGAGGATTGAGAAGTCACCTGTCTCCTTGATGTAAGCCACAGTTCCGAAGATGAGCCAGCATGGGTCGTCGTTGAATCCACCGCCGATATCATTGTTGCCTCGCTTGGTAAGAGGCTGATACTGGTGATAGCATCCGCCATCAGGGAACTGTGTAGATGCGATATCGATGATGCGCTGACGTGCGCGAGGTGGAATCTGGTGAACAAAGCCCACAAGGTCCTGATTACTATCGCGGAAGCCCATGCCACGACCTACACCACTCTCGAAGAACGATGCCGAACGAGAGAAGTTGAAGGTAACCATACACTGATACTGGTTCCAGATGTTCACCATGCGGTCTAGCTTATCGTTACCTGTGCGTACATTATATATATTAAGCAGAGCATCCCAATATGCATTGAGCTCAGCAAATGCCTTGTCAACCTTGGCAGTGGTGTCGAGCTCTGCAATGAGTGCGTGAGCCTTATCCTTGTTGATAACCTGAGGAGCTGAGAACTTCTTATCCTGCTCGTTTTCGATATAACCGAGGAGGAACACGAAGTCCTTGCTCTCGCCTGGGGCGAGGGTTACCTCGATGTAGTGCGAGGCGATGGGGCTCCAGCCGTGGGCGTGGCTGTTGCGGGGCTTACCCTCCATCACCACCTGAGGATCGGCAAACTCGTTGTAAAGGCCTACGAAGGTCTCGCGGTCGGTGTCGAAGCCCTGAATCTCAGTATTCACGTGATAGAAAGCATAGTGGTTGCGGCGCTCGCGATACTCGGTCTTGTGATAGATGGTGCTACCCTCTATCTCCACTTCGCCCGTAGAGAAGTTACGCTGGAAGTTTTCCATATCTGTAGCGGCATTCCAGAGGCACCACTCTTCGAACGAGAAGAGCTTCAGCGTCTTGGTCTCCTTCGAATCGTTCTTGAGGGTAAGTTCCTGCACCTCGGCCCACTTCTTAAGTGGTACAAAGAACAGCACGCTAGCCTCTACGCCATTCTTACGACCGGTGATGCGGGTGTAGCTCATACCGTGGCGGCACTCGTAGAAATCGAGTGGAGTCTTGCAAGGCTTCCATCCTGGATTCCAAACGGTATCGCCGTCTTTGATATAAAAGTATCGACCGCCGTTATCCATTGGTACATTATTGTAACGATAGCGTGTAATGCGGCGGAACTTGGCATCCTTATAGAAAGAATAGCCACCAGCGGTATTAGAGATTAATGAGAAGAAATCCTCGTTGCCCAGGTAGTTGATCCAAGGCCATGGTGTCTGCGGGTCGGTAATGACGTACTCGCGGTTCTGGTCGTCGAAATGACCGTAACGTTTCTGCTGTTCCATTGTTATGTTATTTTTAAAGATTGTTCTTAATGTTTTTAATTAAAATGTGCCTGCAAAGTTAATAAAAAGATTGATACGAAACAAGGCTTATGTTATCAAAAGGTTAAAAAAGAGCATGAAAGCATTACTTTTTGATAATTTTTATTTGATTTTTGAAATATTAATCGTAATTTTGCGACCCGATTGGAGGAAAATGGACTGGATATAATTAAATAATAACTTTTTATACTTAATTAAAACTTAGAAATTACATGAGAAGAATCAGTTTGACCTTAGCCGGCCTGTTCATGTTTATTGGATTGGCACTGGCACAAACGAAGGTGACTGGTACAGTTGTGACCTACGAGGAGAACGAGCCGATTATCGGCGCTACTATCCAGATTGTAGGAGAGCAAGGTGTTGGTACCATCACAGACTACGACGGAAAGTTTGAATTAATGGTTCCCGAGGGTCGAAAGACCTTGCGTATTACCTACATTGGTATGGAACCGCTTGATGTGGCTGTAAGTGCAAAACCATTGCGCATTCAGCTTCGTAACGATGTGCACACACTCGACGAGGTAGTGGTTGTGGCATACGGTACACAGAAGAAGACTTCGCTTACCGGCTCCATCCAGGAGGTTAAGAGCGAGGCCATCGAGTTGCGCCCTACATCATCAGTAGCATCGGCTCTGGAAGGAACCGTTACAGGTGTGCAGGTGAACAGCACTTACGGACAGCCTGGTGACGACCCATCTATCCGCATCCGCGGTGTGGGAACCGTTAACGGCTCGTCTACACCTCTTTATATATTAGACGGTGTACCTTTTGGCGGAAACATCAGCGACCTGAACCCTGCCGATATCGAGAGTATGTCGGTACTGAAGGATGCTGCCTCGGCTGCCCTGTATGGTAACCGCGCCTCTAACGGTGTCATCCTGATTACCACCAAGAAGGGTAAGCAGGGCAAGCTGAACGTAACGCTCGACATTAAGCAGGGTACCTACAGCCGTGGTATCAAGGAGTACAGCACCGTAAACCCATACGAGTTTATGGAGCTGGAGTGGCAGAACCTGCGCAACTTCAACAATATGCACGGTGCTGCCAGCGATGCAGAGGCCAAGGCTGCTGCTACTGCCGATATTTTTGATAACCGCGTATATCTGAACATCTTTAATAAAGCTAACGATAAGCTCTTTACCGAAGATGGTAAGATTGTGAGCGATGCTAAGATTCTGGATGGCTACAATGGCGACCTCGACTGGTTCGACCAGACCGTTCGCAGCGGCTATCGCCAGGAGTACAACCTCAGCATCAACGGTGCCGACGAGAAGAAAGACTATCTGCTGTCGCTGGGTTATCTCGATGAGAACGGCTATATGAAGAGCTCTGGTTTCGACCGTCTTTCAGCCCGCGTTGCCTTGAACGTACAGCCTAAGAAGTGGGTTAAGATGGGTCTGAACGTGGCTGGTACACACCAGAACCGCACTACCTCATACAGCGATGGTGATACCTCTATCGCCAACCCATTCTACTTCAGCCGTTATATCTCTCCTATCTATCCTGTACACCTGCACGACATCAACACAGGTGAGTACATTCTGGATGCTTTCGGAAACAAGCAGTGGGATGGTGGTTCATATATCGACCAGGACGGTCAGGTGCAGATAACACGTAACCAGTTTGCCGATCGCCATGTCATCTGGGAGAACGAGGCCAACATCGACAGAACCACACGTAACACTCTGAACTCTGTGGCTTATGTAGATTTCAATCTGCCTTACAACTTCACCCTCTCGCTGAAGGGTAACCTGAACCTGCGTTCATCGGTTAACCGCTCGTTCGACAACTCGCAGATTGGTGACGGTAAGGGAAACAACGGCCGTGCCAAGCGCGAGGAGTATCAGTACAAGAACTACACCTTCCAGCAGCAACTGCACTGGAACCACGAGTATGGTGTACACTCTATCGACGCCCTGATTGGTCATGAGAACTACTACAATAACTATAATTATATGTATGGTTATAAGACCAACGAGGTGTTTGAGGGCAAGAGCACACTGCGTAACTACACAGATATCACCAACCTCTACGACTACGATAGCAACTACCGTACAGAGTCGTATCTGGCCCGTGCACGCTATGGCTACGACAACCGCTATAACTTTGAGGCAAGCTTCCGTCGCGACGGTAGCTCGCGCTTTGCCAAGAATGCCCGCTGGGGTAACTTCTGGAGCGTTGGTGCCAACTGGGTTATCTCTAACGAGAACTTCATGAAGGCTTACGACTGGGTGAACTACCTGAAACTGCGTGCCGACTTCGGACAGGTGGGTAACGATGCCGGTTCGGGCCTTTACGGCTACTGGGCACTCTATGGCTCAACACAGAACGCCAAGGAGGGTGCTTACTGGATTTCGCAGTTGCCTAACGAGGATTTGAAGTGGGAAACAGGTCAGTCATGGGGCGTTGCTGTTGATGGTCGCTTGTTCAACAAGCTGAACTTCAGCATCGAGTACTTCGACAAGCGCAACAAGGACCTGTTGTTCGATGTGAACCTGCCTCTGTCGGCTGGTGGTACCACCACAAGCTCAGCCGAGGCCGTGGTTACCAAGAATATCGGTACCATCTCAAACAAGGGTATCGAGATTTCTGCCGATATGGACGTGTTCAAGAACAAGGATTGGAAGGTGAACGTAGGTGCTAACATCACCCTGCTGAAGAACGAGGTGCTGAAGATGCCTGAGCAGAACAAGGACGGTATCATCGACGGAACCAAGAAGATTATTGAGGGCAAGGACCGTTACGCTTACTTTGTTTACACCTACGAGGGTATCAACACCAAGAACGGACTCTCACTCTATAAGTTCAACGACGAGGAGTACTTCTTCAAAGATGCCGACGGCAACGTATATGGTGACGCCACAAACGGTACAGAGCTTACCGGTAGTAAGCTCGACGGTGTAGTAGTGATTAACAACACACCTTACGCCTACACCACATCGTATGCCAAGAAAGAGTTCCACGGCTCGGCTATGCCTACAGCCTACGGTAGCTTCAACTTCAGCGTGTCATGGAAGTCGCTGAGTCTGTATACCCTGTTCACCTACTCACTGGGTGGAAAGGTGATGGACTACAACTACCAGAGTCTGATGTCGGAGGGAACATCGCCCGCCAACCTGCACAAGGACGCTCTGAACTCATGGACATACGATAAGGCTACAGCCACTGACGCCGTTGATCCTAACGGTTTGCCCATGCTGAACTACTCGCCAACCATCAACAGCGATATCACAGCATCGCTCACCTCAACATCATCACGTTGGCTCACCAGCGCCAGCTATCTCATCCTGAAGAACATCAACCTGAGCTACCAGCTGCCTAAGGAGTGGGTGCGTAAGGCTGACCTTGAGGGCGTAACACTGACACTGGCTTGCGAGAACCTGTTTACCAAGACAGCTCGCCAGGGTATGAACCCACAGATGTCGTATGCAGGAACACAGAGCAACTCGCTGGTAACACCACGCGTTTTCTCAGTAGGCTTGAATGTAAGATTCTAAAGGTGAAAAACTGAAAAAGTAAAAAAGAAATAATTATGAAGAAGTATATATATATATTGAGCGTGGCTGCCCTGAGCCTCACAGCTTGTGAGAGCGGTTATCTGGAGACGGCTCCTCAGAACGCAGAGGGCACCTCTGTGATGATTGAATCGGCCAAGAATGCTTCTCTGGTTATCAACGGTATGTGCCGTGCTATGACTCAGCAGTACTGTTCTTCACAGGGATGGAACGGCGAAGGTTCTATCAAGACCTGGTACGGAAACTATCCAGGCAACGATTTCCAGAAGGTTAACTATTCTGGTTTCACTCCCATCTTCAATCAGACATACCACCTGATGAAGACTTCTATCTACGATTACTTTGCATGGTACTACTATTATAAGCAGATTAGCAATGCCAACAGCATCATCTGTAACATCGACAATGCCAGCGGTACCGAGGAAGATAAGGCTTATGTAAAGGCTCAGGCACTTACATTCCGTGCTTACGCTTTCTTCATGCTCTCGCAGATTTACTGTCACCGCTGGAGCGACGAGCAGGGTAAGACCGACGGTATCATCCTGCGACTGGATCAGAGCACCGGCGACCAGCCTCTGGCTACGCTCGAAGAGACTTACGCTCAGGTTTACAGCGACCTCGACGAGGCCATCAGTCTGTTCCAGAAGAGTGGTAAGGACCGTGGCACGAACACCGTGGCTAACATCTACGAGTTCTACAAACCAAACCTCGATGTGGCTTATGCCGTTTATGCCCGTGCTGCTGTTACCAAGCAGGATTGGCAGAATGCAGCCAAGTATGCTGCTCTGGCTAAGGCCAACCACCCCCTTATGAGCAACGCTCAGTATGCCGATGGTGGCTACAACTATAACCCCGAGTGGATTTGGGGTGTTTACGAGGGTCAGGAGCAGACACTCTACTACTATAGCTTCTATGCTTATCAGGGTTCAAACTCAAGCTCTTCTCAGTGCCGTACTTATCCTACAGCCATCAGCAAGGAGCTGATTGACCAGATTCCTGAGAGCGACGTTCGCCGCGACCTCTATCTGGTTCCAACCGCTGAGGAGCTGGCCGAGTGTAATGCTGCCGGACGTAGCACCAAGGCGCTCTACAAGCGTGCCTTTGCCGACTATGGCGATCGCTTCTACAGCACATCGCTCATCTACGCTTATGCTCAGATGAAGCATCGTTGTGAGTTCACACCTGGTGGCGGTTCATTCTCATTGTTCCGTGCGGCCGAGATGTATTATATCGAGGCTGAGGCCGATTGCCATCTGGGCAAGTATGCCGAGGCTCAGCAGCTGCTCTTCGATGCCAACAAGGAGCGCGACCCAGAGCTGCAGAAGAGCACCAAGACCGGCGACGACCTGCTGGCCGAAATCAAGCTCTATCGCCGCTTCGACCTCTGGGGCGAGGGTTACGACTGGTTCGACTACAAGCGTTGGGGCGACACCATCGTGCGTAAGACTTGGGAAGACGGTGGTAGCTTCCTGAAGGCTTATGTAACCACCGTTGGTCCTAACGATGCCAACCAGTGGACATGGGTGATTCCAGAGCGCGAGACTCAGTACAACGGCGCCTTCAAAAATAAGGAAACTGCATCTGGCGAGGAATAATTTTTTTCATGTATATATTCTAGCAAAAATGGCTGGCTCTTTCTTGGGGTCGGTCATTTTTTAGCATATTAAATAAATATTTATTAATATTTCTTTGGTAGTTTCAAAATATCTTAGTAATTTTGCAGCCCATTTCGTGAGGAATGGCAAATTTAATTTAGGAAAAGTAGAAGAATTTAGTTTGTTTAAGTATTTAAGTAATTACTAATATATTATTAATTTTTTAAGTTTTAAATGAAAAAACTCAGTATGATGTTGGCTGGGCTATTCCTTAGTGTGGGAATATCGCTGGCACAAACAAAGGTTACTGGTACCGTGGTAAGTTATGAGGATAACGAGCCAATTATCGGAGCTACAATCCAGGTAGTTGGAAATGCTGGCATTGGTACCATTACCGATTATGATGGCAACTTCACCCTCGATGTTCCTGAGGGCATGAAGACTCTGCGTATTACCTATGTAGGCATGGAGCCTCTTGAGGTAGCAGTTAGCACAAAAACGCTGCGCATCCAGTTAAGAAACGATGTGCATACTCTAGACGAAGTAGTGGTTGTGGCTTATGGTACACAGAAGAAGACTTCGCTCACCGGTTCTATCCAGGAGGTGAAGAGCGAGGCCATCGAGTTGCGCCCTACATCTTCGGTTGCTTCAGCACTCGAAGGTAGTGTTACAGGTGTACAGGTGAACAGCACCGTTGGCGCACCTGGTGAAGACCCACAGATTCGTATTCGTGGCGTGGGAACCGTCAATGGTTCTTCGTCACCACTCTATATTCTTGATGGCGTGCCTTATAGCGGTAGCATCAGCGACCTGAACCCACAGGACATCGAGTCGATGTCGGTATTGAAGGACGCTGCTTCGGCTGCTTTGTATGGTAACCGTGCCTCTAACGGTGTCATCCTGATTACCACCAAGAAGGGTAAGCAGGGTAAGATGAACATCACCTTCGATGTGAAGCAGGGTACCTACTCACGCGGTATTGCCGAGTACGACCGTCTGGGCGCCCGCGAGTGGATGGAGGCTCAGTGGCTCAACATGAAGAACAACCGCATGGCTGCCGGCGACGATGCTGCCACAGCTGGCGCATACGCCTCGAAGCACCTGATTGCCGACCGACTTCAGCTGAATATCTTCGACAAGGCCGACGAGGCACTCTTTACTGCCGACGGCAAGCTGGTGAGCGACGCCCGCATAAAGGGTACCTATGGCGAGGACCTCGACTGGTACAAGCAGGCCATTGGTCACGGCTATCGTCAGGAGTACAACTTCAACGCCAATGGCGCTACCGAGAAGTCAGACTATCTGGTTTCATTAGGCTATCTCGACGAGCAGGGCTACCTGAAGACCTCTGGTTTCGACCGTCTGTCGGCTCGTCTGTCGGGTAACATCCAGCCAGCTGATTGGCTCAAGGTGGGTGTTAGTCTGAACGCTACTCACCAGAACTTCAATGCCGGCTATGGTACTGGTAACGCCAATACCAACCCATTCAACTTCTGCCGCAAGATTTCGCCTATCTATCCTGTTCATGCCCACAACCTGACTACAGGTGAGTACTATCTCGACGGTATGGGCAACCTGATGTACGATGGCGGTTCATATATCGATCCCGATGGTCAGGTGGTTCACACCCGCAACCAGTATCCCGATCGTCACATCATCTGGGAGAACCAGTTGAATACCGATAAGATTATCCGCAATACCGTTAACAGTATTGCCTACGCTAATATCATTCTGCCTTACAACTTCACACTCTCGCTGAAGGGTAGTCTGAACCTGAGCAACGACTCAGAGAATAAGTACTACTCGGCTGTGATTGGTGACGGTAAGGCCAACAACGGCCGTTTGCGCCGTACCGATGTTCGCCAGAAGAACTACACCTTCCAGCAGCAGCTGCATTGGCGCCAGGAGTTTGGCGTGCATTCTGTCGATGCTCTGCTGGGTCACGAGAGCTACAAGCTCACCCGCAACTACATGGCTTCGGGTAAGGATTCAGAGATTGTGCCCAATCTCACCAATCTGCTTAACTTCACTCAGTTTGCCCAGCTCTTAGACTACAACGATAACTATACGCTGGAGTCGTATCTGGGTCGTGTGCGCTATGGTTACGACAGCCGTTACAACATCGAGTTCTCGTTCCGTCGCGATGGTTCGTCGCGCTTTGCCAAGAATGCCCGTTGGGGTAACTTCTGGAGCACAGGTGCCAGCTGGGTCATCTCTAACGAGAAGTTTATGAAGCAGTATGACTGGGTGAACTACCTGAAGTTGCGTGCCGACTATGGTGAGGTAGGTAACGACTCAGGTTCTGGTCTCTATGGCTATATGGCCCTCTATCAGCAGGATGTTCATGCCGGCAAGGGTGCTTACTATATCTCTCAGCTGCCTAACGAGGATTTGAAGTGGGAGACAGGTCAGTCATGGGGTGTTGCCATCGAGGGTCGCCTCTTCAACAAGCTCAACTTCAATGTTGAGTACTTCGACCGTCGCAACAAGGACCTTATCTTCAACGTCTACAACCCACTCTCTGCGGGTGCTACTGATACCACCACACCTCAGTCGGTAACCACCATGAATCTGGGTACCATCTCAAACCACGGTGTCGAGATTTCTGGCGATATGGACGTTTACAAGTCGAAGAACTGGAGCGTTAACGTAGGTGCCAGCATCACCTTCGAGAAGAACAAGGTGGTGAAGCTGCCCGAGCAGAACCGCGATGGTATCATCGATGGTACCAAGAAGATTGTGGAGGGTATGGACCGCTATCAGTTCTATACCTACACCTGGGAGGGCGTGAACACCAAGAACGGACTCTCACTCTATAAGTTCAACGACGATGAGTACTTCTTTACCGATGGCGGCACTACCTATGGTAACCCTGCCGGTACAGAGATTACCGGTTCGCAGAAGAACGCTGTGGTTGTGATTGATGGCACACCTTACAGCTATCTCACCACCTATGGCAAGCGCGAGTTCCACGGTTCGGCCATGCCTACCGCCTATGGTAGCTTCAACTTCAGCGTGAGCTACAAGGCCTTCTCGCTCTACACCCTGTTCACCTATCAGCTGGGTGGTAAGGTGATGGACAGCAACTATCAGCTGCTGATGAACTCACAGAGCACCCCAACCGCCCTGCATAAGGACGTGCTGAAGGGCTGGACCGCCGACCAGGCTACAGCTACCGATGCTATCGACCGCAACGGTGTGCCTATGCTGAGCGACGTTCCTGTCATCGTGAGTGGTCTTGAGGCCGACCTCAACTCTACCTCTTCACGTTGGCTCACCAGTGCCAGCTATCTCATCCTGAAGAACATCAACCTTAGCTACCAGCTGCCTAAGGAACTGGTGCGCAAGGCTGGTATCGAGAACGTGATGCTCACACTGACCTGCGAGAACCTCTTCACGCTGACATCGCGCAAGGGTATGAACCCACAGCAGAACTTTGCTGGCACTCAGAGTGCTACCTTCGTCACACCACGCATCTTCTCTGCAGGAGTGAACATCAAGTTTTAAGAGTGAATAGTTAATAGTTAATAGTGAATAGTTTTATGAAAAAGTATATATATATAGGTATCGCAACGCTGGCACTCAGCGCTTGTAGCAAGGATTTCCTGGATACCGCTCCTGAGTCGGAGATGGGTACTCCCACCGTGCTCAGCAACACCCAGAATGCCGAGATGGCACTCAATGGTATCTGCAAGGCCATGACTACTCAGTATATGAGCAAGCAGGGCTGCAATGGCGAGGGCACCATCCTGAACTGGTATGGCACCTTTACTGGTAACGATGCTCAGAAGAGCAATAACTCTGGTTGGCAGGGTGTGTGGAACTCAACCTACCACCTGCGTCCAACTTCCGACTATACCGTTTATCCTTGGTTCTATTATTACAAGTTGGTGAGCAATGCCAATGCCATCATCAACAATATCGATGCAGCCGAGGGCGAGGAGAACGATAAGAAATTCATCAAGGCTCAGGCCCTTACTTTCCGTGCTTACTCGTTCTTCCGCTTGGCACAGCTCTACACCAACCGTTGGAGCGACCATCAGGGTAACACCGATGGTATCGTGCTGCGTGTCGACGAGAGTCTGGGCGAGCAGGCCATCGCTACTCAGGCCGAGACCTATCAGCAGATTTACAACGACCTTGACGAGGCCATCGCCCTCTATCAGCAGAGCGATCGCAAGCGCGAGGAGTTCTTCCAGCCCGGTCTCGATGTGGCCTATGCCGTTTATGCCAAGGCAGCTCTTAACCGCGAGGATTGGCAGAATGCTGCCAAGTATGCAGCTCTGGCTCGCGAGGGCCACAAGCTGATGACGGTTGAGCAGTATCAGGACGGTTTCCACACACCTAACAACGAGTGGATATGGGGTGTGTATGAGGATGAACAGCAGAACATCTCTTACTATAGCTTCTTTGCTTACATCGGTGCCAACTCAAGTGCCAGCAACTGCCGCACTTATCCTGTAGCCATCAGCAAGGAGCTCATCGATCAGATTCCTGCCAGCGACGTGCGCCGCTCGCTCTATCTGGTACCAACCGAAGAGGAGTATGCCGAGTGTAATGCAGCTGGTCGTAGCACTGGTATGCTCTACAACCGCGCAAAGGCTGAGTACAAGGATCGCTTGTATTTCGACCAGAGCGGCAAGCTTACCTCGCTTATCTATGCTTATATGCAGACTAAGTTCCTGGTAGGTTTCTATCCCGGTGGTGGCTCATTCCCCATCATCCGTGCCGCTGAGATGCTGTATACCGAGGCTGAGGCCGACATGCATCTGAACAAGGAGGCTGAGGCACAGCAGCTGCTGTTTGAGGCTGTTAGTCAGTACGACGAGGCTTACACCAAGAGCACCAAGACCGGCGACGACTTGATGACTGAGATTAAGCTCTATCGCCGTTTCGACCTCTTTGCCGAGGGTAACGACTGGTTCGACTACAAGCGTTGGGGACAGCCCATCGTTCGTAAGAACCGCACACAGGGTGGTAGCTTTATGGAGGGTGTGTTCGATATCACCATCCTTCCTGAAGAGACTAACGCCTGGACTTGGGTCATCCCTCAGAAGGAGACTGACTACAACGCACTTGTTGAGTAATAGCCATGGAAACTACATAAGCGGTGGTCCAGGCGGCTTGGAAATTAAATCCGCCTGTGATGCCATCGATGTCGAGCACTTCTCCAGCAAAATAAAGCTGGGGGAGTGTTTTTGCTTCCAGGGTGTTGGGGTTTATGCCTGAAAGGTCGATGCCGCCACACGTCACAAACTCATCCTTGAAAGCCGCCCTACCGGCTATCTGGTATTGGTCGTTGCAGAGGGCGTTGGTAAGTCGGTTCAGTTCTTTTTGGTTTAGGTTCTGCCAACGGTTCTGGGCGCGCTCGCCAAGGGTCTTGGCCACCAGGTAATCCCACAAACGGCTGGGCAATCCAAAGGGCCTGATGGTGGCTATCTGTTTCTGCGGATGGCGTATTATTATCTCGTGCAGCTCCTGCTGTATCTCAGGCTCCTTCAGCGATGTCCAGTTCACAGCCAGTGGCATCTGGTAGTTCTGCTCATGCAGCTCGCGCGCTGCATGGCTGCTCAGCTTCAGTATCGCAGGTCCGCTCATTCCCCAGTGGGTAATCAGCAGCGGTCCGCAGCTTTTAAACTTTGTGCCAGGTATCGATGCCGTTGCATCCTCAACCACCGTTCCCATCAGCGCCCTCAGCGCTTCGTCCTCAATACTGAATGTAAACAGCGATGGCACAGCCTCGATAGTAGGAACTCCTGCCATCGATGCCGTGCCACCACCTGTGGTTATAACCTTAAAATCGTAGTCTTTCAGCTCATCCAGACTCTCTATCTTACATTGCGTGCGTATCTCTATTCCGTGGCGTTTGGCTTCGGCCAGAAATAGGTTGATGATGGTGTGCGAATCTTGCGACATGGGGAACACGCAGTGGTCTTCCTGGGTTACAAGACGCACCCCGTGGCTTTCAAACCATGCGTAGGCATCGCGATAGTCGAAGGTCTTAAAGAGTCGTTTCAGTAGTCGGTGGCCGCGTGGGTACACCTGCGAGAGGTCGGTCACCGCCTCAAACGAGTTGGTGCAGTTGCATCTGCCGCCGCCCGACACCTCTACTTTAGCAAGTACTTTCTTCGATTTCTCGAAGATTGTAACTTGCATCTCCGGGCACATCTCCTTCAGGTTTATTGCCGCAAAGAATCCTGCCGCCCCACCACCAACAATTGCTGTTTTCATTTTTACATTATTACATTTTGTAATTTTTACATTTCTCATCTCTCGATGAGTATGCGGGCGTCTACGGCTACTACGTTGTTCTCGTCGGCCAGGAGGGGGTTGATGTCCATTTCCTTGATCTGCGTGGCGAAACGGAGTAGGGTAGAGAGGCGCACGATAATCTCGGCAAACTTCTGCTCGTTGATGCCCTTCTGTCCGCGCGTACCTTTCAGTATCTTGTAGCCCCGCAACGAGTGAATCATCGAGTAAGCCTCGTCGTAACTCAGTGGCGCCAATCCGCTCGATACATCTTTCAGCACCTCAACGAAGATGCCGCCCAGTCCGCATAGTATCACGTGACCGAAGCGTGTTTCGTATTTGGCGCCGATGAACAGCTCAGTGCCCTTCATCATCTTCTGCACCATCACACCTGTGGCGTCCTTAATCTGCATCATGCGGTCGAACTCCATCGCCAGATGCTCCGGGGTGCGTATGTTCAGCGTTACGCCGCCCACGTCGCTCTTGTGGATGGGGCCTACCACCTTGGCCACCACGGGGAATCCCACCTGCTGAGCAAAGGCCGTCAGCTCCTCTTTCGAGGTGCTTACCATCTCGGGTACCAGCGGTATGCCGGCGCACGATAGTATCTCGCGCACCGTTTGTGGCGATACGTAGCCGTTGTCGTAGATGCCGCTGATGACCTGATGCAGGCGCGAAAGGTCGATGCCGTAGAGCTGTATCTCGGGTGGTGCGGGCTTGGGCGTGCGCATAATCTGACTGAGAGCCGTGGCCAGCGTCACCTCGTCGCTGAAGTTTACGTGACCCTTACTCAGGAATTCTGCCACCTCGGGCCCCGCCGTGTGCAAGCTGGGCAGCACGGGGAATATCGGCTTCTTGCACTCGCGAATCTTCTTGTCGAGCACGTCGTAGGCCTCGTAAAGTTGGGTGAGTCCGGGGGTGCCGTAGATCACGGCGATGGCGTCGATGTTGTCGAACTTGTTCTCGCAGTAGTCAATCACCGTGCCCAGTTGCTCGGCCGTACCTGTGGCCAGAAAGTCGATGGGGTTTGCCACCGATGAGCCCGCGAAGAGCTGCGCTTTCAGCTCGTCGGCCTCGGGGCCTTCTATCTTGGGCACGTTCAGTCCGCCTTTCGATAGGGCGTCGGTCAGCATCACGCCTGGACCGCCAGCGTGCGTCACAATCGCAAAGTTCTTACCTTTCAGTTCGGGCAGCGTAAAGATGCAGCCCACGGTGGTGAGCTCCTCGCGCGAGAAACAGCGCACGATGCCCGCCTTGCGGAACAGCGCCTCTACCGCCGAGTCGCTCGATGCGATGGCACCCGTGTGGCTCGATGCGGCGCGACTTCCGCTCTCGCTCGAACCCGCCTTGATGGCTGCTATGCGGCAACCTTTTCGTATCAGGTTGCTGGCATGGAACAGCAGCTTGTCGGGGTTGCCGATGTTCTCGATATACAGCAGTTTCACCTTCGAGTCGGTCTGGGCGTCAAAGTGCTCGTCCATATACTGCAGCACGTCTTCTATACCTATCTGCTTGCCGTTACCGATGCTCCATACGCTGTTAAACTGCAAGCCTTTTATCACGGCACTCTCGAGGATGAACACCGCTGTGGCGCCCGATCCCGAAACAAAGTCAACCCCCTGTGGGTTCAGGTTAGGTATTGGCAGTGTGAACACGCTGTGGTGATGGCGGTTCAGCAGTCCGATGCAGTTCGGTCCGATGAGTGCCGCCCCGTATTTCTTACAGGTGTCGAGTATGCGCTGTTCCAGTTGTGCACCCGCCTTTGTCTCCTCGCCGAATCCGGCCGAGATAATCACAAAGGCCTTTGTGCCCTTCTCGGCGCAGAGATAGTCCACATAGTCAGGACAGAACTTGGCGGCCACTACCAGCACCGCCAGTTCCGTCGGTGGTATATCCTTCACGTCGTGATAGGCTTTTATTCCCTGCACCTCGTCCTCTTTGGGGTTTACGATGTGCAGGTCGCCACCGAAACCACCATTCTTAATATTACGCACGATAGAGCCTCCGGGCTTATGCACGTTGTTAGAGCCGCCGATGACGACGATGCTCTTCGGATTCAATAATTGCTGGTTAATCATAGGTGCAAAGATACGAATAAGTGAGTAAAAATCCAAATTTTATTTAAGATTTTTACTTCAGTTGCCCGCCTCCGCCGCACTCTGGGTTGCTTTTGAGCGATTGTTCGTTGGTGTTGAGCCAGTTGCCCCAGCCTGTCAGCTTGTGGAAGTCGCACTTCTCGTAGCCCTCGTTGAAGTTGTTCTCTGGAACAGGGTTCAATACCGACTTATAGTCGGCTGTGTAGTATCCACGGTGCATCAGACATACGCTCAGCGTGTAGTGATCCAGATGCTGCACGCTGTTGTTCACGTCGCGATAGTGAACAAAGGCCTCCTTGAAGGCTTTGTCCATCGCGGCCGAAATGTCCTTCAGCTGGGCATCGTCGGTCTCCTTGGCCAGCAGCTGGGCATAGTTGGCTATGTCGAAGAAAGGATATACCCATTGTTGTTTCGCCGTTTCGCCATCGTTGATAGCATAGTAACGGTACACGCTCTTTGAGGCACGGTCGATGGCCTCCTTCTGCGTAGGATAGAGCGCCAGGATGCGGTCGCACAGTTGCTTCGAGGCATCGATGATGGGCTGGAACTTATCGGTGCGAATCATCTTGTAGTCGCCGTTAGGGAATTTTCCTGGTTTCTCTTTCAGATAACCATCCTGCCAGTCTGGTGTAGAGCGTTCGAACATCAGTCCGCCAGCCTTCTCGGGGTCGCCTGTTTCTATCAGTCCGCGCACAAACTCCGTCATCAGTAAGCCGTCGCTGTTCAGCACGTGGCCCGATGCAATGATGTAATCGGCCAGCGAGCGTGCCTGCGTGAGCGACTCGATATTACCCATGAAGCAGTTGTGGAACATCAGCGTGTTGAAGTGGTCGATGCCCGCAGCCTTCATGGCATCGTACATCTCGTACATATCCATCCACTCGTTGTTTACCCACTCGTCGACCATCACGCCGCGTGTCAGGGCTTTCAATTCATACTTTCCGGGCACGTCGTTCATAGCGTCGAAACCCGAGCCGTGGCCCCAGATGGCCAGAACATAGTCCTTGGCGGGGCATTGCAGACTGCTGAACTCCAGGAACATGCGCATGGTGTTAGGGTCGCATATCTTCAGCTGTTTGGCTTGCTCGCCCATGCCATAGGCTTGCATGCCATCTTCTTTGATTTTGTCGAGGTCGGTCTTGTCGTTCAGCTCAAACCACACGATGTCGCCTGGCTTGGCATATTTGCCACTAAACGGTTTGCCATCTTCGGGCAGATGCTTACCATATTTATACATGCATATCACGCGCACGTTGTTTGAGTCGGTTAGATACTGCTGTATTCTCTCCCAGAATCCGGCCTCGATGATTTCGTCCATCCAACCGCCTGCGTTGCCATATACGAACACGGTGTACTTGGCGGGCTGAGGCACAAGAATTATCTCATCGGCCTTGCTCCATTTGTCGAACTTAGCGGCCATGTCGGCAGGTGTTGGCTTGAAGTACAAATACGTCTCGTCGGCGGTTTCGTCGCCTAATCGCAGTTCATTGCCTACCAGCTTCCACTTGGTGTCCTTGGCGCCCCTTTGGGTTGATGTCATCACCAGTGTACCGTCGTCGGCTGCTTTGTAGGTAAAGTCTATCTTCTCGCATCCTACTACTTTGTCCTGTAGTGTGTAGTAAATGCGGGTAAACCCTGTTCCGTCATCGTTAAACACGGTGTTCCGCCACGTGTCGCCATAGTTCCACTTGGCATAGGTCTTGCCCGAAACGTTCGAGCACCAGTTGCCCACAATCGAGCCTTCAACAACAGTTGCCGGGTCGTCGGCATTGTCGCTTGTACATGCAGTCATCACTGCCATCATCATCGCGCAGCCCAGTATCGCTGCCAGTCTCATGAAAGTTTTTTTCGTCATAGTGTTAATATATTAAAGATTGTTTTGGTTGCAAATATAACCATTTTTTTTCAATATAACCCCCATTTGCACGAAAAAATATTGCTCAATAAAAAAAGCCACCCGAAGGTGACTTTTTCCTTAGTTTTTTCTACATACCCATGCAACTTGTAGCTCCGAGGGCTGTAACAATCGCGGTTGCGATTGACGCAATCATCTGTACGATGAATTTAATGGTTTCTCTCTTTGTCATGGTAGATTAGGTTGTTAAGGTTTGTAATGTCATCTCGACTAAGCGTAGCGCATGGAGAGATCTCCTAGATCTCCGAAGGAGATGTCTCGACTACGCTCGACATGACAGGGAGGGTAGGAGATTAATCTCCCTCACCTGGGTCGTCGCTGCTATTGTAGCCGCCACCGCCCTGATTGCCGCTGTTGCCGCCACCTGAGCCGCTTGGCGAATCGCTCTCCAAGAGCTGTCCTGCCAATGCCTCTGCATTTACAAACTCGGCCTTCTTGATGAACTCGCGCGAGCTGATGTTTGTCTCAGCCTCCTGATCGGGCAAGAATCGGATGTGCAATGCCTTCAGGTTCTTAGTTGGGTTGAACTCGTCCTTGGTTGCGGCTCCACCTTTCTCATTCTCCAGAGTGGTGTAGAAAATGCCCAGACCATCAATCTTCACGCAAACCACTTTCCGAAGATTCGTGAACTCTGGTTCTTGTTCTGTTTAAGTAAATAAAAAATCTTTGCCATAATGCGTTTTGTAATTTTAAATGGTTAATGTTTTAATGTTTATGTCTCTCATGATTGACAATGCAAGGGAAGTGCAAGGCGAACGCAGTGTGCAAGCTCACATGGCCAATGCTGAGCCGCAGCCTTCACTCGCTGTGCAATAACCCTTAATTGCACAGCAAAGGTACGAAGATAAAACCTAACCAAAAAATAATTCTCGAATTATTTCCGTTAAATGATGTTAATAAAAATGGTGTACCATTTCGTGCCCCATGAGCCGTAATTTTTCTATTTAATAACCGTAATTTTATGGCTCAAGAAGTTACGGCACACTTTTGCCGAGTCAAAATAAGTATTTACTCTTTTCTGCTGTCTTTTTATCCACGCAGTGTCACAGTGTCGCAGTTTCGTTACGTTTTTGCGAGTTTATAGGTGCGTTCTAGGTTTGTATTATATATTATATTATAATATAATATATAATACAAAAATATTATTATTAATATTTTCACCTCTTCCCTCTTTATTTTCGATTTTCCTAATGAAACTGCGACACTGCGACACTGCGTTAGGTACTACATTTCCTGAATAAGTTTCCACTATTCCTAATATAGTTGACTTTTTTTAATTTTGAGTCGATTTTTCTTGCAAAGTTCTTCTTTATGGCCTAAACGCAGTGTCGCAGTGTCACAGTTTCGTTTGAAATTAAACATTAAATGGAACAGATAGTTCAATTAAATGCAAATGCAAAACTCTCTGAGCACTTTACGCTCGGGGAGTTCACAAAGAGTAATTCTCATCCTGAAGTGTATAACATTCCAAGCCATGAGGCGATAGCAAACATGAAGAGACTTTGTGGTTGGCTGGAGAAACTGAGGCGGAGGTACAACGACAAGTATGTCACCAACCCCTCCTTGTCATCTCGACCAAGCGAAGCGCGTGGAGAGATCTCACCAATTGGCGCTTTGCGCCAAAGCGGCCAAGGCCGCAGAGATGTCTCGACTACGCTCGACATGACAGGTGGGGGTGGTGCGCTCGGAATGACAAACGGGGGTGAAGAGCCTATCAGGCTCAACTCCGGCTATCGATCGCCGCAACTGAATCGAGCGATTGGTGGAGTGAGCAATAGCAATCATCTGACTGGTTGTGCCGTGGATATACGCGTAGAGAATATGGAACAACTGATACGCTATGCGGCTATCCTGCTCGACATCAGCAACGAAACGCATCAGGACTTCGATGAACTGCTGATAGAACGCAATAGTCATGGGGCTATATGGCTGCACTTTGCAGTAAGGGCGAAGGATAATCGCAGAAAGGTGATGTTCATAAACGCCTAAAAGATATAATAATTCATAATTTCCAAAGGAAATTGAAAATAATTAGTTACCTTTGCCAAGTTAAAACGATAAAAAATGGGCTTTATGAAGAAATTTGTATTAATTACTATAGCTTTGATCATGCCTATGTTCATATTTGGACAATCGTATTCGGCTCTCTGGAAAAAGGTCCAGGAGGCTGAAGAGAAGGATCTGCCCAAGACTCAGTATGAGGTGCTGCAGCAGATAGTGAAAAAAGCCACTAAGGAGGCGCAATACGGACAGCTGCTGAAGGCAGAGCTGATGGGAGCGCAGGCGATGGCGGCAATAGCGCCCGACTCGCTGAAACCTGAGGTGGTCCGCATAGTGGCTCGATATAACAACGCTAACGACGAGGTACTAAGACTGGTGTACCAGACGGTGCTATACCAGATAGCAACTGAGCAGTACAGCCTGAAGCTTGACATAAAGAAACCGCAGCTAACACCTGAGGTGTGCAAGTTGCTTGCAAAGACCAAGGAGCGCAGTTTTCAGCCGTTTGTGGTGATGGGTGCTGATGCCTCCGTCTTTGGCAACGACATGCTGAGCGTGATAGGTGGCGAGTTAGGGGAGATAAAGACCCTGCGCGACTATTACAGCAAGGCGGGAAACCAGAAGGCGGTGAGTCTGTTGGACGCAAATTTGGCTATTCAGGATTATCACAACATGCCATACACCACGCCTACAGCCGAGCGCATAGCCTACATAGACAATGCGGTGGCAAAATGGGGCAAGTGGGCAATAATGAACGAGCTGCGCAACGAGCGACAGCAGCTTACTAACCCACAGTTCAGACTATCATACGGATTGGCTGTGGCTCGCCCAATGCAATCGCAGAAGGTGGAGCTGAAGACACTGCGCAATCTACAGCAGCTGACAATGACGGTGTATCCCGTGAAGTGCGAGGGCGACTTTGAGCACTCGCCATCGACAGAGAAGGGCTGGAGTAAGATTAAACCACTGCTGGGACAGCCTGTGATAAGCGAGACAAAGCAGTTTGACGCGCGCAAGGACTACGAGCTGTTTGACGACTCGATGGAGCTGAAGGGGCTGCCCGTGGGCATGTATATGGTGGAGTTTAAGAGTAACCCTGAGACTGAGTTGGTGCGCGCGCTGTATCATGTTACCAACGTGTACACCATAGCCGAGACCCAGCCTAACGGAAAGATACGCTACGTGGTGGTGAACGCCACAACAGGACAGCCGATAGCCGGGGCGCATCTGAAGATAAAGGAGAGGGTTAGCTATCGCGAGGAGAAGACATACACTGGCACCACTGATGCCAAGGGCGAGTATATGTTCGCCACAAAGGACGTGACACGACAGCGCAGTGTGTTTGCCTATACCGACGACGACAAGGCAGCAGCAGTGCTTAGCGGCTCGGGCAGATATGAGTTCTACGATGCCGACCGCGTCATCAAGCAGACCGCGATATTTACCGATCGCAGGATATATCGCCCTGGTCAGCAGGTTCATGCTTCGGCCATGGTGTATCAGGTGGTGCAGGGCATAGAACAGACGGTGTGCGCCAAGCAGGCGTTGACGTTTGTGCTGCGCGATGCCAACTATAAGGTGGTGGGTGAGAAGAAGGCCGAGACCGACGAGTTTGGCGTGGCTGCTGTTGACTTCACGCTGCCATCGAGCGGACTAACGGGCGAGTTCTACGTAATGGTGAACAACAACTCGCAGCGGATACGCGTAGAGGAGTATAAGCGCCCAACATTCCACGTAGACTTTGACGAGTACAAGGAGGCTTACAAGGCTGGCGACACAATCGACGTGAAGGGCACGGCACTGAGCTATGCTGGTGTGCCTGTACAGGATGCCAGGGTGAGCTACAAGGTGATGCGCCGTGCTGCATTCTGGTGGATGAGTTACAGCAGATATTACGACGAGGCCGCACTGGGCTACAGCAATAATGGCACAGAGGTGTATAGTGGCGAGGCAACCACTGATGCCGACGGACACTTTACTGTAAAGATGCCACTGACGATGCCTGAGACGAAGTATGCGATGTTCTACAACTTTGTGGTGGAGGCTGATGTGACTGACGGGGCTGGCGAGACGCACAGCGGACAGACATCGCTGCCGCTTGGCAATCGCAAGACTGCCCTGAGCATCGACATAGCCGACAAGGTGCTGATAGAGGATAACCCCGTGGCAACATTCCACGTGCGCAACGCTGCAGGTAAGGATATAGATGCTGAGGTGATGTATCGTATAGACGGTGGCGAGTGGATTAGCGTAAAGACAAATAATAAGATAGCACTGGCTAAATTAGCTTCGGGCAAGCATAGCATCGAGGTGAAGTATGAGGAGCAGACAGAAAGCAAGGATGTTGTGGTGTTCTCGCTCGACGATGAGAAGCCTGCTGCTGAGACGGATGACTGGTTCTACCAATCGGCTGGACAGTTCGCATACGATGGTACTCCTGTAACAATACAGGTGGGCTCATCGGATAAGGATGTGCATATAGTCTATAGCGTATTCTCAGGCAAGAAGCTGATAGAGCAGGGGGCATTGGACCGCAGCAACCAGCTGATAAACCGCAAGTTTACTTATAAGGATGAGTACGAAAACGGACTGCTTATAACCTATGCTTGGGTGAAGAACGGCAAGTGCTACACGCACATAGCCCAGATTCAGCGCCCAATGCCTGACAAGAAACTTAAGCTGGAGTGGGCCACATTCCGCGACCGCTTGACTCCCGGCCAGAAGGAGGAGTGGACGCTTACCATAAAGGATGCCAACGGCAAGCCTGTGGATGCCAACCTGATGGCTACACTCTACGACCAGAGTCTGGATCAGCTGATTAAGCACAGATGGAGCTTCTCGCCTTACCTGTGGATACCGCTGCCAAGCACCCGTTGGCAGTCAGCAGGTGTTTACGGCTACTCGCGCTTATGCACTCGCTCGTGGAATATGCTTGATGAAAGCGGAATACGCTTCAGTCGTTTCGACCACGATGTTTATCCACAATATTACCGCACATTCGGCTATCGTGCATCTAATATGAAGCTTGGTGCACGTGCCCGCGACATAGAGGACGGAATGGTGATGATGGAGGCTGCACCTGCTATGGTGAGCTCGGCAATGCCTGAGATGGAGATGAAGATGTCGAAGGAGGTGGTTAGCGATGTAGCTGTGGCTGAGACTGCCGTGGTGGCTGACGAGGCTTTTGAGAGTGTGAACGAGGATGTACAGGTGCGCGAAAACCTGAACGAGACTGCCTTCTTCTATCCACAGCTTACTACGGATATGAACGGACGTGTGGCCATTAAGTTCACTCTGCCTGAGAGTCTTACCACATGGCAGTTGCTTGGCTTTGCCCACACCCGCGAACTTTATTATGGAAATATCGAGGCCGAGGCAGTGGCCAAGAAGGATGTGATGATTCAGCCTAATGTGCCTCGCTTTGTACGCGAAGGCGACAAGGCCACAATCTCTGGACGCATATTCAATACTGGTGAGAAGAACGTTCAGGGTAAGGCAACCCTGAAGCTGATAAATGCTGAGACAAACGCAGTGGTATACGAGAAGACTCAGAAGGTATCGCTGAAGGCTGGCGAGACAACAGCTGTGACATTTGATGTGAATACTACTGGCTACGACCCATCTATGCTTATCTGCAAGATGAGCGTAAGTGGTAACGGATTCAGCGATGGCGAGCAGCACTATCTGCCTGTTCTGCCAGCAAGCGAGCGCGTTACTATCGCCCTGCCTATCACACAGCATAAGCCTGGCACTGAGGCTATCGACCTGACAAAGTTAGTGCCTGCTGATGCCAAGAATGCTAAACTCACTCTGGAGTATACCAATAATCCTGTATGGCTGATGGTTCAGGCTCTGCCTTCAGTGGGCTCGCCTAACGAGGATAACGCCATCTCGCTGGCTGCATCGTACTACGCCAACGGAATAGGTAAATACATCATCGACCAGAATCCACAGATAAAGCCCGTATTTGAGCAGTGGATGCAGGAGAAAAACGATGCATCGTTGACATCGCAGCTGGAGAAGAATCAGGAGCTGAAGGAGCTTGTTCTTTCTGAGACTCCTTGGGTGATGGATGCTGATAATGAGACAGAGCAGAAGCACCGATTGGCCGACTTCTTTGACGAGAACCTGATGAACAACCGTCTGGATAAGTGCTTAGAGAAGTTGCAGAAATTGCAGTTGGGCGATGGCTCGTGGACATGGTATCCTGGTATGCCAGGCTCGTTCTATATGACCGTAGCCGTGAGCGAGATGCTGGTGCGCCTGAACGCTCTTACCACCAATCAGGCCGACACCAAGGGTATGCTTAACAGCGCATTCAGCTTTATGGGTAGCGAGGTGGTTGACCTTGTGAAGGAGCTAAAGAAGGCAGAGAAGAAGGGCGAGGCAGTGAGATTCCCAAGCTATAAGGCTCTGCAGTGGCTGTATCTTGTAATGCTCGATGGTAGGGCACTGCCAGCTGATGTTCTGCAGGCCAACAACTACCTGATAGAGTTGCTGAAGAAGGACATAAAGAACCAGAGCATATACGACAAGGCCCTCTCGGCAGTAATCTTCTCGAAGATTGACGCCCAGCGCGCTCAGGAGTACGCCCAGTCGTTGAAGGAGTACACTGTTTATCGCGAGGATATGGGTCGCTACTACGACACTCCACGTGCTGGTTACTCTTGGTTCGACTATAAGATTCCAACTCAGAGCATCGCCATAGAGGCTCTGCAGATGATTACACCAAACGACTTCCAGACCATCGACGAGATGCAGCGCTGGCTGTTGCAGCAGAAGCGCACTCAGGCGTGGGATACTCCTATAAACAGCGTGAATGCGGTGTATGCATTCCTGAAGGGTCAGGAGTTCCGTTTGGTACAGAACCAGAAGATGCCTGCCATCAATCTGGATGTTAAGACAGTAGCCGTGCCCAAGGCAAGTGCCGCTATCGGCTATGTAAAGACAGAGCTGCCAAAGGGTAAGCGCCTCACCATCCGCAAGACCAGCGATGGCACATCGTGGGGAGCCGTTTATGCTCAGTTCTTCCAGGCAACAAAGAACATCGCCGACCAAGGCTCAGGGCTGACCATCAAGCGCGAATTACTCGTAAAAGATGGTAATAAGCTAACACCCATCACCCAACACCTAACACCCGGCCAGCGCCTCACCGTTCGCATCACCATCACTGCTGATAGAGACTACGACTTTGTTCAGGTGGTTGATAAGCGTGCGGCTTGTATGGAGCCTGTTAAGCAGCTTAGCGGATATCATCGTGGAGGTTATATCACTCCTCGCGACAATACCACATGCTACTTCTACGACATGCTGTCGAAGGGTACTCACGTTATAGAGACTGAGTATTACATCGATCGCGCTGGAACCTACGAGACGGGTACTGCCACAGTAGAGTGCGCTTACTCGCCAGAGTTTAGAGCGGTGACCCACTCTGAGACATTAAACATTAAAGATTAAACATTAAACATTTAAAATATTGATGAAGAAATTTACAGTTATACTATTCTCATTTCTCTTTCCACTTTCCTCTTTCCACGAGGCAAGCGCTCAGCGCTTGACGGTAAAAAACACCACCATCGATGTGGGGGCAACGGGCTACGAGCAGCCTGTAACGGCCACGTTCGAACTGCGTAACAAAGGATTGCGTAGATTGGTTATTGAGAGTGTAAAGCCCGATTGTGGTTGTACAAAAATCGAGTACCCCAAGGAGGTGGGAATGGGTGAGAAATTCCTTATCCGCATGACCTACGATGCACGCCAGCTGGGACACTTCCATAAGATGTGTCAGGTGAAGAGTAATGGCACTAAGAAACCATTCTACCTCACTATGAAGGGTGTGGTGAAGACTGATATGCGCGACTACTCAGGCGATTATCCTATTACTATGGGCGACCTGCTGCTGGATACTGATGCTATCGAGTTCGATGATGTTAACAAGGGCGATGTGCCTGTTAAGGAGATACACATCTTTAACAACAGCAAGAAGGCCATGCGTCCTAACCTGATGCATCTGCCTCCATATCTGCAGGCCATCACCAGTCCCGATCATGTGCTGCCAGGGCGCACGGCCACTATCACCGTGAAGCTGCTGTCGGAGAAGTTGCGCAACTACGGACTGACCAAGACCACGCTGTATGTGGCTCACAACCCAGGCGATAAGGTGCGTCAGGACTATGGCATCGATGTGGCTACGGTATTGCTGCCAGATATGAAGCAGTTCCAGAAGGCCAACAAGGATATGGCACCTGTGCTCAATATATCGGAGACGGATGTCGACTTTACCGACTTCGGTGGAAAGCTCAAGAAAACAACCACCGTTACACTGAGAAATGACGGTAAGTCAACCCTCAAGATTACATCGCTCCAGCTGTTTACTGCCGGCTTGAAGGTGACACTCTCGAAGAGTCAGATTCAGCCAGGACAGAGCACGCATCTCAAGATTACAGGTACGGCTGTAGAGTTGCAGAAGCTGCGCACCCGTCCACGTATCCTGATGATTACCAACGATCCCGACCACGCCAAAGTCGTTGTCAACATCAAGTTAAAATAATCTTCAATGTTCAATGTTCAATATATTATGGAACATCCCGAAAATAGCTCAGAATTTGCAGGCCTGCAGGTGAACAGTGGGGTAGAGCAGCCCTCTATCATCAATCCCTACCTGAAGCGAGGCCGTTTCCGTCGCCGTGAACTCTCTGTGGCCGAAATGGTTGAGGGTATCATCAAGGGCGATGTCACCATTCTGTCGCAGGCCGTAACGCTCATCGAGAGTGTCAACCCCGACCATCAGGCCAAGGCGCAGGAGGTCATCAACAAGTGTCTGCCCTATAGTGGTAACTCCATTCGCATCGGCATCAGCGGTGTGCCTGGAGCTGGTAAGAGTACCTCGATAGACGAGTTCGGAATGCACGTGCTGAAGGAGAAAGGCGGCAAACTGGCCGTGCTTGCCATCGACCCCAGCAGTGAGCGCACCAAGGGCTCTATCCTTGGCGATAAAACCCGTATGGAGAAGCTGGCTCAGCATCCGTCGTCGTTCATACGTCCTAGTCCGTCGGCAGGCTCGCTGGGTGGTGTGGCCCGCAAGACGCGCGAGACCATCATCCTGTGCGAGGCAGCGGGATTCGATAAGATTTTCGTAGAGACCGTGGGTGTGGGTCAGAGTGAGACGGCCTGTCACTCGATGGTTGACTTCTTCCTGTTGATTCAGGTGGCAGGCACGGGCGATGAGCTTCAGGGCATCAAGCGTGGTATCATGGAGATTAGCGATGGTATCGTCATCAACAAGTGCGATGGCGACAATGTGGACCGTTGTCACATGGCAGCCACCAACTTCCGCAATGCGCTCCATTTCTTCCCCATGCCCGAGAGCGGATGGAGTCCTAAGGTGCTGTGCTACAGCGGATTCTACGGCACAGGCGTGAAGGAGATATTCGATATGATTTACGAGTATATGGACTTTGTGAAGACTAACGGCTACTTTGCCTATCGACGCAACGAGCAGGCCAAATACTGGATGTACGAGAGTATCAACGAGCATCTGCGCCTGAACTTCTACAACAACCCAGTGATCAAGGCGCAGCTGTCGGCAGCCGAGCAAACGGTGCTCGAAGGTCACAAAACCTCGTTCGTAGCTGCCCAAGACCTATTAGATAAATACTTTGATTTATTAGCAAAATGATTCAAATTGAGATTGATGAAGGCAGTGGATTCTGCTTCGGAGTGACCACTGCCATCAAGAAAGCCGAAGAAGAACTGGCCAAAGGCGAGAAACTATACTGTCTTGGCGATATTGTGCATAACGGTCGTGAGTGCGACCGCCTGCGCGAGATGGGACTGATTACCATCAACCACGAGGAGATGGAGCAGTTGCACGATGCCAAGGTGCTGTTGCGCGCCCATGGTGAGCCACCTGAGACCTACGAGTTGGCTCGTAAGAACAACATCGAGATTATCGATGCCACCTGTCCTGTGGTACTGAAACTGCAGAAACGCATCAAAGCGCAGTACGACGAAAACGGTACGGCTCAGATTGTGATCTTCGGAAAGAAAGGTCACGCTGAGGTGCTCGGACTTGTGGGACAGACGCATAGCAACGCCATCGTCATTGAGAGCAGCGACGAGGTGACGAAGCTCGATTTTACACGCGACATCTACCTCTATTCGCAGACCACTAAGTCGCTCGACGAGTTTAACCGCATCATCGACTATATCCAGACGCACATATCGCCCGATGCCACCTTTAAGAGCTTCGACACCATCTGTCGTTCGGTAGCCAACCGTATGCCCAACATATCGCAGTTTGCTGCCAAGCACGACCTGATTCTCTTTGTGTGCGGAAGGAAGAGCTCGAACGGAAAGGTGCTCTACAACGAGTGCCTGCGTGTGAATCCGAATACCCACCTGGTAGAAGAACCTCAGGAGATTGAGGCCGCCTGGCTCGAAGGCATTCAGAGTGTAGGCATCTGCGGAGCCACCAGCACACCACGCTGGCTGATGGAGCAGTGCAGCGACGCTATACAGAACATGCAGAAATGATAAAGATTAGTGTTTCAAACGAGATATCAACGGTGTGCCTTACGTTTGTGGGGGCATGTGTTGATGCCAAGGTGGTGAACACCCCGTATAACGACCGCCTGTGGAATGCCATCCACGAGGTTGAACAACGACTGCGCCAGGAGCTTACCTTCGACAGCGTAAAAGCCCTGCCTTCTATCGCAGCCACGCGCGCGGTATATAAGTTATGTGGAAAAGATCCCTCGCGCTATCGCCCTGCTTCCGAGCAGCTGATACGTCGCATGCTGCAAGGCAAGGAACTGTATCAGATTGACACGCTTGTTGACCTTGTGAACCTTGCCTCGATAGCCTATGGCTACAGCATTGGAGGATTCGATGCCGATAAGTTTGTGGGCGATGAGCTGGTGCTTGGAGTAGGCAAGGAGGGTGAGCCCTACGAGGGTATTGGTCGTGGTCCGCTGAACATAGCCGGACTGCCCGTATATCGTGATGCACAAGGCGGTGTGGGCACTCCCACCAGCGACAACGAGCGCACAAAGATTACCCTAGGAACAACCCATCTGGTAGTATTGATAAATGGCTACGACGGCTGCAAGGAGCGCGTCATAGCCAATGCCGAATATATACAGAACCTGCTCGTGGATTATGCTCAGAGCGATGGTGGAACTGTGACTATCTATTGATATCCCTTATAGTGGATGGTTATGCGTCTGCAAAGACCTTACCATCCTCGAGGGTAATCTGCAGTTTTGTGTATTCTGAGTGGAAATCGTTCTTCAGGCGATCCAGATAGCGTGCACTTTCCCACTTACACATGGGCAGGTCGTGCAGCAGATAGTTTCCGCAAGCCTCAGGTCGTGTGGCTGGCACCTCATCCTGAGTGAGAATCCATTCCAGACACTTGATAGTCAGGCGACGCATATCCTCAACGGTGTATGTGCCAGTCATGATTATGTACATGCCTGTGAGACAGCCCATTGGGCCAACATATACCACATCGTCTTTTGCCTCGCTGTTACGGAACCAAGTGGCCATCAGGTGCTCCAGACTGTGCATCGCAGCAGGGGCTACGGCTGGCTCCTGATTGGGTTCGGTAATGCGCAAATCAAAGGTTGTAAACCCCTTATCCTCGCGCGAAACATAAATCCCCGGCTTCAACCGTGTATGATCAATCGTAAAACTCTGAATAACCTCCATTTTTTTATTTTTTAATTCATAATTAACTGTCATCTCGACCAAGCGATTTTTCTTCCCCCTTGTCATCTCGACCAAGCGATAGCGCGTGGAGAGATCTCATGAAATGCGCCCAAAGGGCGCAAGCGCCAAGCCGCAGAGATTCCTCGACTACGCTCGGAATGACAACGGGGGGGACCTCCTCCTACAGGCTTTCGATGAAAGTCTTTGTGGTTTGGAATGACTTCTCTGCTACCGTATCCCAGAAATTGTGGTACTGCGAGGCATCTGTGTCGCGCAGAGGGATATCGCTGATTACGCGGAACGAGATGAATGGCACCTTGTAGATGTGGCACACCTGAGCGATGGCACAGCTCTCCATATCTACCGCCTTGGCCTCGGGGAAGTGGCCAACTATCTCGCGCATCTTCTCTTTCGAATCCACAAACCAGTCGCCTGTCACAATCAGTCCTGGTTTAGCACCTGTCAGTTGGGCTTTCTCCAGCAGATACGGGTCGGCCTGATAGCGGGCTGGCAAGCCCTGCACCTGACCATAGATGGTGCTCTCGTCGATGGCGTAGCCACAATACACATCGTGGTAGGTAAGCTCACTGCTAACCACTACGTCCTGCAGGTTGATGTCGTCGCCATTGCCACCAGCGCAACCACTCGAGATAATCACATCGGGCTTATACTGACGAATCATCTCTACTGCCTGGATAGCGGCATTGACGGTGGCTATACCACTCTTCTGCAGAATCACTTTATCTTCTGGAAATAATGGACGCAGCTGCTTTAGCTCCTTATCCATCGCTACTATCATTCCAACCTTCATATTTGACTATTTGACAATTTTTACATTTTTACATTTTTGAATTTTTACATTTTACATTGCCTCTGGCGCACTGCCTCGTACATCAGGATGGCAGCTGAAACACTCACGTTCAGCGAATCAAGTCGGCCCAACATCGGTATGCGGATGTGAGCATCAGCAGCCTCGCGCCACTGATTGGTCAGGCCTGTACTCTCTGTACCCATCACGATGGCTGTGCCCTGAGTCATGTCGTAGTCGTAATACTCGTAAGAGTCCTGCAGCTGGGCTGTAAGAATCTTTATGCCATGCTGCTTGAGGAAAGCGATACACTCCTGCGATGTACACACTGCTGTAGGCACGCAGAACACACCACCTATGCTGGCACGAATCACGTTGGGATTGTACATGTCAGTAAGCGGGTCGCACACTATCAGCGCATCGATGCCAGCAGCCTCGGCACTACGCAGGATAGCTCCTAAGTTGCCAGGCTTCTCAACACTCTCAAGTACCACTATCAATGGATTCTCCTTTAATTGCAGCTTGGCCAATGTGTGCTCTTGGCTTCGCACCACGGCTATGTGACCCTCAGTGCTGCCACGATAGGCCATCTTCTCGTAAACCTGTGGCGTAACGTTTACGTCGCGGATATACTCCTCAATCACCTCGTATCCACAGGCCTTGCAGTGCTCTATCTCGCGCTGACCTTCAACCACAAAAAGCCCCTCCTCACGTCGGAGTGAGGATTTCTGCTGTAGGGCTACAACGTGCTTTATTTTGGCGTTCTGTACGCTTGTAATTATCGTTTCTTCCATATTTTTGCTGCAAAGATACAAATTTTTAGGCACGGATTACGCTCATTACACGGATTTTTTTTAATTTTGCAGGCAAATTAAATAATTTGCAAGTTATGACATTACTGAAAAAATGGCTGCCCGATATGTTGGCAGTGTTGTTATTTGCCGTTCTGGCCTTCGCTTATTTCTTCCCCGCTGATATCGAGGGGCGCATTCTTTATCGTCACGATGCATCTGCTGGACGCGGTGCAGGGCAGGAGAGTGTGGAGTATCTGCAGAAGACGGGCGAGCGCAGTCGTTGGACTAACGCCCTGTTCGGAGGTATGCCTACCTACCAGATGGCACCATCATACAAATCAACCGATAAGCTTGGCGCGATGATAAAGATATACCATCTGTTCTTGCCTGAGAATGTGTGGTACGTGTTTGCCTATCTGCTGGGATTCTATATCCTGCTGCGTGCGTTCGACTTCCGTCAGCATCTGGCAGCATTAGGCTCCATAATATGGGCGTTCAGTACCTATTTCCTTATCATCATCGCTGCAGGACACATCTGGAAGGTGTGGGCTTTGGCCTATCTGCCACCACTGATAGCAGGACTTGTGCTGGCCTATCGAGGCAAATATCTGTGGGGATTCCTGCTCACAGCCATTTTCACTGCATTCGAGATTAACGCCAACCACGTGCAGATGACCTACTACTATCTGTTCATCATCCTTGCGATGGTGATAGCTTGGCTGGTAGATGCCATCCGCAATAAGCAGTATGTTCATTTTGCCAAGGCCACTGGCGTAAGTATCGCAGGTGCTGCCATTGGTGTGTGCATCAACCTGAGTACCATCTACCACACATGGCAGTATGGTCAGGAGTCAATGCGTGGCAAGAGCGAGCTTGTTAAGAAGAACTCTGCCAATCAGACCAACAGTGGTCTGGAGCGCGACTATATCACTCAGTGGAGCTATGGCATCGACGAGACCTGGACTCTGCTTGTTCCAAACACCAAGGGTGGTGCATCAGTGCCTATGTCGGAGAGTAAGATTGCCATGGAGAAGGCCGATCCTAACTACGAGAGCATCTATCAGCAGATAGGTCAGTATTGGGGCGAGCAGCCTGGAACCAGCGGTCCTGTATATGTTGGAGCATTCGTCATGATGCTCTTCATTCTGGGCTTGTTCATCGTAAAGGGCCCAATGAAGTGGGCTCTGCTTGCAGCCACCATTCTGTCGATACTCCTATCGTGGGGACGTAACTTCATGGGATTCACCGACTTCTTCCTCGATTATGTTCCCATGTATTCTAAGTTCCGTACTGTGGCATCGATATTGGTAATCGCTGAGTTCACAATACCTCTGTTGGCAATGATGGCTCTGAAGAAGTTCCTCGACGAGCCAGAGCTTATGAAACCCCGAATGAAGTTCGTGGGCATTAGCTTCCTGTTGACTGGCGGTATCGCCCTGTTGTTCTCGATGATGCCATCTCTGTTCTTCGACAGCTTTATCTCTTCGAGCGAGATGCGCGCACTAAGCACACTGCCTCAGGAGCATATCGCCCCACTCACAAGCAATCTTATTGAGATGCGTAAGGCCGTGTTCACCAGCGACGCCATGCGTTCGTTCTATATCATCCTGGTTGGCACAGGCGTGCTGTTGGCCATGACCTTCGGAAAGCTGAAGAAGGAGTATGGCGTTGGCATCATCCTGGTGCTCTGTCTGGTAGACCTCTGGACAGTAAACAAACGCTATCTTAACGACGATATGTTTGTGCCACAGAGCGAGCGCGAGGCTCCACAGCAGATGTCGCAGACTGACGAACTGATTCTGCGCGACAAGACACTTGATTATCGCGTGCTCAATCTCGCATCAAACACCTTCAACGAGAACGAGACATCATATTATCATAAGAGCATCGGAGGCTATCATGCTGCCAAGCTGCGCCGCTATCAGGAGATGATAGAGCAGTATATCTCACCAGAGATGCAGGCCACAATGAATGCTGTGGCTGAGGCTGGTGGCGACATGACTCAGGTTAAGGGCGACAGCATCTGTCCTGTGCTCAACATGCTCAACACTCGCTACTTTATCTTCCCACTTCAGGGTGGCCAGACCGTTCCTCTGCAGAACCCATACGCATTTGGAAACGCATGGTTTGTTGATAAGGTTAGCTATGCCAAGAATGCTAACGAAGAGATTCTGGCTGTTGGCAAGATTAATCTGCGCCACGAGGCTGTAGCTGATGAGAAATTCAAGGCTCAGCTTGGCGATGGTGTTGCTCAGGACACACTGAGCATGGTTACCATCAAGACCTACGAGCCCAACCAGCTTACCTACGATGTTAATTCTGGTAAGGGTGGCGTAGTGGTGTTCTCTGAGATTTATTATCCTGGTTGGACAGCCACCATCGATGGCGAGCCAGCTGAGTTGGGTAGGGTAGACTATATCCTGCGTGCCCTCAACGTAAAGCCTGGTAAACACGAGGTGGTTCTCAGCTTCTTCCCCAAGTCGGTAGATACCACTGAGACCATCGCCTATCTGGCTTACGGCATTTTGATACTGGTGGTAGGTGGCGCCCTGTTTATGGCCTATCGCCGCCGCCAAAAGAATAGTTAAATTTAGCAACGGACTACAGGACTGACAGGACTGATTAATCCAATAGAAAAAGTCTTTAAGTCCTGTAGTCCGTTGCAAAAATAAATAATATGAAAAAGTTGCTTTCCTTGCCACCAAACTTGGTGGATAGTTTTCACGATGTAACAGGACTCAGTCGCGAGGAGTACTTCTGTACCAACGACCCTGTTGGTCATAAGTTGGGTAGTGGCGGAGGCACCACTTGGTTGCTTCAGGCCTGTATGACAGTTGAGGATGGCGAATCGCTCAGCGAGTGGTTGCCACGCGAAAAGCGCATACTTCTGCACGCTGGCGGACAGAGTCGTCGCCTGCCATCTTACGCCCCTTCTGGCAAGATACTCACCCCTGTACCTGTGTTCCGTTGGGAGCGTGGTCAGCGTCTTTCTCAGGATTTGCTCAGTCTGCAACTGCCCCTCTACGAGCAGATGATGCAGATGGCTCCTGAGCGCATTCACACCATGGTGGTTAGTGGCGATGTGCTGGTGCGCACGTCGCAACCCCTGCAACCCATTCCTGATGCCGATGTGGTGTGCTACGGACTCTGGCTCGATGCCTCTGTGGCCAAGAACCACGGAGTGTTTGTAAGCTCTCGCAAGTCGCCTTCAGTATTGAAGCACATGCTGCAGAAACCAAGCATCGAGACACTAAACGAGATACAGAAGGATCATTACTATCTTACAGATATTGGCATCTGGCTCCTTAGCGATAAAGCCGTAGAGCTGCTCGCCAAGAAGTCGAAGAAAGGCGATGAGTTTATCGAATATGATCTGTATTCCGAGTTCGGATGTGCGCTTGGCACCAACCCTTCATCGCCTGACTATGAGCTCTCGCAGCTCTCTGTGGCCATCGTACCTCTGCAGGGTGGCGAGTTCTACCATTTCGGAACTTCGCGCGAGATGATTTCTTCTACCCTCCGCATTCAGAACTTGGTTAACGACCAGCGCGAGATTATGCACCATGGTCGTAAACCTCATCCCAGCATCTTTGTGCAGAATGCCATCTGCAACTTCCGCTTTACTGAGGAAAATACAAATCTCTGGATTGAAAACAGCTACGTGGGCGAGGGGTGGACCCTTACTCACGACAACATTATAACAGGAGTCCCAGAGAACGATTGGAAGCTCCAACTGGCTCCAGGCGAGTGCATCGATGTGGTGCCCATTGGCGACAAGGAGTACGCCATCCGCTGCTATCATATCGACGATCGCTTTGCTGGTGCAGAGCAGCAGAAACAGCAGTTCCCTGTTGTCGATACCCTCGATGGTATCACGTCGCCTCGCGATGTGCAGAATGCTGTGCGCATGATCTCTGCTGAGGAAATATCTACAGAGGCCAATCTGCATCGTCTCTTCAACCAGCGCAAGGCTTTCCGCAAACTCAACTGGAGCGCGCTGGCTGAGAACTGGACCCACAGTGTGTTCTATCAGCTCGACCTGGCTGATGCCAAGCGCGAGTTCGACGAGCAGAACATACCAATGCCCGCTCCACTCGACGATGATGCACCACTCATGACTCGCATACACGATGCCATGTTCCGTGGCGAGAGCGACAAGGCCTTCTCCCTCCTCCGCGAGGGATTGCTCGACACTGATGCCAAGCCTCAGGTGCCAAGCCTCAGCGTAGCTGAAGACCAGATAGTATGGGGCCGTTCGCCTGTCCGTATCGATATCGCTGGTGGATGGACTGACACACCTCCGTATTGCCTTATGGAGGGTGGAAACGTCATCAATCTTGCCATCGAACTTAATGGTCAGCCACCATTGCAGGCATATATCCGCCCATCAAAGGAGCTTAGAATAGTGCTTCGTAGCATCGACCTTGGAGCCATGGAGGCTGTTGAGACAAGCGATCAACTAAAGGACTTTATGCACGTTGGTTCGCCCTTCTCAATCCCCAAGGCTGCTCTTGTACTGGCAGGCTTTGGTACTGGTGTTTTGAAAGGCGAGTTGGAGGCCTTTGGCTCTGGAATAGAAATAACCCTTCTCTCTGCTATCCCTGCAGGTAGCGGACTTGGCACCAGCAGTATTCTTGCTGCCACCGTGCTTGGTGCGCTCAACGACTTCTGCGGACTGGGATGGGATAAGAACGAGATAGGCCATCGCACACTTATGCTCGAACAGATGCTCACCACAGGAGGTGGTTGGCAGGATCAGTTTGGTGGTGTGCTTGGTGGCGTAAAACTGCTGCAAACGGGTAGGGGCTTTGCTCAGAATCCACAGGTGCGCTGGTTGCCCACCGACCTCTGGACTCAGCCCGAGTATCGCCCATGTCACCTATTATATTACACAGGCATCACGCGCACAGCCAAGAGTATTCTGGCTGAGATTGTGCGCCGTATGTTCTTGAACCATGGCGATGAGTTGCGCCTGCTCAGGCAGATGAAGGCTCACACCCTCGATATGTACGAGGCTATCCAGCAGAACGACTTTGTACGTATGGGACAGCTTGTGCGCAAAACATGGACTCAGAATCAACTGCTTGATTCTGGCACCAACCCTGAGTCTGTTGAGGCCCTCACACGCCTTATCGACGACCTCTGCTTAGGCTACAAACTGCCAGGAGCTGGTGGTGGAGGCTACCTCTACATGATAGCCAAGGATCCTGAGGCTGCAGCCCGCATAAAGCAGATTCTGACAGACAATAGCCCTCGCAAGAACGCCCGCTTCGTTGAGATGGACCTCTCGACAAAGGGCCTGCAAATAAGTAGAAGCTGATGGAGTTTAGGACGATAGTTGATGTAGAGGATCCTGGTTTTAGGATTGAGCCATGCGAGGAGATGCTCTTCGTAGGATCGTGCTTTGCTGATAATATTGGCGCGCGATTCAAGGAAGAAAAGTTCCGCGCCACAGTCAATCCCTTTGGCGTGATGTATAATCCCGCCTCCATCCTCCACACCGTCGAGCGTTTGTCTCTCGCTGATCCCTCTATATTAGGGAGCTTGCGAACCGCCTTCTTCACCCTTGGCACCAACCACATCTATCGCCTAAAGGAAACAGGCGAGATAGTTGATAATTGCCAAAAGCGCCCACAATCGCTTTTCACTGAAGAGGAGCTCACTGTCGACGAGTGTGCCAACTACCTCCAGAAGGCCATCGACATCCTTCGTGCAGCCAACCCGGATATCCACGTAGTCCTAACGGTAAGCCCCATCCGCTATCGCAAATACGGCTACCACGGCTCGCAGCTATCGAAAGCTACGCTTTTGCTTGCCACCCGCCAGGTGGCGGGCGCAAGCTACTTCCCCGCCTACGAAATCATAAACGATGAGTTGCGCGATTATCGCTTCTATGCCGAGGATATGCTCCACCCCTCATCGCAGGCAGTGGAATACATCTGGCAGCGCCTTTCTGAAGTCTATCTCAGCGATGCTGCCAAGCAGTTCATCAAAGAGTGGCAACCCCTTAAAGCCGCACTTAATCATAAGCCTTTCAACCCAGAATCGCAAGAATATCGCATATTCATGGATAAAACTATGTTAAAAATAGCAGAGTTGCAAAAAAAATACCCTAACTTTGCAGTTTGATATCGTGAAATAGTGAAATAGTAAAATAGTGAGATGAAATACAGTATCGAAAAAGTCACCACGCTTATTGGTGCGCGAAGATATGGAAACACTGAGGCACAGGTTAGTTGGTTGCTAACAGATAGTCGTAGCCTCTGCTTCCCAGAAGAGACTTTGTTTTTTGCCCTGAAAACCCAGCGTAACGATGGCCATCGCTACATTCAGGACCTTTATAATCGCGGTGTGCGTCAGTTTGTAGTAGAACAGGTGCCCGAGAATTACGAAACCCTCTATCCAGAGGCTAATTTCCTGCGTGTTCCCCACACCCTTGCTGCCCTTCAGCGTTTGGCCGAGCGCCATCGCGACGAGTTCGATATCCCCATCGTGGGTATCACGGGCTCAAATGGTAAGACCATGGTTAAGGAGTGGCTCTATCAGCTTCTTCTTCCATCGCAGCGCATTGTGCGTTCGCCTCGCAGCTACAACTCTCAGATAGGCGTTCCCCTCTCAGTATGGTTGCTCAACGAGCAGACTGAGATAGGAATCTTCGAGGCAGGTATCTCTCAGCCAGGCGAGATGATGGCCCTTCGCGACATCATCCAACCCACCATTGGTGTGCTCACCACTCTTGGCGCAGCCCATCAGGAGAACTTCCGTTCTATGGAAGAGAAGTGCATGGAGAAGCTCGAGCTGATGCACGATACCGAGGCTATGGTTTACTGCTCTGATAACGATATCATCAGCCGCTGCATCCGTCGTATGGCATACAAAGGTCAGAAGATATCATGGTCAACATGCGACGAGCAGGCCACCCTTTTCATTAAGAGTGTCGAGAACTCTCGCATCACATATATCTGGCAGGGCGAGGAGAACTGCTACACCATCCCATTCATCGACGAGGCCTCTATCGAGAACTCTATCACCTGTGCTGCCATCGCCCTGTACCTTGGACTCACTCCATCCGACTTGGCTGATCGCATGCCACATCTCGAACCAGTTGCCATGCGCCTTGAGGTGAAAGAGGGTCAGCGTGGATGCATCCTTATTAACGACTCTTACAACTCTGATATCAACTCGCTCGACATCGCCCTCGACTTCATGTCGCGTCGTGAGGCTAAGAAGAAGACGCTCGTTCTCAGCGACATCTTCCAGACTGGCGTATCATCTGCCGAGCTCTACGCTCAGGTAAGCGAGCTGGCCACCAAGCGTGGCATCACCAAGTTCATTGGTATTGGTCCGGAGCTCACCGCTCAGGCCGATAAGATTCAGATTGCTGATAAGCAGTTCTTTGCTGATGTCAAGCACTTCCTTTCCAGCGATGCCTTCACCTCTCTGCGCGATGAGATGATTCTGCTCAAGGGAGCCCGTCCTTTTGGTTTCGACCTCATCACCGAGCAGCTCGAGCAGAAGGTTCACGAGACAATCCTCGAGGTAAACCTCAACGCCGTTGTCGAGAATCTTAATTACTACCGCTCGTTCATGAAGCCTGAGACCAAGATGGTTTGCATGATTAAGGCCGATGCCTATGGTGCAGGAGCCGTTGAGATAGCCAAGACTCTTCAGGATCATCGTGTTGATTATCTTGCTGTGGCAGTGGCCGATGAGGGTGTCACCCTGCGTAAGGCTGGCATCACCGCCAACATTATGATTATGAACCCAGAGATGACCGCCTTCAAGACCATGTTCGACTACGACTTGGAACCTGAGGTCTACAGCTTCCGTCTGCTCGATGCACTCATCAAGGCAGCCCGCAAGGAGGGTATCACTGGCTGGCCTGTTCACATCAAACTCGATACAGGTATGCATCGCCTGGGCTTCGATCCTGAGCGCGATATGGATGAGCTTATCGATCGCCTCACCCATCAGCAGGCCGTCATCCCACGTTCAGTATTCAGCCATTTCGTAGGCTCCGATAGCGACGACTTCGACAACTTCTCTCGCCTGCAGTTCAAGCGTTTCGAGGCTGGCAGTCAGAAGCTTCAGGCTGCCTTCTCGCATAAGATTCTGCGCCACATGGACAACTCTGCTGGTATCGAGCACTTCCCCGATCGCCAGATGGATATGTGTCGCTTAGGTCTCGGCCTCTATGGTGTTGATCCTCGCGACAACCGCATCCTTAACACCGTTAGCACCCTTAAGACCACCATCCTGCAGATGCGCGATGTCCCCAAGACTGAGACAGTGGGCTACAGTCGCAAGGGCAAGCTCGATCGCAACTCCGTCATTGCTGCCATACCTATTGGCTATGCTGATGGTTTGAATCGCCACCTTGGCAATCGTCATTGCTATTGCCTCGTCAATGGTCAGAAGGCCGAGTACGTAGGAAATATCTGTATGGATGTAGCCCTGATTGATGTCACCGATATCCCTTGTAAGGAGGGTGACCAGGTAGAGATCTTTGGCGAGCACCTGCCTGTTACCGTATTGAGCGATGTGCTCGAGACCATCCCTTACGAGGTGCTCACGGGCATCAGTAATCGAGTAAAACGAGTTTACTTCCAAGACTAAATAAATAAAGGATAGCCCCCTCGGCTATCCTTTATCTTTTCTTTTATGCCTCACCCTTCGATGGGTCGAAAGCATCCAGTTTTATTCCACCTGTTTCTTTGTTTGGCAGCTTTATCTGTCCGAACTCAGCCTCATAACGCATCACGTTCTCGTTCAGCGCCAGCAGCAGTCGCTTCACGTGCTCTGGAGCCATGATGATTCTGCTGCAAGCCTGTGCCTTTGGCACCCCAGGCAACACGCGTGCAAAGTCAATCACAAAGTCGCCCGATCCATGCGTAATCACCGCAAAGTTCGAATACTCCCCCTGAGCCACCTCCTGTGGCATCTCTATCTGCAGTCCCTGCTGCCTGTTGTTGTTATTATTCTCATTCATAATTCTTATAGTTTTAATTATTCTGCAGCAAAGGTACGAATAAGCGAGCAAAAATCCAAATTTATTTGAGTTTTTTCGAGCGTGAGTACCTTCGAGCGAAAGCTCAGAGGTACAACTTTTTTGCAAAAATGTTTGGAAGTTTCGAATTATTTGTCTACTTTTGCAGCGGATAAGAATTTGATAATAAATGAGATATACAGATAAAATAACTATTGAGAACCCATCAAGGAAGCTTGAAGAGCGTCTGCGTGAGATAGGTGTTCGTAAGTATCTTCGTTTGAAGAAACTTGCTAAAGATGATATGTCTTCTGCAAAAGTTATTACTATCTGATGAATCAAGAATTTGTTATCCAATCAGATCAAGGCGACGAATACCGTTTGAGGATAACATCCGACCATATAGGGATGTTATCCGAGGATGTTCTTCAAGAGTTAACCAATAAAGGCGTTCAAGTCTTAGATATAGAACTTGAGCGTACTAAGGGAGATAATGTTACCAGTCCCAGGGTACTCGCTAAGATAGAAGAGTGTATTGCAGATGTTTTTCTTTCTCATCCAAATGTAATGATTTGTTTTTTCTGCGACTTCATTAGTCTTATTCCATCAACAAAGAAGAACATTTCGGTACAAGAATATAGAAGTAGGCTTTTCTCAAATATGTTTGAGCGATACATCAATTGTCATAATATTGGTGGAATAAGAAATCAGGTAGTTACTGTTAAAGGTATTGCAGAAGACTATTTTGCCCATGTTATAGTGAGAGAAGAGCATATTTATCTTGCAAAGATTATTGGCGAAGGTGTTCAGAAGGATTTTGGGAAATAACCATTATTCCTCTCAAATTCATTTTTGTTCGTTTGTTCGTTTGTTCGCCACAAGTCTTGTGAAATTAACTTTTTTCATCTAATTCCTTTCCTGTTTCAGAAAAAGTTGTATCTTTGAACCAATGCCAAAGATTGAAAATGCCTTTGGCGGAGTTCGTGTGACATTCAAAAGAAATAATGTGAATATAGCTCAAACTGGTGGTCAAACTGGTGGTCAAACTGGTGGTCAAACTGGTGGTCAAACTAGTGGTCAAACTAGTGGTCAAACAACAATTGATATTGTTTTGGACTTGATTAGAAAGGATCCCACGATTACAAGAGCTAAGCTCGTAGAAGAAACTGGCAAAGCATCAAGTTACATTCAGCGATGCATAGAGAGCCTAAAGAAAGATAATAAGATTCGGAGGGCTGGATCTAAAACAATTGGAGGACATTGGATCATTATAGATAAGGATGGGAACGTGTAAGTATTGTGGTAAGGACGCGGGATTCTTCTCGCACGAACACATAAGGAGTGTGAGGCGAAACATAATCAAGGGGTAGATGCCTTTGAGAATGGTGCTCGCAAGTATCTGAATGATACGTTAAAGATTAACGATCTTATTGGGCTTGTTGCAAGGTTGAAGAAGGAAAATTATCTCGTAGATCCTGATATCGCAGTATCTTCAGCAAAGTGTATAGATGAATACACAGAGAAGTCGCGATGGCCTTTTCATTCTCACCAATTAGACCTATAGTGATAATTACAGCAAAGACAATTATGGAAAATATGTAAGCTTGTAACCCTTAAACATGTTGCAAAGATATAACTTTATTTTTATCTATGCAAGTAAATATATACAAAAATCCCCTCAAACGAGCATTCGCTGCTAGCTTAAGGGGGAATGTGATATGATACATTTATTATTGAATGAAAAAGAACTTCTATTCGAAAGAGCCTCGCTGCAGTATGAGGGGCGCGCTCGGCTTTCTTGCCTTGCAAGCGACCAAAGGTCGAGCGGCCGCTTGGCTAGTCCAAGAACCCCTCAAGTGCAGGTCTTTGGCTTGGTTACATGCCCATACATGATGTGGCTCCAAGAGCTGTCACGATGGCTGTCGCTACAGATGCTATAATCTGAACGATAAACTTAATGGTTTCCTTTTTAGTCATGGTACTTTAAATTATTAGGTTAATAACTTGGAGGGGTAGGGGCGCTACCCCTCCGTTTTTAATCTCCCTCGCCTGGGACGTCACCTGTTGGCTGGGTATTACCACCGCCACCCTGATTACCGCCACCAGAGCCGCTTCCAGAGGTCGTCTTATCGCCGCCCTTCATCGAACTTACGTTGATGAACTCAGCTTTCTTGATGAACTCTCGCGAGCTGATATTCAACTCCTGCTCCTGCTCTGGCATGAATCGGATGTGCAGTGCCTTAAGGTTCTTCTGCACATTGAAATCCTCCACCTTGTCAGCGCCACCTGGCTCATTCTCAATGGTTGTGAAGAAGGTTCCCAGTCCGTCGATCTTCACTCGCTTACTCTCCAGGAGCATTTCCACAAGACAACTGCGGAATTTCTCCAACACTCCGAACACCACATCGGGAGTATAAATACTACCGTGCCTGAGCCAGCTTGCGGGTGTTCATAGTTTCTACGGCCTTACTGTGGGCAAACCACTTGCCGTAAATTTTAGACAGATTGTTTTTGTTCTGTCGCAACTCGTAAAAAATTTTCGCCATAATTTAATAAGGTTTTAATTGGTTAATTTTAATGGTTAATTGATAATGCTCAATGATCAATGTTTCGCTCGGCTCTCCCGCTTGGCTCGCCAAGAATGGTCAATGTCAAGCGGGTGGGGCTTTCGCCCCAATCGCTTAATCTCCCTCGCCTGGGTCATCGCTCGAGATTGGAGGGGTGTTCTGGTTCCCACCACCGTTTCCACCGCCTGAGCTGTTTCCGCTTCCAGAGGTTGACTTATCGCCACCCATCATCGAGTCGACATTAACAAACTCGGCCTTCTTGATGAACTCTCGCGAGCTGATGTTCAACTCCTGCTCCTGTTCTGGAATAAAGCGGATGTGCAGTGCCTTCAGGTTCTTACCTACGTTGAAGTCCTCCTGACTTGCAGCGCCACCGGGCTCGTTCTCAATGGTAGTGAAGAAGGTGCCAAGACCGTCAATCTTCACGCGCTTGCTCTCAAGCAACATCTCTACCAAACATGAACGGAACTTCTCCAACACTCCGAACACCACATCTGGGGCTGAGCCAGCTTGCGGGTGTTCATAGTTTCTACGGCCTTACTGTGGGCAAACCACTTGCCGTAAATTTTAGACAGATTGTTTTTGTTCTGTCGCAACTCATAAAAAATCTTCGCCATACTCTAATAATGTTTTCGCTCGGCTTTGCCGCTTGGCTCCGCCAAGAATGGTTAATGTTAAATGTTTAATTTCTCTCTCTGTCTCTCATGATTGACGATGCAAAGGTACACAAAAAAAAAGCGCAAAAATAGCTTTTTTTCGACTTTTCTCGATTTTTTCTCGAAATGTTAAAATGTAAAGGATTATTTCTGGGTCCAATTTGTCCTGAACTAGCAATCTCAAGGATACTCAGAAACAATCTGTGAGATAGTTCGGAAATTTTTGGCAAAATCTCGTAAACAATCCAGCAGATTCTGCCGTACCACTCCAAACACCTGTTTTTGCAGGGTGGGGGCGAACGCAGGTACGCAGGTACATTTTGTAAAATCAAGTGGCAGTGACGAGCAGGTGAAATCTTCCTTATATATTATAATATTATATATAATATAATAATATATAGATATAAAATATATAAAATTAAACACTCCTCTCCGTTCGCCTCTCCAGCACCAATAGCACCTTCAACAACCATTTCCGAAAACAGAAAATGTACCTGCGTACCTGCGTTCGCCCCAAATATTATGTTACTTTTTTTTTGTGTCTGAGTGCAGAATATAGTGCTGTTTTTTTTTGGTTATCTCGCAAAAAAGCATTACCTTTGCACTCGTATATTACTTAATAAAATAAATTATCACTATAATCAGGAAATATGGCGATTAATGCGTCTAACGATATAACATCCGAACTAGAGAAACTCCACAAACTAACGGGGGCAGAGTTCTCTCGTCAGGTAGAGCGTATAGCAATGCGTAAGGAGTTTCACCCCTTAGCGACTGACAGTAATATTCTTACAACAGGCGGAGAACAGAGCGATGATTACGACAACCTTCTTCTTGCAGCCAGAAAGGCTGTAGAATTCGGATATAGAGTGTATCTACTCCCTAATCCTACAGAGACACGTACACCCGATTTTATATTAGAAAAAAAAGGTGTATATCGTATGTATGATTTAAAGACGGTTTTTGGAAAATCATCTGTTGGTGGAAGTTTGCTTGATTCTATAGGTCAATGCAATTGCATACTCATTCATATGACGGTAGAGTATAATACGCGTAAATTAGCCCAGTCCATCAGAAGATATTTCGAAATTAACGATAAAGCTACAGAAGTTCTTATTTTCAAAGGCCGAAAGCGAATACCTGTAAAGAGATCGATAGTTGTTAAACCAGAGTTTTTCTCTTTATTTAAGAAAGCCTATGAACGATAAAAAACCACCTCGAAAGAGGCGGCTTTTTAAAAATGGAGTAGTGTCGGTGATGTCTTGCTCCGAAGCGGTATCAATAAAGTCCTGCTTCTCGCGGGATTCTGCCCGGATAGCCAAAACTAATGTTTTGACGGTGCAAAGATATGAAATCTTTTAATAAGTTCCAAATATTTTGGTACTTTTTTTATTTTATAGCTTTTTTCTTGCCCCAATCCAAACTTTTCTCCCTTTCTGCTTGTAAATCCAAAAACTTTTTGTACTTTTGCAATTGCATAGTGGTTGTTGTCCATGCTGTAGTGACGAAAGGACGACGTAAGTAGCTGCTTTGCAAGACATTGTGGGTTAAGAATTGAGTATCGAAGATTCTGATGAGGGTTACATCCAAATAGTCGCCAACTAAAATTGATGCATTACACCTCGAGGGATTTGGGATACGCCTGTATAGGCGTACCCTTTCCTTGTGTATGTAATGCAGGCTTGTTTGGCGACGGCTCGGATGTAAGTACATAAGGGATGAGGGTGCGCTTTTTCTGTTCCCCTAACTTTTTATGAACTAAGAACGATGAGTGACCAAACATTGAAGATAGACGTTGGCTCTATTGTGTCTGGATTGTCTCCTACAGAATCAGTGGAGATAACTAAGATACAGGCACTTGGATCAAAGTATTCACTATCATATACGGGTGTGAATACCAGAAAAGCTGGCTCCAAAATTGTAACTCCAGAGCAGATTGAAGCTTTGGAACTGTTGACTGTTGATGGAGAGTTTAATTTCAAAGGTGACCCTCAGCGTTTTGTTCTATTTGCAGAAGCTGAACGTATTAAATCTGCTTATCAGTTTGACCCGCTCTTTGCTATCAATTGTAGCGTAGTAGATCCATTGCCACATCAGGTAGAGGCCGTATATAAATTTCTGTTACCACAACCCAAGATTAGATTCCTCTTGGCTGATGATACAGGTGCAGGTAAAACCATTATGACAGGTTTGCTGCTAAAGGAGTTGTTGATGCGCCATATAGTTGAGCGCATACTGATTGTAACTCCAGGTGGACTTACCAAGCAATGGCAAGAGGATGAGATGGGAGTAAAATTCAATATCCCATTCAAGTTGGTAAATCGTAGTGTTTTCTCCTCAGAACCTACTGTTTTCCAAAATAGCGATAGGGTAGTAGCCAGTATAGACTTCGTTTCTCGCGAAGATATTATGAATGTCCTTTCTAAGACAAGTTGGGATATGGTGATATTCGATGAGGCGCATAAACTGTCTGCTTACGAATATGGAGAGAAGATATATAAGTCAAAACGATACGAAGTGGCAAATATGCTATCTCAGCAGTGTGAGCACATGCTTCTTCTTACCGCAACTCCTCATCGTGGTCGAAAGGATACGTTCAAGAAACTCCTTCAATTACTTGATGAAGATATATTCGCTACATCTGATTTGGTAACAGAACGTGTACGCGAGATTAGCGAAACTGGTGCTAATAAGTTCTTTATACGTCGACTCAAAGAAGATATGAAGGACTGGGATGGTAATCCCCTATACAAAAAACGTTCAACTAAGACCACCAGCTATAATCTCACTACAGATGAAAAACGACTTTATGATGCAGTAACAAAGTATCTTACCAAACGAAAAGAGGAGGCTGCTGCATCGAAGAATATACATGTATCGTTGGCATTGCAGGTTATGCAACGCAGATTGGTTAGTAGTATATATGCTATCCGCAATACTCTACAAAAGCGTTGGATGGCCTTGCAGGGTCTTTCTGATTTGCTAGAACGTACTCCTACATTATGGAAACAACGTATAAAGTTAGACGAGTTCGACGATATTGATATTGACGACTTTGACGATCTGGAAGATGATGAGCGCGATGCCTTAGACAATATCCTTTCTGACCCAAAGAAGTTCAGGATGTTTACTACTTCTAAGAGTCCTAGTGAGATTAAAGCTGAAACACAGGAAGTAAAGGAACTCTACTTAATGGCGGATTCTCTTTATAACCAACAGCAAGAGGAACAGAAGTATAAGGAATTAAAGCAGTTACTTACATCGCAAGGTGTAATAAATGGTGAGAAGCTGGTTATCTTTACAGAGCATAAGGACACCTTGCTCTATTTGCAAGAACGCCTTAAGAATAATGGCTATACTGTAGCAACTATTCATGGCGCAATGTCAGTGGATGAGCGTCGACAATCGCAGTGTCAGTTTATGCTACCTGATACTCAGATTCTTATCTGTACTGATGCTGCTGGAGAAGGTATAAACCTCCAGTTCTGCCGCTTGCTGATAAACTGGGATATTCCATGGAACCCAAATCGCTTGGAGCAGCGTATGGGTCGTATTCATCGATATGGCCAGAAGAACGATGTAATAGTATTTAATATGGTAGCTGACAACACCCGCGAGGGTCAGGTACTAAAGAAACTATTAACCAAACTCGACATTATTCGCGAGCAACTTGGCGACGATCGTGTATACGATGTCATTCAGGATGTATTGAAGGGTGTATCTCTTGATAGCATCATCGAGTCGGTATTTAATGGCCACGAGAGCGATCTTGATGCATTCATTGATAAGCCAACAGATGATTTAACTGGTATATTCAAGAAGAGTATTGACGACCAAAGTAAGTCGATGGCTCATTCTATGGTAGACTATAAAGAAGCGCGCCTGCTTAAAGAAGATAGCGATGAACGTCGCCTACAACCTATTTATATTCGTCTCTTCTTTGAAAGAGCATTTAAATACTTGGGCGGACAGTATCGTGAACTCTCAGATGGTATCTATCAGATAGATGTTATTCCAGAAGTCATTTCAAAGCGATTAAAGGAGAAATATAACATCTATGCAGAGAACCTAACTCAGTTATACTTCTTCTTCGATAAGCAGTTGTTCTTGGAGTATCAGGCATCTACAGCCCAATATGGTCGTGCCCATTATATCAATCCAGGCAATGCCTTATTTGATAGTGTAGTAGATGTGGTTAGCGATCAGTTCCGCGATGAGATGCTGAAAGGTACTGTACTGGTTTCTCCTGAAGACCAAGAACCCTATTTTGCTTACTTTGTAAAGAATCAGATTAATGATAATCATGTTAATCAAGATGGTGAGCCAAATGTTGTAAACCAGCTACTTTCTTTGGTATGCCAACAGAATGGTGAATTCCGTCAGACTTCACCAGCCAAGCTTCTGGACCTTTGTCCTCCTGCTGATTTTGCTAAAGAGATAACACCACCAGACGTAGTAAATGAAGATGAGGTGGTAAGCTGGGCTTATGAGAATATTACCGAGCCTATGCTTGAACAAACAAAGCATGTGGTAGAAGAAGATAATGCAAAACGCCTGGAGTACTTAAAAATTGCTTTCCAGAATATTATTGTTGATATTCAGGGAGAGATAAATGAACTTCAGGGTATTGTATTCCTTGGTGATGACGAAAAGGCTCAGCAGAAACTTGATGCTAAAGAAGCTCGACTTGCAGAATTGAAACAGCGAAAAGAAATTCGACTTAAAGAATTGGAGGATGGAGCAGAACTTTTCCCAACTGCTCCTGAGGTCTTAGGATGTGCCTACGTTGTTCCACTTAACCAAGTAGAGTATAAACACAACTTTGGTATGAGTCGTGATGACGAAGTTGAAGCTATAGGCATGCAAACAGCCATGGATTACGAGAAAGCAAATGGCCGCAATCCTGAGGATGTATCAAAAGATAACGTTGGTTACGACATTAAGAGTATCGATGCTCAAGGCATAAAGCGTTACATTGAAGTAAAAGGCCGCTCAGGTACCGATGGTGTTATGCTGTCGGAAAACGAGATGAACCGCTTGGCTCAACTTGGTAACAAAGCATGGCTATATATAGTAACAAATTGTAAAACCAATCCACAACTTAATATAATAAATGACCCTGCCCACAAACTGAACTTTGAACAGAAGTCAAAAGGTGTTCAGTTCTATCTCCCATTGGAAGAATGGCAGAATAACATAAACGAATTATGAAAGCAAAGAAACTCATAGAGGTGGCTCTGCCCATCAAAGAAATATCAGCAGAAAGTGTACGTGATAAGAGTATACGTCATGGACATATCTCAACACTGCACCTATGGTGGGCACGCCGTCCACTGCCTGTATGTCGTGCAATCGTCTTTGCCAGTTTGGTTCCAGACCCACTGGATGATAATTGTCCTGTGGCATTTCAATATGCTGTAGAAATGCTGCTTAACACTGGGCTGGGTAAACTGCATTATAAGCCATATAGAGATATTCCATATACCAGCGTTGTTGACGAGATGGAGGATAATCTCCGTAATCGCTTGATGATGTTTATTGGTAAGTTCTCTGAGAAATGCCAGCAGAATATGATTGCAGGTAAATCAACTTCACCCAAAGAACAATTGGATGATTGGTCGCTCATCAAGTGGGAAAATAAGAATAATCCAAAAATTCTCAGATTGGCACGTGAATTGATTTATGTGGCCTATCAGAGTGATAAACGTGCCGATGCTACTTGGGAGCAATTGCATGGGGAGTTTAATCAACTTTATGATGCTATTCCTAACGCAGAAGAGAAATTGTATTCTATCCCCAATAGACATATAGAAACGGAACAAGTTAAGCAAGCAGAAACGGAATTACAAGCAGCTATTGATGCCTTCCAAAACGAAATGCCGTCAGTATTCGATCCATTTGCTGGTGGTGGTGCTATTCCTTTGGAAGCAGCTCGTTTAGGTTGTCGTAGCTATGGTAACGATATTAATCCTGTAGCCCATATTATTGAACGTGGCTCTGCGGAGTTTCCTCAGAAATATGGAAAGCCTATTGTCTATAGTAAGGATGAGTTTGAAAAACTATATGGAGAGGAAGGTGTTAAAATGGCGCAAGAAGAGGAAAGAGGCATTACTTTTAATGGTAAGGTTTATCATATTCCAAATCGTTTAGCTTTCGACGTCGAATTCTACACTAAACAAGTTATTAATAATGCATCAAAAAGATGTTCTAAGAATTATGACAATAAGGAAAATTTAGTTTTCTATTGGGTAAGAACTGCAAAATGTTCAAATCCTTCATGCGGTGCGGAAGTTCCATTGTTGAAACAATTTTATTTGTCTAAAAGAAGAAGTGCCTCATCCAAAGAATGGGTCTACTTAAAGCCATTAATCAGTGGGGCGGATATTAGCTTTAAAATTGAAAATGGACAATGTTCAGACGATGGTTGGAATAATCATTGTAATCTTACATGCCCATGTTGCGGTAATTTAACTGACGCATCAAATATTAAAAGACAATTCAAGGAAAGGAGAACAGGCGAAAAACTAGTAGCTATAATAAAAGAACACAATGGTAAAAGAATTTTTAGTATTCCTAATGATGACGAAATTAATCTCACGAAGGAAATAGGGAAGGCATCTATAATCCCATTTGAGAAATTACCAGAGAATGATTCCCAAAATTTAAAAGTCCCTCTATGGGGGTATGAATCTTTTGGGGACTTATTTACTAATCGTCAATTATATACTATATCAGTTTTTATAGATGAAATATTATCGAAGAAAGAAGAACTGGCTTCTACTGATTACGGAAAAGCCATAGTTACATACATGGCAATCTTCTTAGACAAGGTAATAGCGAGAAATTCTTCTTTTGGTATTTGGCACAAATTACAGGAAACCGTAGAACATCCTTTTGGTAGACAAGCTTTGCCAATGGTTTTTGATTACCCTGAGATGAATCCTTTCTCGAATTTGTCTGGAGCATGTGATGGTCAGTTGGAATCAATAATCAATGTTATATGCGAGGAAAGCGCTTTCCCTTGTACATTTAATAATGTTGTAAGTGGTGATCAATACCAATTTGGGGAAAAGGTACTTGACTGTGTGGTAACAGATCCGCCATATTATGATGCTATTTCTTATGCTGATTTATCAGACTTCTTTTATGTTTGGCTTAAAAGAAGTATTGGAGATTTGTATCCTCAAACTTTTACGACACCTCTTACTCCAAAAGCAGAAGAATGTACAGCCATTAAACATCGTTTTATGGGGAATACAGATGAAGCACGGAAACATTTTGAACAAACTTTAACAAATATTTTTGATACAATTGAAAGTCAGACTTCTGATATAGTAAGTATTATGTTTGCTCATCAAAGTACAGAAGCATGGACAACATTATGTAATTCTATTCTTGATTCACGAATGAATATTACAGGTAGTTGGCCAATGGATACCGAAGTGAGTATAGCTTTAAAAGCACAAATGTCAACTCTTGAATCCTCGGTAACTGTTGCTTGTAGGCCATCTGAACGAAAAGGCTATGCTGATTTTGAGGAGGTGAAACGCGATATTCGTCAACTCGTAAAATACGAAGTCGAAAAATTGTATGGTTTGGGCTTTCGTGGTGCAGACCTTTTGACTGCATGTTTTGGGCAAGCAGTTAGTGTGTTTGGTCATTATAAGAGAGTTGAAACAAGTGAAGGTGATCCTGTTAGTGTTGGACAACTTTTGGAATTTGCTCGAGATAGTGCTGCGCAAGCTTTGCTCGAGGGAGTGCCTGGTGAACCACAAACAAAGTTCTATTGTGGCTGGCTGCAGATGAATGGTATGGCAGATTGTAAATTTGATGATGTGAACAAATACACTCGTGTAGGCGTGAATGTTGAGATTAGAAGTTTGCAAAGCGATAGATTGTTAATTGCGAATGGTAATCAACAGCACTTGGCTACAGCAGCAGAACATTTAGGTAAAAGTGACAATTTGGGCACACAGCCCACTGATTATTTGATTTCTCAGGCTCATCGTATGATGATGGCTTACCACATGGGTAATCAAATACAGCTGTTGCATTTGGTACGTGATCTTTGTTCACAGAGTGATGCACCATTGTGGAGATTATTGGATTTCTTGGGTGGTCATTTGCCTGAGGGCGATGATTTGACTGATGTAAGAGGATTGCTGTCGAGTGCAGAAATGCTTAGGCAGAAGTGTAAGGAAATAGCGAAGTTTAAGCAGGTTGATCTGTTTAGTGATATTGACGAATAAAAACTGAACAACTATGGATAGAGAAAAGTTACAGCGTGGTCTTGGAGTGTTTTTGGATGCCATGCGTCCATACGCAGTAAGTGTGATTCAGCGCGAATGCCAGGGCGGCATTTCGTGGGACGTGGATTTTGAGAACCGTATAGACAACGAGCGTAAAAAGTCTAATTGGCAGTTGCAACGAGCACAATTAAATACTAATGGTTCATCGCTATTGGGGCTGATAGATTATAATAATCTCGTAACGTTTATCATAAACTACAAAGAAAGCGTTACAAGAGAGGTGGGTAACCTCCCCAAGAATTATAACAGATTGCGCTCTTGTTTGCAAGAACTGCAAGATACCCGTAACAACTGGGCTCATTTTGATAATGATAGTCTTGATGCTGATGAAGCAGAGCGCGCATTCAGTAATATGATTCAAGTAGCAAAACTGCTTGAAATGCAGGAACTTGAAGATGAGCTGAAAAGAATCAAGGGCATTGAGCAACAAACTACAGAAACAATGCCTGCAGCAAATGTTACCGTAGATTCTAATAGATCATCATTTGATGATAATGGAGCTGTAGATAATAATGGTGTGTTGCCAGCATGGTTTAACACCATCATGCCTCAATATGATATTCGCAATGGCCAACTCGATGAAAGTATCTTTGCTGCAAACATCGAGGAGGTGGCATCTGGTACAGCTCCTGTTGTTTACCAGGATATAGTATCGTTCTTCGATCGCACATACGTTACTGATGGTATGCGCGAGTTGATTCGTAGAGTGGTACAGGCCTTGAATGGTAAGGAGAGTCAGAACAGAGTTATATCGCTACAAACTGGTTTTGGTGGTGGTAAAACTCACTCGCTAATTTCGCTGTATCATGTAGTTAAGGATAGCCATACTTTTAAGGATTTAGTAGCTGCACGTAACATTTTGGATCCTGAGGATATGCCACAATTTGAAAGTGCAAGGGTGGCTGTGTTTACTCAGAATACAGTTAGCGTTACAGATGGCCATAGGGTAGAGGATGACATCGTAATACATACCCTTTGGGGTGAACTAGCTTGGCAATTAGGAGGAAGAGAGGGATATGAGAGAGTGCGAAACGCTGATGTACAGATGATTGCACCAACAGCCCAAGATATTAAACCGATTATTGAGGGAGCAAGCCCTGCACTCATACTGATAGATGAGTTAGCTGACTATTGTAACAAGGCAAGTGGAAAAATAGTTGGTAGTGGAACACTGTTCACACAAACTAATAGCTTCATGCAGACACTTACTGAGGTGGTATCATCAATACCTAAAACAGTACTCATCTGCACCCTGCCTGCAAGTGCAAGAGAAGTGGCATCGAGCGAAATAGGACAGGAGATTCTGTCATCACTTGAAACCCGCGTTATTCGTGTGGGTAGTAGCGTAAAGCCTGTAGATGATGAAGAAATCTATGAGGTAGTTCGTCGTCGCCTGTTCGACCGTATGACTGATGAAAGTGTGATAAATCAGGTGGCAAGGAAGTATAAGGATATGTACCATAATCGCAGAGATTCGCTACCTGCTGAGGCTGATCGTGTGGCTTATGCTGAGCGTATTAAGAAGTCGTATCCATTCCACCCAGAGCTTATAGACTTGTTCCGTATTAGATGGGGAAGTGATTCAAGATTCCAGCGAACCCGAGGCGTTTTACGATTGTTGGCAAGTATAGTAAAAGACTTGTGGCAGCGTAGAAACTCTTTGGTTGGTACACAGGCCTTGATTCATACAAACGATGTGCAGATGGAAAACCTGCCTACATTGCAGAGTCAGATTACAAGTCTGATGGGTGCACAATGGGACTCTGTGATGCATGCCGACGTATTTGGTACCATAAGTAATGCCTATAAGTTAGACGAACAGAATGCTGGTAACAATATTGGTGAGTACCACTTGGCAACAGCTGTTACCACAACAGTATTGATGGCGTCAATTGGCTCGTCGTCGCAAAAAGGACTATCGCTTAAGCAGTTGAAGCTATGCTTGCTTAAACCTGATGCATTCCAGCATATTGATATCGACTCTACAGTAAACCAGCTGGAGAATGTGGTACACTACATGTATCGCAGTAGTATTGGTGGCGAACAAAGCTATTGGTTCCAGTCAAAGCCTAACATCAATATCCTTATTAATCAGGCTAAGGGTGATGTGAAGGAAGATGAGATGAATGGTGAAATCATGCAGATGGTTAAGCAGGCTGTGGCTAATGTGGCAAAGGTGAAAGTACTTGTTGACCCAACTGGTGATGTGCCAGAACAGAAACAGCTTACGTTTGTTATCTTGCATCCTAAGTATACTGTTGCTGCAGGTGGTAATGTGAGTCGTTCAGCTCAGCAAATCATCAAGCAAATTGCCCAAATGAGAGGCACAACGCAGCGTGTATATCGTAATACAATGCTCTACCTTTTGTGCTCAGAAGCAGGTAAGGCAGCACTAAGTACCAAACTCAGGGAGTATCTGGCATGCGACAAGATTATCAGGGAATACAGCAGCCAACTGGATAACGACCAGCGAAAGGATGTATTGGATAGAAAGAAGCTTAGTAGCGATTCTGCAAGAGAGCAATTAATACATGCGTATAATACTGTGGTGAAGTGTGTTCGTGAGGATTTGCAAACAATTGAAGTCAGCTCGTTTACGTCAGACTTTGCTGCTCAGCTTTCTGTTAATACTCTGCAGGAGTTGCACGATAATGGTATCGTGTTGCGAAAGATTGGACTGAATATCATTAATCGTCATGGATTAATGCCTACAATAGAAAAGCCGGTAAAGGTAAATGATGTTTATGAGGCATTCTTGCGATTTGATGATAAGCCAATGATTCTGAATGCTGAAGCAGTAAGAGATACTGTGAACAGATATTGTGAGGAAGGCATGTGGAATGTTGGCACAGGAGATTTGGATCATTATTCTCGTATCTATCACGAAGAGATTGTAGCTTTCCTGAATCCTCAGGAAGAAGGCTATTGGTTGCTCGATCCTTCTGTTATGCCTAAACCTGCAGGAGGCGCAGGTCCTGTACCTACTCCAACACCAGGTGCGGAATCAACTCCAACACCAACTCCAGGTGCTGGACAAGAACCAACTCCTACGCCAGCAACAAAGACATATAAGAAGGTGGTGATAAATGGAAATGTGCCTATTGAGAACTATAGTCAGTTGTTCTCTAGCTTCGTAAATACTCTGAAGAATAACAATCTGAAGATTGAAGTGAAGTTTACTGCAAGTAATAATGCAACAAGCCCACTTACAGACAATTCTCCTCTTGTTAAGAGTATAAAAGAGTCTGCATCACAGTTAGGATTAAACTTCGAGGTGGAAGAGTAAGATTCCCCATAGCTTCTTAAAACAATAATATCGCAATTCAAATAATTGCGATATTATTTGTTTGTTTTTGTGAAAAGTTGTATCTTTGCGGCGCAAGTAATGTTCGTGTAGTTCGAAAGGACAGCGGATTCTTGTAAATTAGGGCTAAATGAGACTGCAAGAGAATGGGTGGATGGAAGGGTAAGTCATTGATGCCCAAATTAGATCATGCCACTTTGGTGGTTAGTCATAAACTAAATTTAATAAATAATATGATTAGTAAATTTTGTAATGGCTAGTTTTGGCAGTAGATTGCCAGACTAGCGGATAAAGTTAGGAGGCATGACCTTGTTGATACTGTTAAGGTCACTGCTTCAATTTTCAGATTAATAAATGTAGTTATTAAAGTGTTATGTGGAATCCCACTAGAACCTTGGGACTACTTGTCTGTGTGGAGTATACCTGTGATATACGTGTATATCAAGAAGATATGCAAGGGCTAAAGCTGATCTTAGGGGAACCGAAAGGTTCCCCTTTTTGTTGCTTTATGAAACTTATATATTTCATAGATATTTTTTTATAGAATAGTTGTAGATTTGATAAATAATTGCTATATTTGCCATCGAAAACAATCTAAATAACTATATGGCATTTGTAATTTTAACGTAAGGTTGGAAGCTATGACAATTGATGAAGACGATAAGTTAATATGTGGGCGTACTGCAAGAAAATACTTGAATTGTAATAAGGCCGAATTTGAGTGCCTTGTAAAACAAGGCGCAATACAAGCATGTAGAGATGAGTATATGCGATGGAAAGTGTCGAAGAATAGTGTTCTTGATTATGTCCGTCGCTCGATGCCATCCAGCTCATCTCGTCTTGTAACAAACGATAGTCATTACGACGAAGTTGTTCAAAGAATATGTGATGCAAAATCTTCTATCAAGATAATGACTGCGAACTTTAAGCGTTTTCGTTTGAAGCCAACAGCTAAGCAAGGAGTATATTATAATGATGGGACTCCATTTATAGAATATCTGATGAATAAGGCAGTACATGGTGTCGCTGTACAAATAATATGTTCTAATCCCTCAGATTCGTTCACTAAAGAATGGCAGGAGTATTATCAGCAAATGGGGAATCCTGATTTATTCGAATATAAGTTTAGCGATAGAAATCATGCAAAGGTTTATATTATTGATGACGAAATTGCCTACATTGGTTCTGCTAATGTTACCAAAGCAGGAATTAGACAATTGACTCTTGGGAACTATGAAGCTGGAATCTTGACAGATGATCCAGAATTAGTTTCATCAGTAAAAGAATTCTTCTCTATGATATGGGAAGATAATAGTTGATTTATAAATATGAACGATGAAGAATGAATAATAGAATATGGTAATATTTGTAATTACTTTTGTAACAGTATTCGTATTTGTGGTGGTCAAGGAACTGATGAGTTATGGTAAGCCATACAGCAAGTCTTTGAACACACAGAGTGCTGTGGAAGAAAAGGGCTATGGGGCTGCAGGAGTTAGCAGCGATGACGATGACTTTGATGAAGCAGAGTATCGTGCGTATCGTGAAGAATTGGCGGCGTATGATGATTTTGTGGCTTCGCTGGATATGGATGATTAGAAAATAGAGGCGAGCATCACTGCTAGCCTCTAGCTTAATTAATTAAAAAACTAAATTAATCTACCATAAACCTTAACCATTAAAATAGGCTGCAAAGATACCACATTATTTTTAGTTGACCAAACCTTTTGGGATAAAAGTTTAACGCTAACGCAATTTTGCGAAAAAGTCTTTGTGGTCTTATGGAAAAGCGCTATCTTTGGGCTTGATATTGAGGAGCCTCATTAGTGGGGCTCTTATTTTCTAACTAAATAATAAAGAACCATGTACTATTTAATTTGTCCGTTTCAACTCGTAAGCGAGGAGATATGGTACGCCAACCCCGATGGGTTACAACCACAGGAAGTCCTTTCGAAAGTGACGAGAGAAGACTTCCTACGACAGAACCAAAAATTACTTTTCACTGATGAAAGTCGAGAGCATGTGTTCTCGCATGTTTGCCTGTTTGAGCCAGATAATGGCATAGCAGTGATGAAAATTGCCAATGGATATGTGGCCCAGAATGACCACATGTTTTGGCACCGATATCCTTGGGAGGATAGGCAATTTGCCACGGTGGTGATAGTGAGCCGCAAAGAGGGTATGAGTTTTGTGGTGGAGGAGAATGAGAAGGCGTTCAGCTCTCCACAACAGTTGGTAGATATTGTGTGCAGGGGGCTGAACACGAGTCTTAACCAAGAGAAACTGGCCGTGGTGCCAACGGGCGACATGATTAGTGGGCGTGATGAGTTTTCAATGATGAGCGCATGCGCCGTGATAGGACGCCAGATAGAAAATTTACTAATCGCCGATACTGCCCAGCAGGAAGTAAGAAAGGCGCGTTTCGATGATAACGCAATCTTAGCCTCTATACTATTTACAAGCACTCTTGTTGATTTGCGAAAAGCGACAATGGTTATCGATTTGCTTTACGAACTTACGAAGGGACGAAAGACTGCTAAAACGATATTATGTCCATTAAGAGCTGCAATTGATGCAGGAGTTATGGACAAACCAAGCTATAAGGATTTTATTAAAGTATTTGGATGCAAGGATATTGTGTCGAAGAGTAAGTATAGCGAATTCTTGAATCCAAAATATAATGGATATAAAAACGTGGGGTTTTATAGAAGTGCAAAAGTGAAGTTTTTGAAACTTAAAACTTTGGATATTTAAGCCAAAACTACGGAACTTTTCTGAACTTTACGGAACTTTTCCGACCAAATTCGCAAAATGCGGAAATGGTCGGATTTTTTTGTTGCCTGTTTAAAACGATTGTTATAATTTTGCGCTCCGAATTGATCAATAGAATATTAATTCGAGGAGCGATAGGCCTAGAACTTCTCTTTAATCACAAAAGAAAATGAGAAAAGAGAAAGAAGAAGTCCAGTACATCTGGCATGATGGAGTGAGAATTCGTGAAGATCAGTTGGTAACTATGGCTATGAGTGCGGGTACATACGCACTGGCCGAACACTATGTGTGCTCGCTGTTAGCGCATGGATGCATGCACGGACTTACATATCTTATTAATAAGACTAATGAGATACGTGAGTTCTATCAGGTGCGAAAGTTCCCTGTGCCAACTATGGATGAGGATAGCTCGACTACATCAACTAAGTATCGTGTAAGCATAGAGGACCAGATACGCAAGAAGTATCGCCGTATGTCGCCAGATGAGCGTACTGACATGCTGCGCGCATGCCTTGGCTCGCTGCGAGCTAATTATCCCAAGATGTTCAGATTCAAGAATCAGTGGCAGGCTATCTATCAGGTGATACGTGACAGGCTGGATGGCGGACTGCTGCAATATAACTTCCTGAGTATTGCCATGAGTGCTACTCCAGAAGGATGGCCAGAAAGTCTGCAGATTAACAAGAATGTAATAAAGAACTTTGGACGCGTGATGGATATTCCTGATGATGAGGCTTACTATGAGCTTAAATATAATCCGATGAGCGACCTGTGCGACACATTTTGGAATATAATTAAGTGCGAAATAATAGGTGATGAGGCGTGAAAAGTACGCACAGAATACGCATTAGAAAGAATTAATACGCATAAAATACGCGAAAAATACGCATATACGGAAACGCCGTTTGACGCGCTTTTTTATCTCTACCTTTGCATCGTCAAAAGGAAATAAAACCTCCTCGCGACGATGCAAAATTAGTTTAGAATTTAAAATTTAGAATTAAGAGAAAATGAAAAGAAGAATGTTTTATGTAGAGAACTACGCGGAGATTGAAGATGTGGTGGCTAGAGACATGAGTGGCAACTATGCTATTGATAAGGTAGCCGCAGGATTTATGGCTCAGGTAGAAGACGAGGTTAGCCAGGAGCTGATGGAACTGCTAAGGTGGCAACTGTTAGGATTCTGTAAAGAGATGCAGCGCGAGATGGCCGAAGACCTACTTTTTTTCGCACTAGGACATGTGGTAACAACCACGGGCTGCCCATCGGCCGACTATGTGCTTGACTGCTGCTACACGATGATTGCCGTAGAACACGGAATAAAGAGAGAACAACAAGAAGAGGATGATGAATATTAAAAAACTATGTAAAAATGATGAATCTAAAAGTAAGTGTTACAACACGCCAGAATGGTTATTCGCTGGCTATTGACAAAGAAGAGTTTATGTACTACACGCCTGCGGGTTTGGTTGAAGGTATTGCTATCCGACTTGGGATGGAGCGACTAAACACAATGAACACCAGGGAGATAAAGCACCTGATGGATGCGGCTCGCGAGGGAAGTCTGCCCAAGCAAATGCAAAAGGAGATAGACGCCCTGAACGCCCAAGTGAAGGAGCAGAAAAAGCTGATAGCCCAGCTGCGACGTGAAATAAGAGAAATGAAACAGAGATATGGAGAAGACGAGGAATATTTACGGTATAGAGATTAAGTGCTGCTGCGCATCGTGCGAGCATAAAACCATCGACTACGAGGGTATTAGACAGTGCAAGCTGATGGGCTTGAAGGTACAGCACAAGTTTAAATGCAGCAAGTGGCAGATAAGCTGCGGCATGAGCAAGGCAGGAAGTGGTCTGGGCGTGGTGCGCCACATATTAACAAAAGAAATAGTTATAGAATAGTTTTATTAATCAGAGTCGGAGGATGAGCGGCGGAAACGTGTACGTACTAAATGAGCTCAACTAAAACCACCGCTTCCTTAGCTCATAATTCGACAGTTTATGCGAAAATATATTGAAATCCCTATGGAGGTGCTGGAGTGCCTCTTGTCAGGAAAGTGTGTAGAAGGTTCATTGCGTTACGATGCAGTGACAGGTAAGATAATGTTCAGAGCGTACAATCGCGAGTCGCGAAAGCCTGGCTATGTGCGTCCCAAGGACAAGTTGCTTGCTTCGTTGGAGCATGGTTGGCTAAAGGAGAGTCCAAAGTGCATTAAGTACTATTGTGCGCTGAAAAAGTCGATCGGAGTCCCGCGCATTGTCACTGCTATGGAACGTGAGATGAGAATTGCCACAGGGCATCTGGTTGATAGAGAAATCGTAGATCGTGTTTAATTTTCAAGTTTATGGGATTTTGTTATCAGAAGAATTTGAGTAATCCTACTTTGCCCGTTGACGAAGCGCAGTTTTATGCGCTCGTCAGGGCGGAGAAATGGAATGAGAATATAGATAAGTTCCGAGAAACAGGCGATGCCTCGCTGAAACGCAAATTGCCCGCCTTTATCTTCCAGGCTACGTTTGATGAGACAACATCGAAGAGCGGAAAAACAGGCGCATGGCGCAAGCAGGCTGCCACACGATTGACGGGACTTGTGGTGATGGATATAGATCATGTTGAAAACCCTTTGACTCTGTATCAGGGTTGGATAGAGAAGGGTTTAGACCTAAAGGCATTAGGCATTTTGCTTATCTATATTACACCGAGTGGCAGGGGATTAAAGATTGTATTCAAAGCTCGACTTGATTGGGGAAATCTTATTGACAATCAGCACGCCATGGCGAATGTGCTTAACGTTATTGTAGATGAAAGCTGCAAGGATGCTAGTAGAATGAGCTTTCTTTGTAAAGAATCTGACATTTTGTATATTGATAAAGAACTATTTACGTATGAGAACAAAGAGTTTTGCGAGCGATATACTGCTCTATATCGAGACGGTCATTCACAGGCTACGCACCCGGATGACAGGGTACAGGGCCCAGAAAGGTGGCAGGAGCGTGACAGGGTACAGGGCCCAGTCACATACTGTGACAGGGACCAGTCCCCAGTCACGCAGAATGTTGAACAATTAAAATGGAGAGGGTATGATGTTCAGTCTATCATTGATTGCCGTTACGCTGGCAAGTTGCCATGCGCGGCTGACAGCAACAGACATAATGAAAGTCTCAAACTCGCCTCAGATTTGCTTGTGCTCTTCGATGGAGATAGAGCCCAGGTATTGCGAGCGCTCAAAGCGCAGCCGTGGGTGCAGGAGATCATCAAAGAGCGAAACGAGAATGTGGAGCAGACGGTTTCCAGTGCCGCTGAGCGAATGGCGGAAAAGGAGAAGAAATACCTCAACCAACAGCCCAGTAAGGTTATGCAAGATGCAATTGAAGAGGCGACAGGGCAGACATGGAAGCAGATTACGCAGGGCTCGCAGACGGATGAAGCCTCTATGAGTGAGGAAGAGATAGATAAATGGCTCTGGGAGTGGGGCGAGAAGATAGAGGAGCTTTTTCCTTATTATCCTGTGCTGGCCGATGCCTGCAAAGGATTGAAAAAGAACCAATATCCAGCAGCATTGGTAGTGTCAGGCGCACTGATGATGACCTTGATGACAAGGTGTACATATCGCTTCTATCACAGACCATCGAAGTTGAGAAGACTTAATTCTTCTGCGCTTATAATTGGCGACCCTGCCAGCGGTAAAAGCTTTGCTACTCGTTTGTATGAGTTCTTGGCTGCGCCAATAGTGGCTGCTGATAAAGTGGGCAAGGATGCAATTAACCGCTACCGCGAGGAAATGAAAACCAAGGGCGCTAACAAGGAGAAACCCAAGAAGCCTAAGGTTGTGGTTAGAATTCATCCCTCGCGTACCTCTAACGCCCAGTTTATTCAGGATATGGTAAACGCAGTGGAAAATGTGGATGGTGTGCCAATGCAGCTGCACATGCTCACTTTTGACACTGAGCTGGATAATACTTTGAGCGTGCAGAAGGGCGGCTCGTGGATTGACAAGCAGAATTTGGAGCTGAAAGCTTTCCATAATGAGGAGGATGGTCAGGCATACTCAAATATGGACTCTATAATGCAGGACTTCAACGTTACCTGGAACTATGTGTACACAGGTACGCCAATAGCCTTGAAGAAGAAGGTGAATGAGACGAACTTTGGTTCTGGATTGGCCACACGTCTTACCTGTATCCCCTTGCCAAGCACTCATTATGAGATGATGAATCTTGATGAGGATACGGATGATGAAAGTGATAACCGTCTGGCAGAATGGGCAAAGAAGTTGGATAAAACCAAAGGTGAGTTGAGCATCAAGCGAATAGTCCGCACGATGTACGATTGGACTGCCCGCCGCATGGCTGACGCTGCTGATAATGACTCAAAGGCTGACGAGATGCTGCTTAAGCGATGTGCCTACCATGGCATTAACTACTCGGCACCATTCATTGTGATGCGCCACTGGGGCGAGCTTCACCAAGAGGGCGAATACTGGTGCGGAGAGTTTGAAACTGATGAGATTGACGACAAGCTTGCAGAGCTTATAGTCAACATCCAGTTCGCATGCCAGCGTCACTACTTCGGTCCTCTCGCTGAAAAGTACTTTGATGATAAGATGCGTGATGCATGTTCTAATCGTCGCCACAGCCAGAAAACCATTGAGGGCTATAACAGATTACCAGAAGAGTTCTCGGCTGCAGATGTGATACGCTGTTTTAATTTGAAGGGTAATGATGCCGCACGAATGAGAATTAAGCGTATGCAGAAAGACGGCGCTATAGTTAAGTCTGGCGAATATGTGGAGAATGGCACCACTAAATTTCTCTATAAGAAGAAGGGCGTACTTATATTCTGAACAAGCGAACGCAGGTACGCAGGTACATTTGGAAAAATGTAAAAATTAGATAATGTAAAAATGTAAAAATTAGAAATGGAACAGGTAATTCAATTGAATAGTAATGCAAAACTCTCCGAGCACTTTACGCTCGGGGAGTTCACAAAGAGTAATTCTCATCCTGAAGTTTATAACATTCCATCGCATGAGGCGATTGCGAATATGAAACGATTGTGTCAGTGGCTTGAAGTGTTGAGGGAGAGAGCCTCCCCCGACCCCTCCAAAGGGAGGGGAGCTCCGATAATTATCAATAGTGGTTACAGATCTCCGCAGTTGAATAGGAAGATTGGCGGGGTGGCGAATAGCAACCACCTTACAGGATGTGCGGTGGATATAAGGGTGAGCGGCATGGAGCAGTTGATACGTTATGCGGCCATACTGCTGGACTACGCTGAGGAATCGCATCAGGACTTTGATGAGCTGCTTATCGAGAAAAACCGATATGGGGCGATTTGGTTGCATTTTGCCGTGAGGCCAAGCGGAAATAGACGAAAAATACTATTTATCAATGCATAAATATAGATTTCTGAAAGAAATATGCAGAAAATTTTGTCTATTTGGCGGAAAAGTAGTACTTTTGCTGCCGCAAGGAACTAAATAATCAAAATTTAATGACTAAATGAAACGTAAAACTTGCAAAATGAAACTGCTGGCTGTGATGATGATGATGGGCTCAAGCCTTATGGCATCGGCACAGCAGAATAGCAGTGAGATCGACTGGACAAAGGATTTTACCAGTCGTATTACTCTGAACGGTTATGCCCAGGGGGGATGGAGCTATCAGAACCCTAACGACAAACCGCAGAATGCTTACAACCTGAAACGAACACTGCTGTGGGCCAAGGCCAGAATTACTGACAGATGGTCGTTTTTGTTTATGCACGACTTCTCGAGTGTGGTGCAGGAGTTCTACACAGACTATCGCCTGTCGAAAGGCAACGAGCTTACAGTGCGCTTAGGACAGTTCAAACATTCGTACACAATGGAGAACCCAATGAGTCCAACTCAGCTTGAGCTGGTGGATGTCTACTCGCAGGCTGTGCTCTACTTGGCTGGCGAGGGTCCTGACCCGCTGAACGGAGTGAACTACGGACGTGACATGGGTCTTGAGGTGTATGGCGACCTGGCAAAGGGCTTGGTACACTACGAACTGGCGCTGATGAGTGGACAGGGTGTAAACCGTAAGGACCTGAACAACCAGAAGGATTTTATAGCCAAGTTGGAATTGCGCCCTGTTGATGGATTCCGCGTGGTGGCATCAGGATATCTTGGCACTGGATGTGCTGTGGGCACTGCTGCTTGGAACCCAGAGATAAACGTGGGCGACAACTATAAGCGTAATCGCTACAGCGTGGGTGCCGAGTACAAGACTCAACCTTACACTGGCAGCAAATATAAGGAGGCTCGCCCTGCATCGATACGTGCTGAGTGGCTGGGCGGACAAGACGGAAACGTTGGTAGCCGTGGTGGATATGTTACTACAACAATTCCCGTGGTTGACGCTCTTGACATTGTGGCAAGTGGTGAGACCTTCGACCGCAATACAAAGGTGGATGGCTGGGACCAGACAAACCTTACCGTGGGACTGCAATACTGGTTCTACAAGAAGTGCCGTATGCAGCTGCAATACACTCGCTGCATGTGTGGTGACATGATAGGAAAGGATTATAATTGGCTGCAGGCACAGATGCAGGTGGCGTTTTAATGAACAATGTAAAAATTATAAAATGTAAGAATTAAAGATGATTATAAAGATAGCATTTACGATTATATTTCTGGCGGTGATGATTGGAGTGGGACTGTACACTCGCAAGCAGGCCAGTAGTGTTGAAGGTTTCGTGTTGGGTGGACGTGCTGTAGGTCCTTGGCTTACGGCTTTCGCCTTTGGAACAAGTTATTTCTCAGCTGTAGTATTCGTGGGTTACGCTGGTCAGTTCGGATGGAAATACGGACTTTCGAGTGCATGGATTGGTATTGGTAACGCCATCATCGGATCGCTGTTGGCATGGATAATCCTTGGTCGCAGAACCAAGCTGATGACTCAGCATATAGAGAGTCGCACAATGCCTGATTTCTTTGGAACTCGCTTTGGCGATCAGGGTCTGCGCGTAGCTGCTTCGATAATAGCATTCGTATTCCTTATCCCTTATACCGCTGGTGTGTATAGTGGTATCTCACGACTGTTTGAGATGGGATTCAGCATTCCTTACGAGTACTGCGTAATCATCATGTCGATACTTACTGCAGTGTACGTAATACTTGGCGGATACAAGGCTACTGCTATGAACGACTTTATACAGGGCATAATAATGCTGTTTGGTATCGTGGCTGTTATCGTGGCTGTGCTCAATCTGCAGGGCGGACTTTCTGCTGCTGTAGATAAGTTGGCTGCTATCCCATCAGATACCGACCCAATGGTTAACGGAGGCTTTGCTTCGTGGTTCGGGCCTGATCCTTGGGGACTGCTGGGCGTGGTTATACTGACATCTCTTGGAACCATGGGACTACCACAGATGGTGGGTAAGTTCTACTCGATTACTGACGAGAGCGCCATCAAGCGTGGAACAGTGATATCAACAGTGTTTGCATTTATCGTGGCTGGCGGATGCTACTTCCTTGGTGGTTTCGGACGCCTGTTCGGAACTCCTCCTATGCTGCCAAATGGCAAGCTGGCATTCGACTCTATCGTGCCATCTATGCTGGTAAATCTGCCTGATATCCTTATTGCGCTGGTAGTGCTGCTGGTGCTCAGTGCATCAATGTCGACACTGGCTTCGCTGGTGCTCACATCGAGCTCTACCATGACTCTCGACCTTATCTATCGCGACAAGAAATCGCTGCCTGGCGAGGTTGAGGATGGTGAGATAAACGATATCGTATCTGAGAAGATTGAGCGTCGTAAGGTGGTTGTGATGCGCGTGCTCATTATGTTCTTCATCGCCATCTCGCTGCTGATAGCTCTTAATCCTCCTACGTTCATCGCCCAGCTTATGGGTATCTCGTGGGGAGCTCTGGCTGGAGCATTCCTGGCTCCATTTATGCTGGGACTGTATCAGCGTAACATCACCACAGCCGCTGTATGGGCATGCTTCATTTGGGGTGTGGGTCTTACCGTAGTGAACATGCTGGCAGGCAACCCTATCAACCCAATCAACTGTGGTGCTATAGCCATGGTGGGTGGATTCCCAGTGGTGTGGATAGTTAGTCTGTTCACCAAGAAATTGCCAGAGGACACCATCAACAAGATTTTTGAATGTTATAATAAATAAAACAACAAATTAAATTTTTCTCAACTTCGTATATATGAAAAAGTCCGTTTTAACCCTTACTTTACTTTCGCTAGCTATAACATTATTTACTGCCTGCGGTAATAAGGCAAAACCCGTAGCACCTGCAGAAAATGCCCAGAATACAGAGGCTGCTGCAGCTGAGGATGAGGCCGACATGGCGCCCGACTTTGAACTGCCAAACCTGCAGGGAGCAACCACAAAGCTGTCGAGCCTGCGTGGCAAGTATGTAGTAATCGACTTCTGGGGCTCATGGTGCATCTGGTGCATTAAGGGTTTCCCTCAGCTTAAGAGCTACTACACAAAGTACAAGGATAAAATGGAAATATTAGGTGTTGACTGTCGCGACTCTGAGGATAAGTGGCGTGCTGCTGTTGACGAGTACCAGTTGCCTTGGCCACAGGTTTACTGCGACGATGCTAACCTGCGCAAGCTTGGGGCAAAGTATGGTATACAGGGCTTTCCAACCAAGGTGGTGGTTGATCCTAATGGTAAGATAGTAAACACGACAGTAGGCGAGGATCCTGCCTTCTACACGTTCCTCGACGGACTGTTCAAATAAACAACAATCCCCGCCAGCTGGCGGGGATTATTGTTTTAATATGCATGATCATCGGAGGCGATTTCCTCCTTGGTGATTTTCTTTTTGTCGATGGCGCGCCAGGCGTAGAAGATATATGCCAGTACAAATGGTACCAACAGCGATACATAGAACATGGTGCGCAGCGTGAACTCACTTGAGCACGAGTTGGCCAAGGTGAGCGACGACTGGAGGTCGGCTGTTGAAGGATAGTAGGCTGTGTTGTTCCAGCCAGCTAACAGCAGCAGTGCCAGCACGGTGAAGATAGTGCCTAAACCTGCCTGCCAGATGCCTGCAATGAAACGCTTTGAGATGATGGTGTAGATGATGCCAAAGAGCACCATAATCACTCCGGATAGCAACAGTACCAACAGCCCCCACATCTCAATCATGTTGTGAAGGTATTTGTATGGCTCCATGTAAACCAAGCCTGAGGCGTTGATGGCATAGCCTTCTTTTACCAGCAGATGAACCAGATAGGCCACAAACAACACCACAAAAGGTACTGCAGCACCAATCAATCGTACGCTGGCACGTGAGCGGATATTCTCATCGTCTACATTATTTATAATATAGAGAATGCCAAGCACGCGAGCCAGGAACACCACAGCAAAGCCGAACACCAGTACCCATGGGTTGAGCAGGGCATCGAGGCCGTGAGAGGCGTTTGCCCAACGACTGATGATAGGTGTGATGGCAGCTGCATCAACCATATTATCCTTGGCGATGATGAAGTTTGAACCCTCGAAGAATGTGGCTACAGCACCACCAAGCAGCAGTGGGCCAACGATGCCATTCAGCGTGAGGAAGAACTGGAACGTCTTAGGACCAAGGATGTTTCCTATCTTGTTCTGGAACTCATAGCTCACAGCCTGTAGCACAAATGTGAACAGGATGATCATCCACAGCCAGTAGGCACCTCCGAACGATGTGCTGTAGAACAGTGGGAACGATGCGAAGAAGGCTCCGCCAAAGGTTACCAGTGTGGTGAAGGTGAACTCCCACTTGCGGCCTGTAGAGTTGTAGACAATGCGGCGACCCTCTTCAGTGTATCCCAACGAGCGGGCCACTGAGTTGGCTCCCTGAACAAAGAGCAGGAACACCAGTATCGCACCAAGCAGTGATACGATAAACCACCAATAATTCTGCAAAAATGTATAACTCATAACTCAGGTCCTTTCTTTATTTGTTTCAGTAAGATGTTAATCTCAACAGCCAGCATGGTTGTAAAGAGTACGAGGAATAGGAAGAACGTTATAGCAACGTTAGATGCCTGGATATCACTGACAGAGGCCCATGTGGGCAGCATGTCCTGAATGGTCCAGGGCTGGCGTCCGAACTCAGCTACCAGCCATCCGCACTCAGAGCCTACGTAGCCAAGCGGGATGAGCAGTATTGCCACCCAATAGTGCCATGCGGGCAGAGCAGTGATGTCGCGCTTGCCAAACAAGAACTTTGGCCAGCGATAGACTACGGCCAATATCACTGCAAAGAACAGTATGAACAGGCAGCCCACACCCACCATCACGCGGAATGCCCAGAAGTTCACTGCTACTGGTGGTACAACCTGATTCTTGTCCTTCACATATCCGTAGCCAAAGTACTTCATGTTCTCGTTGAGCACAGCCAGATACTGGCTGGCATCTGTGCCTTCTATCGCTGCTTTGCGATAGGCTGCAAGGGCCTCGATGGCTTTGCGACCTCGCTCCATCTTCTCCTCAACTGATGGCTCTACCTTGCCTTCATTATCAGTATAGCCGTTAAGAATATCGTTGATGCCAGGAACATATCCCTTAGGATCGTTGGTGGCCATAATCGACAGACCGTATGGCACCTCGATGCCCTCAACAAGCTTCAATCCAACCTCTGTTCCTCCATCGTACAGAGCCTCCATGGCAGCCAGCTTCATGGGCTGAACCTTGGCCACGTCCATACCACTCTTGTGACCTGTTGCTCCTGCCAACAATGCAGCTACAAGACCCACGGCAGCACCTATCTTCATGCTCTCGATGGCCAAACGTGTGTGCTGCTTCTTAAGCAGATACCAGCAGCAAACGCCCACGCAGAAGATGGCTCCGATGATCCATGCTGATGTTACGGTGTGACAGAACTTTGAGACGGCGAATGGCGAAAGGGCTACTTCAGCAAACGATACCATCTCGTTGCGCATGGTGTCGGGATTGAACTCGCAGCCCACGGGATACTGCATCCACGCGTTGGCCACCAGAATCCACCACGCTGAGATAGTTGCGCCTAAGCCTGTGAGCCAGGTAGAAGCAAGGTGGAATCCAGCTGAAACCTTCTTCCAGCCAAAGAACATCACTGCCACAAAGGTGCTCTCCATAAAGAAAGCCACAATGCCCTCTACAGCCAGTGGTGCTCCGAAAATGTCGCCCACAAACCACGAGTAGTTACTCCAGTTGGTACCAAACTCAAACTCAAGAATGATACCAGTGGCCACACCCATGGCAAAGTTAATACCGAAGAGCCTCTGCCAGAACTTGGCAGTAGTCTTCCAGAATTCATCTTTAGTACGATAGTACTTGGTCTCTGCGATACCCATAATCACTGCAAGACCCAGTGTGAGGGGTACAAAGAGCCAATGGTAGATTGCCGTGAGAGCAAACTGCGCTCTCGACCAGTCGATCGTTCCGGCATCAATGTTTAATAGTAGGTTTTGTAGCATATAGAAATTGTTTAATATTAATTTTTTAATTGTTACATTTTTGCATTTTTACATTGCTCAATCTTTCACGTCCAGCAACTGCGTTGCTACATATTCCGCCTCGTGCCCCTCCTCAGCGTGTTGCTTCAGGAAGTTGGGGAAGAAGAACAGCTTCAGCACCACGAATATCACAAACAGCTTTATCAGTATGATGGTCCAGAGCGTGCGCCCCAGCTTCATCGAGCGGAAACCATCGTAATAAAGGTGGAATATTTTATATATAATGTTGTTCTTAGTCATGCGGAGAATAAACTTTTCTGTGGGCAAATATACATTTTTTATTAATATCCACCAAATATTAGGGGGGTAAAACTGCAAAAATTGTTCTAAAATTCGCTATTTTTCTTAAATTTAAGGTCGCTTAATTGTTTGATTCGCAATTTCTTTTGTTATTTCAACTAAAGTTTTTAAATTTGCACCCGAATTAGATTCACGAGTAATATGAGTAAGAAGATTTTAATACCTTTAATAGTAATTATTCTGGCACTTGTAGGTACTGCAGTTTGGCTTTTCACCAGTCTGCAGGAGCAGAAGCAGGTGGTGCAGGATATGGAGGAGCTGGCAGAGCTCGACAAGCAGGAGATGGAGAACGAGTACGAGCGATTCACCCTGCAGTACAGTGAGATGAAGACTCAGATTAACAACGACTCTATCATTGCCCAGCTCACTCAGGAGCAGATGAAGACACAGAAGCTGCTCGAGGAACTGAAACAGGTTAAGGCCAGTGATGCACGCGAGATAGCACGCCTTAAGAAAGAGCTTGCTACTGTGCGCGAGGTGCTGCGCGACTATGTGATGCAGATTGACTCGCTTAATCGATTGAACGAGAATCTGAGAGCCGAGAACACCCGTGTTAGTGCAGAACTCAGCGAGCGCAATGCACAGGTGGCAGGTCTGAGCAGCGAGAAGGCATCGCTCAGTGAGAAGGTTGCCATCGCAGCCCAGCTCGATGCTACAGGCATACAGATGCAGATGATAGATAAGCGTGGTAAGACTGCCAAGAAGCTTAAAGACTGCAAGCAGTTGTGCGTAAACTTCCGCATCACCAAGAATGTTACTGCCGCTAATGGCAACCGCACCGTTTATGTGCGCATTCAGAACCCTGGTGGCAACACCCTGAGTGGTGGTGGCACCTTTGCCTATGAGAACCGCCAGCTTGAGTGCTCGGCCAAGAAAGTGATTGAATACACAGGTGAGGAGACACCTGTTACCGTATACTGGAATATGACTCAGATGCTTGAAGCAGGCGATTATCGCGTAAGCATCTTTGTAGATGGAAACATGATTGGATCTAAAACATTTGCATTTAATAAATAAAGTATGAAGAAGTTTTTTGGAATATTTCTGCTTAGTGCAACCATATTGCCAGCTTCGGGCCAGCGTGTGTTGACCCTCGACAGCTGTCGCCAGATGGCACTGCGCAACAACAAGCAGTTAGGTGTTTCAAAACTGAAACAGGATGTGGCCGAGAATCTTCGCAAATCGGCCCGCACCAAGTACCTGCCCCACGTGAGTGCTATAGGTACCTACGAGCACACTAGCGAAGAAGTATCTATTCTTAATGATGGCCAGAAGACAGCACTGCAGAATCTGGGCACAGCCTTTGGACAAACAGTGCAGACAAAGTTCGGACCAGCCATTGCGCAGCTTCAGCCCCAAACCCAGCAACTGTTAGGACATGTGCTTGGCGAGACTGTTGGCATGGTTAATGGCGAGGGACAGCGCATCGTTGATGCCTTCCGCACTGATACCCGCGATATCTTTGCAGGCTCCATCATTGTTACCCAACCAGTGTTTATGGGTGGTAGCATTGTGGCGCTTAACAAGATTGCTGATATCAACACCCAGATGGCTCAAAACAAGATGAATGCCAGTCGTCATGCCACTCTCTATCAGATTGACCAGGCCTACTGGCAGGTGGTGTCGCTCCACCACAAGAAGAAGTTGGCTGAGAGCTATCTGGAGCTGGTAAAGAAGTTCGACAGCGATGTTCATAAGATGATAGACGAGGGCGTTGCTACACGTAGCGACGGACTGAGCGTTGACGTGAAGGTTAACGAGGCCGAGATGACCCTCAGCAAGGTTAACGACGGACTGGTTCTTTCGCGCATGCTGCTCAACCAGCTTTGCGGTCTGCCTCTTGGCGAGCCTGTAGTGCTTGCTGACGAGCAGAAGGAGAACATCCCAGTGATGGAGGTTCGTCCAGCACTCGATGTTGAGACTGCTGTGGCTTACCGTCCAGAGCTCAAGATGCTGCAGAATATCGTAGATATCACCAAACAGACCACAAATGTACTGAAGGCTGGCAATCTGCCTCAGGTAGCATTGATGGGTGGATATGCAGTAAGCAACCCGAATGTATTTAACGGCTTCGAGAAGAAGTTCGCAGGTTTCTGGCATGTAGGCGTACTCGTTCGTGTGCCCATCTGGAACTGGGGCGACGTAATGTATAAGGTGCGCGCATCAAAGGGTGCCACAGCCATCGCCAACCTCGAACTCGAAGAGGCTCGTGAAAAGATTGAGCTTCAGGTTAATCAGATGACCTTTAAGGTTGATGAGGCCAATAAGAAACTCGCTATGGCTCAGACCAATATTAAGAGTGCCGACGAGAATCTGCGTACTGCCAATCTTGGATTCCAGGAGGGTGTTATCAGTCCTACCGTAGTGATGGAGGCACAGACTGCCTGGATGAAGGCCCAGTCGCAGAAGATTGATGCCGAGATTGATGTTAAGCTCTCGCAGGTTGACCTGCAGAAAGCATTGGGTACTTTAGAGTAATAAATAGTCAAATAGTAAAATCGTCAAATAGTAAAATAAAACTATGTCAAATCAAGGTAAAATTCAGCATAATAACATCCTGCTCGCCATCATAGGTTTCGTAGCAGTTGTTATTATCGTGGCACTTATCGGATTCTTCACACTGGGTCGCGACCCAGAGATTATCCAGGGTCAGGTAGAGGTTACCGAGTATCGCGTGTCGAGCAAGGTGCCTGGTCGTATTCTCGAGCTCCGAGTTAAGGAGGGCGACTATGTAAAGGTGGGCGATACCCTCGCCATCCTCGATGCCCCCGAGGTTCGTGCCAAGATGGAGCAGGCCCAGAGTGCTGAGGATGCTGCAGCAGCTCTCGAGCTCAAGGCTCAGAACGGAGCCCGCAAGGAGCAGATTCAGGGTGCTTTCTCAGTATTACAGCAGGCCAAGGCTGGTCTTGAGATTGCTGAGAAGTCATACAATCGTGTTCAGCGCCTGTTCGACGAGGGTGTTATGAGTGCTCAGAAGCGCGATGAGGCCTTTGCCAGCTACAAGGCTATGGAGGCGCAGGTTAAGGCCGCTCAGAGCCAGTACGACATGGCTGTTAACGGAGCTCGTCGTGAGGATAAGTTGGCTGCTGCCGCTCAGGTAGGTCGTGCCAAGGGTGCTGTCAACGAGGTTAACTCTTACATCCACGAGACAGTGCAGATTGCCCAGATGGAGGGTGAGGTAAGCGATGTTTATCCAAAGGTAGGTGAGCTTGTAGGTACAGGTTCGCCCATCATGTCGATTGCTGTTATGCAGGATATGTGGGGTACCTTCAATGTTCGCGAGGATAAGCTCAACGGCATTCAGGTAGGTTCAGAGATCAATGCCTTTGTTCCTGCATTCGATAAGACCATCAAGATGAAGGTTTACTACCTTAAGGATCAGGGTTCGTATGCTGTATGGAAGGCCACTAAGGCCAACGGCCAGTACGACCTCAAGACCTTCGAGGTTAAGGCAAAGCCAGTTGATAAGCTTGATGGACTGCGTCCTGGAATGAGCTTGATAATCAAGGATTAAACATTAAACATTGATGAAATGTTTTAATCAAATATGGCAGATGGCCTTGCGTGAGGTTAGGATTATGCTTCATAACCCCATGTACGGATGCTGTATGGTAGTCTTCCCCATCTTGGCGATGATATTCTTCACATCGCTTATGGACGAAGGTCTGCCAGAGGATATGCCCGTAGGTGTGGTCGACCTCGACAATACCACCACCTCGCGCTCGCTTATCCGCCGTCTTGATGGTTTCCAGAGCTCAAAGGTAGTGGCTCACTATACCAGTGTGGCCGAGGCTCGTAGGGCTATTCAGGAGAACCAGATCTACGCCTTCCTCTATATCCCTAAGGGCACCACCGATGATCTTCTGGCCAGTCGCCAGCCCAAAATATCATATTATTACAATCTTGCGTCCATCATGTCAGGTTCGCTGCTCATGAAGGACCTCAAGACCATCTCAACCTTAGGTTCAGCAGGAGTAGGGCAGGCCACCATGCGTGCCAAGGGATACACTCAGGAGCAGATTATGGCGTTCCTGCAGCCCATACGTATCGACCTGCATCAGGTGGGCAACCCCTATACCAACTACAATTCCTACCTCTCTACTGTATTTGTGCCAGGTATCATGATGCTGTTCATCTTCATGATCTCTGCCTATTCACTTGGTATGGAGCTGAAGTTCGATACTGGTAAGGAGTGGCTTGCCATGGCCGATAACCGCATTGTAGTTGCCATCATTGGTAAGTTCCTTACCCAGGCACTCATCTGGTTGGCGTTGATATTCTTCTACGAGTTCTACGTGTTCAGCATCCTCGGGTTCCCCCATCAAGGCAGTGTGGCCATGCTTATTCTTCTGGCCGTTCTCGAGGTGTTTGCAGCCCAAGGCTTTGGCATCTTCGCCTTCGGACTGATGCCATCGCTGCGCATGTCGCTCAGTGTATGTTCGCTGTGGGCAGTGCTGTCTATGTCGATGGCAGGTTCAGCTTTCCCTGTAATGGGCATGGATGGTGCATTGCAGTCGCTCTCGTGGCTGTTCCCCCTGCGCCATTACTACATGGTCTATCAGATATGTGTTTTCAACGGATTCCCCTTGCTCGAGGCCTGGTTCCACTTCGTAGCCATGGTAGGCTTCATGCTGCTGCCTTGGTTCGTTATCAGCAAGATTAAAAACGCAATGCTTACTTATGTCTATATTCCATAGAATCATATCAGGTATCCAGGACGCGGCCTATATTTGGCGCCAGGAGATGAAGCAGGCCTTCAAGGACGAGGGCGTACTCATCTTCTTCATCATCGTGCCACTTATCTATCCGCTGCTCTATTCTTGGATCTATAATAACGAGGTAGTACACGAGGTGCCAGTAGTTGTGGTCGACGATTGCCACAGCGGTCTCTCTCGCGAGCTCGTTCGCAAGCTCGATGCCTCGGCTGATGTCAAGGTGCTGTGCCATGCAGCTGATATGGACGAGGCCCGCTCGCTCGTGTCGCGCCAGTTGGCCAAGGGCATCTATTACATCCCAAGCGATTTTGCCACCCGCCTCAATCGCATGGAGCAGGCCACGCTCAGCGTTTATTGCGACATGTCGCTCATGCTGACGTATAAGGCCATCTATCAGACAGCAGTTAACGTAACCCAGTATATGGGCGCTGAGATGCAGAAGAAGCTCTCAGGCAAGTACACCGTGCGCGAGGAACAGATACTGGCCCGTCCGCTCGATTTCCAGGATGTTCCTATCTTCAATCCTCAGGGTGGCTATGGCACGTTTGTCATCCCCGCAGTGCTTATGCTCATCTTCCAGCAGACGCTGGTTCTTGGCATTGGTCTTGCAGCAGGTACTGTTCGTGAGAAGAGTCATTATGGCGACCTTGTGCCTATCCATCCAGCCTATGGTGGCATCTATCGCATAGTGTTCGGAAAGTCGCTGTGCTACATCATGATCTATGCCGTTATGGGTGCTTATCTCACTCTGGTTGTTCCGCGAATATTCTCGTTTGTGGCTATGGTAAAGGGCATGGATCTGCTCTGTCTCATGATTCCATATCTGTTGGCATGCGTGTTCTTTGGCATGACCGTTTCGTGCCTTGTGCGCTATCGTGAGAATGTAATGCTGCTTATGGTGTTCATCTCGCTGCCACTGCTCTTCATGGTGGGCATCTCTTGGCCCCAGAGCGCCATTCCAGGCGTATGGCAGGGTGTTTCTTGGCTGTTCCCCAGCACGTTTGGAGCCCGTGCCTATGTGCGCATGAACACTATGGGCGCCACCCTTGGCGACGTAACTACCGAGGTGCGTGCGCTGTGGATTCAGGCCGCCTTCTATTTCGGAGTCACCTGCCTGGTATATGGTCACCAGTTGCGCGAGGCTCGACGCCATGCAGCCGAGGCCCTAGCAGCAGTAGCTGATACATAAAAAAATCCCGTTCGATTGAACGGGACTTTTTTTATCTCACTATTCACTATTCACTATTCACTATTCACTATTCACTATTCACTATTCACTATTCACTATTCACTATTCACTATTTCATTCCCACAATCTTTGTCGCTGGTTTCTCTTTGTTTCTGCGGTTCACCACCGTAACCACCGATTGCGCTAAGTTTATAAACGCCAATCCTGTGGCCGTCTCGCTGCTCAGTGCAGCAGGTGTACCAGCATCGCCGTTGTCGCAGATGCTCTGCACCAGAGGTATCTGTGCCAACAAGGGTACCTGCATCTCCTCAGCCAGCTGCTTGCATCCCTCCTTACCAAATATGTAGTACTTGTTCTCAGGCAGCTCTGCAGGTGTAAACCATGCCATGTTCTCAATCAGTCCTAAGATGGGCACGTTCACCTTCTCGTTGCGATACATGTCTATACCCTTACGTGCGTCAGCCAGAGCTACCTGCTGTGGTGTTGATACTATCACAGCACCAGTAATAGGCAGAGTCTGCAGCAGTGTCAGGTGGATATCGCTTGTGCCTGGAGGAGTGTCAAGTATAAAGTAGTCAAGCTCGCCCCAGTCAGCATCAGCTATCAGCTGCTTCAGAGCGCTTGTAGCCATACCGCCACGCCACAGAGTAGCCGTTGTGGGCGATACAAAGAAACCTATACTCAGCAGCTTTACGCCATACTTCTCAATAGGCACTATCAAGTCTCTGCCATCCTTCTTCACAGCGTATGGACGCTCGTCCTCAACGTCAAACATCTTTGGCATCGAAGGACCGAAGATATCAGTATCCAGCAGTCCCACCTTATATCCCAGTCGTGCCAGTGCTATGGCAAGATTGGCAGATACTGTGCTCTTACCAACGCCACCCTTACCGCTGCTCACTGCAATGATGTTCTTCACCCCAGGCAGCATCTCGCCAACCTCAGGGCGTGGAGCACTCTTAAACTCAGTCTTTATCTCAACCTCTACGGGTGTTGGGTGTTCGGTGTTGGGTGTTTGTTGTTTGATATGATAGAGGATTGCAGCCTCTGCAGCCTTAACGGTTGACTTGAGGAATGGGTCAGTGTCGCGTGGAAACTCCAGCACCACAGTCACCTTCCAAGGCTCACCGTCCTTTTGTGGAGCAGCCACAGCAGGCGTATCAGCCACCATTCCGCTCTCTACTACATTTTTCTTGGTGCCAGCATACGTAACCGTAGCCAAGGCATCCATCACCATCTTTGGGTATATTACTTTATCCATATTATTTTTCTTTTGCAACGGACTACACGACTTAAGGACTTTTTCTTTTGCAATTAATCAGTCCTGTTAGTCCTGTAGTCCGTTGCTAAATTATTTACTCTTTTCCAGCGAACTGCGCTTCGAGCGAGAGTAGCTTCGATAGTCATCCAGTTCTATCTCCACCTCGGGCTCTACGAGTTCGCCTGTTCGTGGCAGGTTCCACTTCATATATTTTATGTTCAGTCCTCGTGCTATCCACATGCTCTCGTAGTATGTCTGGATAGCCAGTATCTTCTCTGTATCCTCGTCTATACGCTCATCATGATACAGGTCGTCAGTACAGAACAATACTGGCAGACTGTTCTTCTCCACCATATACTTTGTGTAAGTAAACAGGAAGTTCGAGTCAGTCTTCAGGTGTATTGTTCCGCCATCCACCAAGAACTTACGATAGCGGTTCATGAAGAAAGTTGATGTCAGTCGTTTGCGTGGGTTCTTCATCTGAGGGTCGCTGAAAGTCAGCCATATCTCCTGCACTTCGTCTTCTGTGAAGAAGCGTTCTATTATCTCGATGTTTGTACGCAGAAACGCCACGTTCTTCAGTCCCTCGTTCAGGGCCTGAGTAGCGCCAGTCCACATACGTGCACCCTTAATGTCTACACCAATAAAGTTCATGTTTGGGTAGAGTTTTGCCAGCTCCACCGTATATTCTCCTTTTCCGCAACCCAGTTCCAGCACAATAGGGTTCTGGTTGTGGAAGTACTGCTCATGCCAGTGCCCCTTCATGTCGAATGGCACATTCTCGATTACTGAAAACGGATACTGGAACACATTCTCATATGTCTCCATGTCCGCAAATTTAGCTAACTTACCTTTTCCCATAATTAAAATTGCGCTGCAAAGGTACGAATAAGCGAGCAAAAATCCAAAAAAAACCGTTTATTTAACTTACAATAAGCAAAAGCCCCGCTCAACTTGAGCAGGGCTTTTTTATTGATTATTCCTCAACGTATTTGGGTGAGGGGCCGTATTTGTTGGCTGCGGGCTTGCTGTCGATCAGGGTCATGATGAACACTATGAGGCACGACACCATGAAGATGCATCCTAAAAGACCCATGATGGCGAAATCGCCTGCGTATTGCATCGCTATCTTCTCGATGGCTGCCTGATTGGGATGGGCACTGTCCATCTTATCCATAAGGGCTGCGATGGCACCTGATGTGGAAACATAGAGCGTAGATGCGCATCCTAATGCATAGCTGATGTAAACCCAAACGGCACTCTTGCCAGAGTCTTGCAGGCGGCGGGCTGTGGCTGACAGACCGCAGAACATATAGAGGATGGCCCAGATGCTGCTGACGAGCATGTTGCTGATGAACAGCGAAACGCAGAAACCAACAACGAACACTACAAGCATCCACCACCAGAACTCTGAACGACGACTGCGACCTTTGAAGTCAAGTATACGGCCTGAGGCGAGTTTAACTGCCTCTGTAAATCCGAGTGTAGGTAATTCTTTCATATGGTTGATATTTACTACTTATTACTCGATTACTACTGTGGTCCAACCGTGCTTGTCCTCAATCTCGCCGTACTGAATACCGCGCAGAGTGTCGAAGAGTTTCTTTGACTGTGGTCCTGGCTTCTCGCCAAAGCTGTAACGCTTGCCTGTGTCAAGGTCGTCGATATAGCTGATAGGTGAGATAACGGCTGCTGTTCCGCAAGCTCCTGCCTCCTCGAAGGTCTCGAGCTCCTCTTCAGGAATTGGGCGGCGCTCAACCTTCATGCCTAAGTCCTCAGCAACCTGCATCAAGCTCTTATTGGTGATAGAGGGCAGGATAGAGGTTGACTTTGGGGTGACGTAGGTGTTGTTCTTGATACCAAAGAAGTTGGCAGCACCGCACTCGTCGATGTACTTCTTCTCTTTGGCGTCGAGATAGAACTCGCAGGCATATCCCTTCTCGTGTGCCAGATTGTTGGCAAAGAGAGAGGCCGCGTAGTTTCCACCTACCTTATACTTACCTGTTCCGAGAGGAGCAGAACGGTCGTAGTCGCGAACGATGACGTAAGGATTGCTTGAGAAACCTCCCTTGAAGTATGGGCCTACTGGGGTTACGAAGATAAGGAAGCAGTACTCCTTAGCTGGGTGAACACCTACCTGAGCGCTGGTACCGATGAGCAGTGGACGGATGTAGAGTGTAGCGCCACTCTCGTAGGTTGGAATCCACTCCTGATTGAGGCGGACAACCTTCTTTACCATCTCTGTGAAGAGCTCTGTGCTCACCTCGGGCATCAGAATGCCGCGACAGGTTGACTGAAGGCGCTTGGCATTCTCGTCGACACGGAAAATGCGCACCTTACCATCAGGACAGCGATATGCCTTAAGACCCTCGAATGCCTCCTGACCATAGTGCAGACAGGTGGCGGCCATGTGCAGATTCAGATACTCGTCGGAGCAAACTTCTATTTCGCCCCACTTGCCGTCGCGATAGTAGCAACGTACATTGTAGTCGGTCTTCATGTAGCCGAAAGACAGACTACCCCAATCCAGATTTTTCATATTGCAATATCTTTTTCTATGTAAAACTTTCAATTTAGAACGCAAAAGTACGTAATTAATACCAAATCAACGAATTTTTCTCGAAAAAATTACTGATCCGTAAGTATTTTCTTGATTTCAGCGTCGGTTTTGGTGAGTTTGTCCTTGCAGAGCTTGATTAACTCCTGGGCGCGTTTCAACTGCTCGGCCATCTGGTCGATGTCGAGTTCGTCGTTCTCCATCTTGCGGACGATGGCTTGTAGTTCGGCCATAGCCGCCTCGTATTTTACGTCTTCTTTCATTTTATAATTGAGTGAATAGTGCCTTTGGCAAGGCGGGTTTCGATTTCGGTGCCTGGGGCGAGGGTGGAGGCATCGCGCACGGCATGACCGTTGTGCATGGTGATGCTATAGCCTCGGGCCAGCAACAGGGTGGGGTCGAGAGCCTTGAGCTTCTCGCTGATCAACTCTAACTTGTGACTCTCGCTTGTTAGTCGACGGTCGATAGAGGTGCGCATGCGCTGCTCGAAGATGTCGAGCTTCGACTCCTGACGGGTCTTAACCAACGAGAACAATCGGGGGATTGACTCAGATACAATCGCGAGTTGAGAATTGAGAGTTGTGAGTTTCTGCTGAGCGTATCGTGCGATGCGATCTTGCGAGCTATCGATTACATCGAGAACCTCCTTTAGGTGCTCGATAAGGAATGCTGCTGCAGCTGTAGGGGTTTTTACGCGCGTGTGGGATACCATATCAAGTATGCTCTCATCGCGCTCATGACCAATACCAGTAATAATAGGTATGGGGAAGTTGGCTACGTTCTCTGCCAATGCCAGAGTGTCGAAGCCGCTCATGTCGCTGGTGGCACCACCACCACGGATGATGACGACGCAGTCGTAATCCGTGTCATAAATGCGCTCAAGGGCGGAGATGATGCTCTGTTCTACACCTTCGCCCTGCATGGTGGCGGGGAATAGCTGGGTTTCGAACTTAAAGCCGTAGGGGTTGTCAGCCAATTGATTGCAGAAGTCGCCATATCCTGCGGCTGTCTGCGATGATATAACTGCTATACGCTGGCAGAACATGGGCAACTGGAGCTCTTTCTGGAGGTCGAACACGCCCTCGTCCTTGAGCTTCTTTATTATCTCCTGGCGCTTGCGGGCCATGTCGCCAATGGTGTATGTGGGGTCGATATCGTTTACAATCCATGAGAACCCGTAGGCCTCGTGGAACTGTGGATATACCTGCAACAGCACCTTCATGCCAGCATGCAACTGCTGACCAGTGATGCGTTCAAAATAAGGGCGGATGGTGAGCCACTTGTTGGCCCAGCACTTGGCTGGGGCTTTGGCTACGGGGGTGGCAGAGAGCTCGTCTTTCTGGATAAGTTCCATGTAGCAGTGGCCGCGTGTCTCTCTGCACTCGCTCAATTCGGCCTCTACCCAATATTCTTCGGGCATCTCGCACTCGATGGATTCGCGAACCATTCGATTAAGCTCCAGCAAAGAAAACCTCTTATCTTTCACCTTTTCACCCTTTCACCTTTTTACCTCTATATTGGCCCTGCCAATCATATACGCCCTCCAGAAGTTCGGAGTGCCGTAGCCATACACATTATCGGGCTTCTCGTGATTACTGCTGTTCTGGCGAACAAGATCCATAATCTCCATGGCCGTCTTATTGGGCAGGGCTTGCCACAAACAGGCCACAAGACCTGCGATGATAGGCGTAGAGAACGATGTGCCCATGTCGCGGATTACTCCGCCACGACCAGAGATAAGGCTGGCAGGACTGCCAAGTGCCATAACATCGGGCTTTATGCGCATGTCCTGAGTAGGACCAACACCGCTGAACGGGGCGTTTACGCCTTGTTGATTAAGTGCGCCAACGGTGAGGGTGTTCTCAGCATCTGCAGGGAAGGTAATCTTCTTCCAAGGCCCCATGCCGCTGTTGCCAGCCGAGTTTACAAGGATGATGCCCTTGCTGGCCAGCATCGACGCTGTACGCGATATAAAAGAGGTATGACCATCAAGATCGTACTGATGGTAATAGCCTGGCAGATTATCGTATTCTGTGTAGCCTAAGCTCGATGTGATGATGTCGGCTCCAAGCGAGTCGGCAAACTCGGCAGCCATAGCCCAGTAGTCTTCCTCAACAGGTTGCTCTGTCTGCTGGTCTTCGCATCGCAGCAGCCAGTAGCGTGCTTCGGGCGCAGTGCCCACAAGCACCTCGGGCTCGTTAGTGGCCATGGTAGACAGTACCTTTGTGCCATGATCGGTCTCCTGATAGAAATAGGGGCTGTTGGGATATACAAAGTCCTTGGCGCCCTCGATATTGGCATGCTGGAAGGCTGGAATCTGGTCGGCATTCATGAATCCGCCATCGAGAATGGCGATTGTGATGCCCTTGCCTCGATATCCGATGTTATGCAGGCGATGGCCGTTTAGCATCTCAATCTGCTCGTGTCCGTGACCATATACATTGCCCTTAAGACTATCCCACGAGTTGAAATAGTAGTTGGCCTTGGTCTTTATCATGCGCTCGATGCTGTCAGGGGCTATCCATACCTGCTCGCAGCGCTTGACGTATGCCTGCTGGCCAATGGCCTGAAGCAGAGTGGTATCAGCAGAACGCACCAGAACAGAGTTGTTCCAGCGGCTGGTGCCTATCACCCTTGATTCGATAGAGAGTTTCCTGGTGTTGCGATTGGCCTCGTATGCCATGCGCTCGATAGCCTTGAGATAGCCTGTGCTTACAGGCAGATCGGTGGAATCGAGAGGCAGGCCTTGCTTCTTTCTGCGCTCGATGCTCTTGTGCGAAAGCCATCGCTGAGGGCGCTCGAGAGTGTAGCCCGACTCGCGCTTATCCTCGAGTGTGTAACGCCAGATATAGCACTTACCCCCAGGATATTTTTTCTTGGGAGGAGCAGTCGCGCTGGCGCGTTGAGATAGGGTTAGCGCTACTAGGATAAGGTTGAGCAGCATCAAGGCTTTTCGCATATCGAGTGCAAAGGTAATACTTTTCTTTGAAAAGTTTGTAAGTTTACCGTTTTTTTTATACCTTTGCAGTCGAAAATGGAGAATAATAATAAGATGAGTGATAACAAAGAAGCTGCATTGGCGCTCGGTACGAAGCCTGTTGGACAGTTGCTGTGGCAATATGCCCTGCCCGCTATCGTTGCCATGACGGCTTCGAGTCTCTACAATATCATCGACCGTGCGATGATTGGACAGATTGTGGGTCCTGAGGCCATTGCTGGTCTGGGCATCACATTTCCCTTTATGAACTTGAGTGCTGCCTTTGGTGCTGCTGTGGGCGTTGGCTCGTCAGCAAGCATCAGTGTGAAGTTAGGTCAGAGAGACTATAAGGTAGCGCAGAATCTGCTTGGTAACACCGTTACGCTGAACCTTATAATAGGTTTCGCGTTTATGGCTATCAGTCTGCTGTTCCTTGATCCTATCCTGCGATTCTTCGGAGCCAGCGATGTAACCCTGCCATATGCCCGCGAGTTTATGATTGTGATTCTGCTGGGTAACATGGTTACGCACATGTACTTCGGACTGAACGCTGTGCTGCGTGCTGCAGGAAAACCTAAGTATGCCATGTACTCCGTGCTGTTTACGGTGGCCATGAACATAGTGCTGGTGCTCACGTTTGTATGGTGGTTCCGCTGGGGAATACGCGGAGCAGCGCTTGCCACAGTAACATCGCAGACACTGGCCATGTGCTGGCAGCTGCGCCTGTTCTCTAACAAGAACGAGCTGCTGCACCTTAAGCGTGGCATATACAAGCTGAAGAAGCAACTGGTTCAGAATATCATAGCTATTGGCGTGTCGCCATTCCTTATGAATGCCACATCGTGTGTAATCGTTATCGTCATGAACAACCAGTTTGTTCACTATGGTGGCGATATGGCCGTGGGTGCTTACTCTATAGCCAACTCGGTGGTGATGATGTTCTTTATGTTTGTGATGGGTGTGTGCCAGGGTATGCAGCCTATTGTGGGCTACAACTATGGCGCTGAGAAATACGACCGCATGTTGCGATGCCTCTTCCTGGCCATCGGATGTGCCACTGCTATACTGTTGGTGGGCTGGACGCTGAGTATGCTCTTCCCACGCGAGATAGCGCGTATCTTTACTACAGACGAGACGCTGATAAACCTCTCGGCACGAGGCATCAAGCTTGATATGCTGGTGTTCTTCGTAGTAGGATCGCAGGCCGTGATTACCCACTTCTTCCAGAGTATCGGTAAGGTAAAGGTTTCTATATTCCTGTCGTTGTCGCGCCAGCTGTTCCTGCTGTTGCCCATGGCGTTTGTGTTCCCAATGTTCTGGGACCTTGACGGTGTGTGGTATTCGATGCCAGCCAGCGACTTCGGCTCGTTTGCGATGACCATTCCAATGCTGATGTGGTATATGAAGAAATTCAAGAAACAATGAAACATATAATCATTAATGTAGGCAGACAGGTAGGTGCTGGCGGACAGGAAATCGGAAGGATGCTGGCACAGGATTTCGAGGCAAAGTTCTACGATCGCGAACTGCTTAATCTGGCTGCTAAAGAGAGTGGATTCTCTGAGAAGTTCTTCAAGCAGAACGATGAGAAGAAAGGTTTCCTTCGCGGACTTCTAAACATGCAGTCGCCACACCTTAGTGGAGGCAACCTGTATGGCTCTAACTTCTCGCAGGAGAGTCTGTTCAAGTTTCAGAGCGATGCCATACAGAAGGCAGCAACCGAGGGCAGTTGCGTGTTCCTTGGGCGATGTGCCGACTATGTTCTGCGCGACTTCGACAATGTGGTGAATATCTTCATTACTGCATCGATGGACTTCCGCGTAGGTATCGTGTCGAAGGTAAAGCAACTGGATGCTGAGCAGGCCCGCAAGCTGATTGAGCATGTTGAGGCTCGACGCGCGCAGTACTATAATTACTATACTGGTAAGAAGTGGGGCGCTGCTGAGAGTTACGACTTCTGCATAGATGCCAGCATCTTAGGCTTGGAGGCAACAGAGAAACTGATAGCTGAGTATATCCGTCAGCGATTTGGAATATGAAAAGAATCGGCATACTGAGCGATACTCACAGCTATTGGGACGATAAGTACCTGCACTACTTTGAACCCTGCGACGAGATTTGGCACGCAGGCGACATAGGTAGCGTAGAGGTGGCCGAGAAGTTGGCTGCATTCCGCCCCTTCCGCGCTGTATGCGGTAACTGCGATGGGGGAGACCTGCGACTGATGTATCGCGAGCTGAACCGTTTTAAGTGCGAGGATGTGGATGTGCTCATCAAGCATATCGGAGGCTATCCTGGCAACTACGATGCCTCAATACGCTCGCAGCTCTATGCCATGCCGCCACAGCTGTTTGTGGCTGGACATTCGCACATACTGAAGGTGAAGTACGACAAGACGCTAAACCTTCTGCACATCAACCCAGGTGCCGCTGGCATACAGGGTTGGCATAAAGACAGAACCCTCGTCCGCCTAACCATCGACGGAAAGGAATTTAAAGATTTAGAAGTAATCACTCTTGGGTAAAAAAGTATATAGAAATATGAATAAGAAAAAACTCTCAAGTATAATATTTAAGATGCTACTCCACATCGCAGGTTTCTTTGTGATATATATGCTGATGGGCTATTTGCTCAACGACGTAAGAACGTGGCAGAATGTATTGCTGATGTCAGTTACTTATGGTGTGATTGTAGCTCCTTTATTTGATTTTATAATAAATAAACAAAAGATATGAAAAGAACTATCGTTATTACTGGAGGTGCAGGCTTTATCGGCTCACATGTAGTCCGCCTGTTTGTGAACAAGTATCCCGAGTATCACATCATTAACCTCGACAAGCTTACCTATGCTGGTAACTTGGCTAACCTGAAGGACATCGAGAACAAACCAAACTACGAGTTCGTTAAGATGGACATCTGCGACTTCGACGCATTCTACAAGCTGATGCAGGACAAGAAGGTTGACGGTATCATCCACCTGGCTGCTGAGAGTCATGTAGACCGCTCGATTAAGGATCCATTTACATTTGCCAAGACCAACGTGATGGGAACCTTGAGCCTGTTGCAGGCTGCCAAGCTGTATTGGGAGAGCCTGCCTGAGAAGTACGAGGGTAAGCGATTCTATCATATCTCTACAGATGAGGTGTATGGCGCACTCGAATTGACACACCCAGAGGGCATTGAGCCTCCATTCACCACTACAGCTTCGAGCTCAGAGCATCATCTGGCTTATGGCGATAAGTTCTTCCTCGAGACAACCAAGTATAATCCCCATTCACCATACTCAGCATCTAAGGCATCGAGCGACCACTTTGTGCGCGCATTCCACGATACCTACGGCATGCCAGTAGTAGTAACCAACTGCTCGAACAACTATGGTCCTTATCAGTTCCCCGAGAAGCTGATTCCTCTGTTCATCAACAATATCCGTCATCGCAAGCCGCTGCCTGTATATGGCAAGGGCGAGAACGTGCGCGATTGGCTGTATGTAGAGGATCATGCTCGCGCCATCGACGTCATCTTCCATGAGGGTAAGATTGCCGATACATATAATATCGGTGGATTTAACGAGTGGAAAAACATTGATATCATCAAGGTGGTGATCAAGACAGTAGACCGCCTGCTGGGACGTAAGGAAGGCGAGGATATGGATCTGATTACATTCGTGACAGACCGTGCTGGTCACGATCTGCGCTACGCCATCGACAGCTCTAAGCTGCAGCGTGAGCTTGGTTGGGAGCCTTCACTCCAGTTCGAGGAGGGTATCGAGAAGACCGTTCGTTGGTATCTCGACAACCAGGAGTGGCTCGACAACGTAACCAGCGGCGATTATCAGAAGTATTACGATAACATGTATGCCAACAGATAATCTTTCTCACGAACTGCACTCGTACCTGGTGCGTATCGGACTCGATCCCACCAGCGTATCGCCTCAGATGGAACACTATCTGGAGCATTTGCTCTACCTGCTTCCACCAGAGGAAGAGGAGGCTGTGACTCATTACTACGGCTTGTTTGGCTGCGAGCGCAAGTCGCTGCAGGAGATAGCCAAAGGTTTTAAGATGAGTCAGGAAGACGCGATGGCTCGCATTGACCAGTGCATACGCAAGCTGGCCGTTACCCCCGAGTGGCAAATGTTGAAACAAACCATAGAAAAATGAAAAAGATATTGCTTTTAGGCTCAGGAGAACTCGGTAAGGAGTTTGTGATAGCCGCAATGCGCGCAGGACAATATGTGATAGCCTGCGATCGTTATGACAATGCGCCAGCCATGCAGGTGGCTGATGAGCGCGAGGTGTTCTCAATGCTCGATGGCGATGCTCTTGAGGCAGTGGTAAACAAGCACAAGCCTGATATCATCGTACCTGAGATTGAGGCTATACGTACCGAGCGACTGTTTAAGTTCGAGGAACAGGGCATTCAGGTGGTTCCATCAGCCCGTGCCGTGAACTTCACAATGAACCGTCGTGCCATCCGTGACCTGGCTTCGAAGGAGCTGGGACTGCGCACAGCAAAATATTTCTATGCCAAGACCTTCGACGAGTTCAAGGCTGCAGCTGATGAGATAGGATTCCCATGCGTTGTTAAGCCACTGATGTCGTCATCAGGTCATGGTCAGAGCTATGTTCACAACGACGATGAGCTTGAGCAGGCCTTCAAGGAGGCTATGGAAGGCTCTCGTGGCGATGTTAAGGAGGTGATCATCGAGGAGTTCATCGACTTCGATTCAGAGTTCACTCTGCTCACCGTTACTCAGAAGAATGGTTGGCCCACATTGTTCTGTCCTCCAATCGGACACGTTCAGAAGGCAGGCGACTATCGTGAGTCGTGGCAGCCATACAAGATCTCTGACGAGGCCTTGAAGCAGGCTCAGATGATGGCCGATAAGGTTACAAAGGCACTTACTGGTGCTGGCATCTGGGGTGTAGAGTTCTTCCTCACCAAGCAGGGCGAGGTAATCTTCAGCGAGCTCTCACCACGTCCACACGATACAGGTATGGTTACACTTGGTCACACCACCAACCTCAGTGAGTTCGAACTCCACTTCCGTGCTGTCATGGGACTGCCCATCCCTGCCATCCATCTGGAGCATGCAGGTGCATCGGCTGTTATCCTCTCGCCAAAGGAGGTTTCTACACCAGTAGATCGCACCCTGCTCGACTACAACCTTGAGGAGGCTCTGAAGGAGGATCGTACCCGCATCCGCATTTTCGGAAAGCCCGAGGCTCACAAGGGCCGTCGTATGGGTGTGGTTCTGTGTTATGGTGAGGTTGGCGACGATGTTAACGCCCTCCGTGACAAGGCAAAGCGTCTGGCAAAGACCGTGCTGGGTACAGACCCCTACACCAAGTTTGAGCATTAATTCTTTGGGATGGATAAAGTTAGAACCATAGATCTGCCAAAGATTGTTGACCCGCGTGGAAACCTGACCGTGGCCGAGGAGATGAAGAACGTGCCGTTCGATATCGCTCGTGTCTACTGGACTTACGATGTGCCATCAGGCGAGCGTCGTGGCGGACATGCCCATCGCACCTGTGAAGAGGTGGTTGTGGCTGTGAGTGGTTCTTTCGATGTAGAGGTGTTTGATGGCTACGAGCATCAAACATTCCATTTGAATCATCCCTATCAAGGATTATATATAGGTACGGGCGTATGGCGCACACTCGAGGACTTCTCGAGTGGCGCCGTTTGCTTAGTACTCGCCTCTGAGCTGTTCAACGAGGAGGAGTATATCTACGATTACGACGAGTTTTTGAAGCAGGCGAAATGATCGGGATAAGGCAATACCAGTTTTCGACTAAGGAGTTTGACGAGTGGAACGAGTTTGTGGCTAAGTCAAAAAACGGCACTTTCCTCTTGGATCGTCGCTATATGGACTATCATCAGGAAAGGTTTACCGACTGTTCGCTGATGTTCTACTCTAAGGAGAAACTGGTGGCAGTGCTGCCTGCACATCGCGATGACGACACGCTCTACAGTCATTGTGGCCTGAGTTATGGCGGACTGATTCTAAGTAAGAAAATAGCTGCAGCACAGGTGTGTGAGTTGTTTGCTGACCTGAACTATTGTCTGCGCGAAATCGATCATATTAAGCACGTGGTGTATAAATCCATCCCGTGGATTTATCATCGTTTGCCATCCGAAGAGCCACTCTATGCACTGTCCAAAGTGTGTAAAGCGCAGTTGATGTCACGCGATGTGGCCTCTGTAGTGATGCTCGATAATCGTCTGCCCCTTTCGCAGTTGCGTCGCCGTGGTGTGAAGAAGGGGGCAGCAGCTGGCTTACAGGTGATCGAAGAGAATGATTTCTCGCCTTTTTGGCAATTGCTCGAGGCTAATCTGATGGCACGTTATCATACCAAGCCTGTGCATAGTCTCAGCGAAATCATGCTCTTAAAATCGCGCTTTCCTCAAAATATACGCTTGTTCTCAGTCTATCGTGGTAGCGAGATTGTCGGTGGAACAGTGCTCTATATCGATGGTGTTGTGGTTAAGACGCAGTATATCTCTGCATCAGAGGATGGCCGACATATTGGTGCACTTGATTTCCTATTCTCATCGTTGCTCGACAAATTTGCTGCTGAGGGGTATCGCTATTTCGACTTTGGTACATCCAACTTCAAGACCAGCGACGATTTGCACGAATCGCTTATATTCCAGAAAGAGGGCTTTGGCGGGCGTGCCGTTTGTTACGACACTTATCAATACAATCTATGATAAAGTATCTCGATCTGAAGGCTATCAACCAGTTGCACGATGCAGAGATTCGTGCGGCTATCAGTGGCGTGCTGGATAGTGGCTGGTATCTGAAAGGTGAAGTCACTCGTCATTTTGAACAGCATTATGCCGAGTTTATTGGTACAAAATACTGCATAGGTTGTGCTAATGGTCTTGATGCACTCACACTTATCTTGCGTGCCTACATCGAACTGGGTGTTATGCAGAAGGGGGATGAGGTCATCGTGCCTGCCAACACTTATATCGCATCAATCCTTGCCATTACAGAGTGCGGACTCACTCCCGTATTGGTAGAGCCGTCGCTTGGCACCTTGCAGATTGACGATGCGCTTATCGAGACTGCCATCACCCCTCGTACACGCGCCATCATGGTTGTTCATCTTTATGGTCGTTGCGCCTATACTGATAGGATAGGGGATATCTGCCGCCAGCATAATCTTAAGTTAATCGAAGACAATGCTCAAGCTCACGGATGCACACACCCCTCCTTACCTCTCACTTCTCACCCCTCACATATAAAACGAACAGGTTCGTTGGCCCACGCAGCTGCCCACAGTTTTTACCCAGGCAAGAATCTTGGTGCTTTGGGCGATGCTGGAGCCATTACTACAGATGATGAAGAGTTGGCCTCAGTGGTAAGGTGTCTTGGTAATTATGGCTCATCGCGCAAATATGTTTTCGATTACTTGGGGCGCAACAGTCGTATCGACGAACTGCAAGCAGCCATACTCGACATAAAAATTAAATACCTGGATGAAGAAAACAAGTGTCGCAAGGAGATAGCTGCCTTATATATTAATAATGTAACGAATCCTTTAATTCGCATACCAAAGTGTGGCGATCGCGACTGCGTGTGGCATATCTTCCCTGTGCTTTGTGAGCATCGCGACCGTCTGCACCAGTACTTAATGGATCATGGAGTAGAAGCGCAGATTCATTATCCCATCCCCCCACACAAACAACGTTGCTACAGCAATTGGAATCAGCTATCATTCCCAATCACTGAGCAAATTCATGCTCAGGAACTCTCCATCCCTTGCCATCAGGCTATGACAAAAAAAGAGGTCGATGAAATCATCAACCTCCTTAACTCCTTTACTCTGGCAACAACAGAATAGTGGTGCTGCGGGCAGCTTGAGCACCCATCACCAGCACCTGCGCGATATCCGCTGTCTTCGATGGACCACTGATAAACACACCATACCCATCGTATTCCTTGTCGAACTCAATGCGCTTGTAGGCCTCGTGCATGTTGTTCACAATCTGACTCTTTGGTAGCAGAATTACCAGATTCTCAGAGATAAAGCAGACAGCTTTCTCCTTCATCGTTTGTGGAATCCAGACGCACGCATTCTCTGCCACACCAAACACGCCACGGATGATGCCTACATCCGTACCATTTAGGTCGCGCGCACGACCCACGGTATCCGGATTTCTTGTGGCAATCGTAATCTCTGGCAGGTTCGATGCTATCTCCTTTGCATCAGGAAACAGCTCGCGTATCAGCGCGTTGATGTCGCGCCCTGGGTCAACCTCAATCACCTGTCCACCCACCATCTCGCTCATCTTAACAAACTGCACCAGCGGGTTGGGGTAGGTGATAGCCTTTATATCACTCAAATCGGGCATGTCGTATTTCTCTCTTACATTCGCCCTGTATCTCTTCAATATATCGTCCTTATTACTCATGGGGTAATGTTTAATCTTTAATGTTTAATCTTTAATGTCCTTCCACAGTTTGTGGAACGGTTTCTTCGGAAATTCCATCATCTTATGTCCTTCGGCCCACGGATTCATTCCGCAGTTTATGATGGGCGATGGGATGATGTTTGCCCAATGAGCTAACGCTGTACCAAGGTTGTACATACCCTCGCTACCGTAGAACATGCTCATGCCCTTACACATCATCTTCTTCTGTGGGTTGGCAGTGCCAAACTCGTCAAGCTGCTGGCGCCACAAGTATATCTGGTCGCCCAGGTTCACCTTCGATGGACAAACCGTCTGGCACGAGTTGCACAGTGTGCAGGCACTCAAGTTGCCCGAGTGTTTCTGTGGGTCGCGCAGCATGCCCAAGTTGATGCCTATAGGACCAGGGATGAAGTAGCTGTAACTGTATCCGCCACTGCGACGATATACAGGACAGGTGTTCATGCACGATCCGCAACGTATGCACTTCAGGGCCTCCCAGTGCTCAGGATTGCCTATCCACTCACTGCGTCCGTTGTCAACCAGCACTATGTGCATCTGTTCAGCCGTTGGGCGCGCCTTGCGGAAGTGACTCGTAAATGTTGTGGTGGGTTGGCCTGTTCCTGCACGGCATAGCATGCGCTGGAACACGGCTAGACAGTCGTAGTTTGGTATCACCTTCTCAAGTCCGATGGCTGCAATGTGCAGTTTGGGGCACGATGTCGACATGTCGGCATTTCCCTCGTTGGTGCATACCACGATGTCGCCCGTCTCGGCTATTCCGAAGTTGGCGCCTGTCATACCAGCATCAGCTGTGAGGAACTCGTTTCTCAGGCTCAGTCGTGCCACATATGTCAGATACGTTGGGTCGTGATTTCCCTTTTCGCTGCCCAGCTTCTCTTCAAACAGCTCGCCCACATCGTCGTGGTTCAGGTGTATGGCAGGCATCACAATATGACTCGGTGCCTGACCCTTTAGCTGTATTATGCGCTCGCCAAGGTCGGTCTCAACCACCTCAATGCCGTGCTCCTCCAGATAAGGGTTCATGCCGCATTCCTCAGTCAGCATCGACTTCGACTTTACCAGCTTCTTAACGTTGTGGTTCTTCAGTATACCATATACTATCTCGTTGAACTCGTTTGCATCCTTAGCCCAGTGAACTATGCATCCGTTCTCCTCGGCTTTGGTGGCAAACTGGTCAAGATACTCGTCCAGGTGAGTGATGGTGTGGCGCTTTATGGCGCTGGCCTTTTCGCGCAACTGCTCCCATTCCTCCAGTCCGTATGCCATATTGTCACGTTTCGTGCGTACTGCCCAGAAAGTGGCATCATGCCATTTAGCGTATGTCTTGTTCTTCAAGAACTCCTTCGCTGCATTACTATGTGCTGTACTCATAATGTTTAATCTTCAATGTTCAATCTTCCGCTCGGCTTTGCCGCTTGGCTCCGCCAAGAATGTTCAATGGTCACAGCCCCGCTGCTAAGATTTCCACCACATGCTTAAACTCCACATCAAGCCCTTGCTTCTTAGCCACTCCGGCCATGTGCATCAGGCACGAACAGTCAGGACCCGTAACGAATCTCGCACCAGTCTTCATGTGTCGCTGAACCTTATCTATACCCATCTGCTCGCTGATGGCAGTCTCCTCTACTGAGAACATACCACCGAATCCGCAGCACTCGTCAGGACGCTCGGGCTCCAGCACCTGTATGCCCTCAACTAAGTTCAACAGGTCTTTCACCTTATTAAATTTAGGTACGTTCTCCTCGCTTGGCGAGCTCAGTCCCAACTCGCGCACACCGTGACATGAGTTGTGCAGACTCACCTTGTGAGGGAATGTTCCAAGTGGATGATTCACCTTTATCACATCATGCAGAAACTCCACCACGTCCATTATCTTGCCCGATGTCATACACTCGTGCTTGCCTTTCAGCAGTCGTGGGTAGTTCAGTTTTATAAATGCAGTGCAACTCACCGATGGAGCCACCACATAGTCAAAGCCTTTAAATTTATCTTCGAATTTCTCTGCCAGTGGTATCGTCTGTTCCTCAAATCCGGCATTAGCCATCGGCTGTCCGCAGCAGGTCTGGTTCAGCGGATAGTCTACATCCAGACCCAGATGCTTTAATAGTTTATATGTGGCCACGCCTACATGAGGGTACACCACGTCTACATAGCAGGGGATAAATAAACCGATCTTCATTTTCGTTAGTGTATTATTACGTTCGTTTTTTAGTTATTTATGAGGGCAAATATAGTGAAAAAATTCCAAAAATGCTAATAATAATCCATTTTATGTTACTTATTTATGTTTTATTAAAAGTAATTGTTTACCTTTGTGGCATTATATTTGCGGTATAATAAATGTGTAACGAATAAAATTTTAGATTATGAATTATAACGAATTGGATTTTAACCTGTCGAGTCGTGAGCGAGAGCTCTCGATGTCGGCCGCCTTCCCTGTATTGATGAGGAAGGTTTATGTTTGGATGACTTTGGCGCTCGCTCTTACGGGCTTCACAGCTTATGGCGTTGCCACCAGTCCTGGCATCATCACCGCCCTGTACTCTAACTCAGTACTGCTTTGGGGTTTGGTAATTGCCGAGTTTGCTATCGTGTTTGGTGTTAGTGCAGCCATCAATCGTCTGTCGCTCACCACTGCCACACTGCTCTTTGTGCTTTATTCGGTAATCAATGGCGCACTGTTCTCGTCAATCTTCCTGGTTTACACCATGTCGAGCATCGCCAGTGTGTTCTTTATCACCGCAGGCACATTCGGCGTAATGGCACTTGTTGGCTATACAACTAAGAAGGATCTCTCTTCTATGGGTAAGATTCTTTTTATGGCACTCATCGGTATCATTATCGCTACCATAGTCAATATCTTCCTTAAGAGTTCTGGTCTCGAGATGATTGTTAGTTATCTGGGCGTTTTGATCTTCGTTGGTCTTACTGCTTACGATACTCAGAAGATCAAGAATATGCTTTTGATGGCTCCCGATGCAGGTGAGGCTGCTCAGAAGATGGCACTTTTGGGTGCTCTTACCCTCTATTTGGACTTCATAAACCTCTTCATTTATCTGCTGCGCATTTTTGGACGCCGCGAATAGCCTTCTACGCGTACATTATATATAATAGAGCGATAAATAAGTGGTTTTGTAAACATTCCCGAAAACTTTCGTGTTTTTGGGAATTTTTTTTGGAAAATGTTTGGAGGGAAAGAAAAAATGTCGTACCTTTGCACCCGCTTTCGCTCAAAAACGATAGCACACTAAGAAAGAGTTCTTTGAAAGATTTACA
>CADCEF010000013.1 GCA_902800365.1 uncultured Prevotella sp. | reverse complement strand
TCAGTACTCGACTGTCTGGGTTGCGGCAACTGTGCTGACATCTGCCCAGGTAATCCTAAGACTGGCAAGGCCCTCACAATGGTTCCATTCAACCCCGATACAACCGAGAACAAGAAGATGGCTGCCGATTGGGACAAGCTTGTTAAGGTTCCTTCAAAGCAGCACTTGGTTGACATCAAGAGTAACGTTAAGAACTCTCAGTTCGCTCAGCCTCTGTTTGAGTTCTCTGGCGCTTGCTCTGGTTGCGGTGAGACTCCATACGTTAAGCTGATCAGCCAGCTGTTCGGTGATCGTCAGATGATTGCCAACGCTACAGGTTGTTCTTCTATCTACTCTGCTTCTATTCCTTCTACACCTTATACTAAGAACGAGAAGGGTCAGGGTCCTGTATTCAATAACTCTCTGTTCGAGGACTTCTGCGAGTTCGGTCTGGGTATGGCTCTTGGTAACAAGAAGATGAAGGAGCGCGTAGCTAAGCTGCTGCAGGAGATGATTGATAGCGATAAGACCAGCGCTGAGTACAAGGCTCTGGCTCAGGAGTGGATCGACAATAAGGACGATGCCGACAAGACCAAGGAGATTGCTCCAAAGCTTCGCGAGCAGATTGCAGCTGGTGCTGCCGCTGGTTGCCCAGTTTGCACCGAGCTGAAGACCCTCGACCACTACCTGGTTAAGCGCAGCCAGTGGATCATCGGTGGTGACGGTGCTTCTTACGATATCGGTTACGGCGGTCTCGACCACGTGATTGCTTCTGGTGAGGATGTTAACATCCTCGTGCTCGATACTGAGGTTTACTCTAACACCGGTGGTCAGGCTTCTAAGGCTACTCCTCTTGGTGCTATCGCTCAGTTCGCTGCTCAGGGTAAGCGCATCCGCAAGAAGGATCTGGGTATGATTGCTACCACTTACGGTTATGTATATGTAGCTCAGATTGCAATGGGTGCTGACCACGCTCAGACCCTGAAGGCTATCCGCGAGGCCGAGGCTTGGCACGGACCTTCAATCATCATCGCTTACGCTCCATGTATCAACCACGGTCTGAAGGCCAAGGGCGGTATGGGTAAGAGCCAGGCCGAGGAGAAGAAGGCTGTTGAGTGCGGTTACTGGCACCTGTGGCGCTACAACCCAGCTCTGGCCGACGAAGGCAAGAACCCATTCTCACTCGACTCTAAGGAGCCTAACTGGGAGAACTTCCACGACTTCCTGCTTGGCGAGGTTCGTTACCTCTCTGTTAAGAAGGCTTATCCTAACGAGGCTGAGGAGCTGTTTGCCGAGGCACAGAAGATGGCTCAGCTGCGCTACAAGTCTTACATCCGTAAGGCTGCAGAGAACTGGGAGGATTAATCCGACAGTTGGAGGGATTTGTAATCCCGACCATCATATTCAAGGGAGCACCCAAATGGATGCTCCCTTTTATTATGTCATGTTACCTAACTATCATTCTTATTTCAAGTTTCTAATACGTTTCTCTTGACATGCCACGAGATAAGATGAAGTGATATTCTCGGTGACGCTATGCGCAGTACCAGGCATATCCATAAGCGGCTCAATTCCTATGAAAAACATGATAGCCTCTGAAGGTATACCCATAGCTCCAAAAAGCGTTGGCATTGCGATAATACCTACACCTGTAAGAGCCAGGAATAATTCTGCGACAAACAGGGAGAACAAGAAATCCAAACTCAGATTGATACCAAAGGTATGCACCATCATCATGGAAATAATAGCCACATAAAACGCCGTCCCTGCCATATTGAACTGCATACCCATGGATATGGAGAATCTTACAAAATTTTTCTCCATACCAAGTTTTTCTATACAAAATTTCATCGTAGCTGGCATACATACACTAGAATTGCTTGTAGAAAAAGGCAAGACAATAAAGCGGGATATCTTGCTCAAGAAGTCCGTTGGACTCATGTGCCCGAAAAGGGCTACGAGTGCCGATGACACAAGAAGTGATAACGGCAATCCCAATGCGGCAAAGATAATAAGCTTGCCGTAAGAAAGCAGTATGGAGATATCGGTCTTAATCATCAGTTCTATCATCGATACCATAACAACCAAGGGGATACACTTTGAAATGACTCCCAACACATCGATGGTGAAACTGCTCATAAACTCCACGCCCTTTTTTGCCCAATCCAGATGCTCGCTAGGACGGGATAGCATGATGCCGAAGAGGAAGGCGAGAAATAGCGTTTGCAGCATATGGTTCTCTACGAATGGCGACATGATGCTACCCGGCACAATATCGACAATTAAGTTACGTATTGACAGGGTTGACTGCATGGTTTCACCACCAAGTTTAAAGACTTTCAGCAACTGTGGCATCACGCCTATCAAATGACCAATTAACATGCCTACAACTATATAAAACGACAGTTTCAGCAAAGAATAAGCAACAAGCTTGCCGCCAATTCGCTTGATATAAGTAATATCCGACATACTGGAAATACCCGTAATGACAGAAAAGAAAATCATAGGAGTAACTACCAGCATGAGCACTTTCATAAATATCAGCTGTAGGGAATCAAGCACATTATAGTTAATCCATTTCTGCACCTCTACATCAACAAATTGTTTCAGTAGCACACCCAATAAGAGTCCAAAGACGAGCCCCCAAAGTGTATTCCTGATTTCCTTGGTTTCCGACTTATGCACATATATCTCAATGATATTCTTATTGCCTCTATGGAAATAACGCAGATACTGATGATATGATCTCAGAATGTCGACATGAGAAAAATGATCGGGATCGTCGTCCTCAGTTTCATCGAAAAATAGAGGATTGAATTCTTTACCTTGTGCAGAGATGCGAAGTTTCACATTCCCAAATCGTTTATGCAGGGAGATTGTCGCCTCGAAAGGCTGCTGGTCAGAAACTTCTGCGAGGCTATAGAAGTTTTCTTCCAAAAGCAGTTCTGCCATTATAATTTCATGGTGCGGAACCTTCCTTTTAGCAAGCTGTTCCTCTAACCAACCAATAGCATCAGAATAATTCGATTCCGTTAATATATACATGGTATCATTCATCATCATAGTTATTTTGTAGGAAGCAGGTAAATGTCACTCAAGATTCGGTTATTCGGCAGTAATCTCCCACATAAATGCGGCTTTTTTCAAACCTTCCAACTTTTGGTATTGCTCTATATCCAAATCCTTGGCACAGTAAATAGAGTATGGCTTTGGGAAAAGGGGAATCCTTTTCACCTTTAGTCCCTGAGACTCTATAAAGCGCTGTGCTTCATCTGCATGAGGGAAAAAAGCCTTGTCGAAATCTGCCGATGCTGTTTTCTCATACATTTCAGCAGAATTGCGGTATATCCGCTGAGCATCAGCTTCATGATAGACAACTTCTGCTGCAGCCTTGACAAATTCGCGAGCCGAAAAGTCGGATGTGACAAATGCACCGCCATGATTTTTCAGGATAGCCCGTATGTTCTGCAATACAGCCGCCTGCTCTTCTCTTGTCAGATACATCATCAGTCCATCCATCGTGATACAGATACGGCCATCCATCTTGTCGGCGGCTTTCATCATACTGGAACGATCTGTGGCGTCAGCAACAATATAACGAACCCGTTTCTGCTGCTTGCGAGACAAGCAATCAGGCAAGACGTGTTTGACTTCTGTTACCGACGGGCCAAAATCTGCCCCAACAAACATGCGGTTCTGACGTGCCATCGCAATGCTACGAGGAGCAAAACCGCAAGCTATATCCAAATTGTTTTGATAATTGTTGCCGATAATATATTGGTTGAGCGCAGCATAACGCATCTCTATATAAAGTTTGTTCACAGGTGCCAGTTCATCGTAACTAGCAACTGTGTCTTTAGACAAGTTGACTTTATCATTGCCAATGGCATCAGAAAATTCAGCTGCCTCTGGAACGCCAGCCTCTCTAAGCCAATAGAGAGAAGTGTAAGCCGTATATGAAACCGACGGCATCGATACTGTAGAACAGCCACTTGCCAGCATCATGCATATTATAGCGGCAGAAATGAGAAGCTTTTTCATACTTAAACAAATTAGAATTAATACTGCGAAACTTGAATTAGATTATTATTTCATGTGCAAAGATAACATAAATCAAGATATTTTCAAAATATGCTCCCAAAAATAACATTTATTAAATATTGCTGCGCAAAAAGTTGTACAGGTCATAAAAAAGTAGTACCTTTGCAGCCGGAAAAAATACAATAGGTATTATTATTTTACAAAAGAACAAAAAACACTAATTAATTTATGCGTAAAGAATGGCGTGGTTTTAAAGGAACCAAATGGACCGAAGAGGTCAACCTCAGAGACTTTATTCAGAACAACTACACAGCCTACGAAGGCGACGAGTCATTCCTGGCAGCACCTACCGATGCCACCAACGTTTTGTGGGGACGTCTGCAGGAGTTGCAGAAGGAGGAGCGTGCCAAGGGCGGTGTGCTCGACATGGAGACAGAAATCGTATCGAGCATGACTGCTTATGGCCCTGCTTACATCGACGAGAGTAAGAAGGACCTGGAGAAGGTAGTTGGTCTGCAGACCGATAAACCCCTTAAGCGCGCCTTCATGCCTTTTGGCGGCATCAAGATGGCTGAGCAGGCTTGCACAACTTACGGCTACCAGCCCTCAGAGAAGCTGCACGAGATCTTCACCAAATATTGCAAGACTCACAACGATGGCGTATTCGATGCTTACACCGAGGAGATGATGCACGTTCGTCATAACCACATCCTCACAGGTCTGCCCGATACTTATGGTCGTGGCCGTATCGTAGGCGACTATCGCCGCGTGGCTCTGTATGGTATCGATTTCATCATCGCCGAGAAGGAGGCCGACAAGCGCAACTGCGGTGCCGGTGTGATGAGCGACGACGTGATTCGTCTGCGTGAGGAGATTTCTATGCAGATCAAGGCCCTGAAGGAGATGAAGGCTATGGCTCAGATCTATGGTTTCGATATCTCTCAGCCCGCCAACAACGCTCGCGAGGCTGTCCAGTGGCTCTACTTCGGCTACCTGGCTGCCATCAAGACTCAGAATGGTGCTGCCATGTCGGTAGGTCGCGTATCTACTTTCCTCGATATCTACATCCAGCGCGATATGGAAGAGGGAACGCTTACTGAGGCCGAGGCTCAGGAGCTTATCGACCATCTGGTCATGAAGTTCCGCATGGTTAAGTTCGCTCGTATTCCATCTTACAACCAGCTCTTCTCTGGCGACCCTGTTTGGGCTACACTCGAGGTAGGTGGTATGGGCATGGACGGACGCCACATGGTAACCAAGAACGACTACCGTTTCCTCCATACTCTGGAGAACATGGGCCCATCGCCCGAGCCAAACCTCACCGTGCTCTACTCTCCCCGACTCACCGAGAACTTCAAGAAGTATGCAGCTATGATCTCTGTGAAGACCAGCTCTATCCAGTACGAGAACGACGAGGTGATGCGTCCTGTTTGGGGCGACGACTACAGCATCTGCTGCTGCGTAAGTGCTACCCAGACTGGTAAGGAGATGCAGTTCTTCGGAGCACGCGCCAACCTGGCTAAGTGTTTCCTGTATGCATGTAACGGTGGTGTCGACGCTAAGACCCGCGAGCAGGTAGCTCCAGGTTTCCGCCCCATCAAGGACGAGTATCTGACATGGGAGGAGCTGGCTCCACGCTTCGATCAGGCTATGGACTGGCTGGCAGGTGTATATGTAAACACCCTGAACCTCATCCACTACATGCACGATAAGTACTTCTACGAGGCTGCCGAGATGGCCCTCATCGATACCAACGTGCGCCGCACATTCGCTACCGGTATCGCCGGATTCTCTCACGTAGTTGATTCTATCTCGGCTGTGAAATATGCGAAAGTAAAAATGATTCGCGACGAGGAGGGATTCAACGTTGACTACGTAGCCGAGGGCGACTTCCCACGCTACGGAAACGACGACGACCGCGCCGACGAGATAGCCGTATGGTTGCTCAAGACCTTCGTTAAGAAGATTCGCAAGCACGCCACCTATCGTAACGCTACCCCAACCTGCTCTATCCTCACCATCACCTCTAACGTGGTTTATGGTAAGTACACAGGCAATCTGCCCGACGGACGCCGTGCCGGTACTCCTCTGGCTCCTGGTGCAAACCCAAGCTATGGTGCCGAGCAGAACGGATTACTGGCTTCGCTCAACTCTGTTGCCAAGCTGCCTTACGAGTATGCCCTCGATGGTATCTCTAACACTCAGACCATCAGTCCTAACGCTTTGGGACAGAACGACGACGAACGTGCCAACACGCTGGTTCGTGTGATGGACGGTTACTTCAGCCGTGGTGCTCACCACCTGAACGTAAACGTGTTTGGTGTCGAGAAGCTGCGCGATGCTATGGAGCATCCTGAGAAGCCTGAGTACGCTAACTTCACCATCCGTGTATCTGGTTACGCCGTGAAGTTCATCGACCTCACTCGCGAGCAGCAGGAGGATGTTATTGCACGTCAATCTCACGAGAGCCTGTAATGACTACTCCCGGTTATATACACTCTACCGAATCCTTTGGCTCTGTTGATGGGCCAGGGATTCGGTTTCTTATTTTCCTACAGGGTTGTCAGATGCGTTGCCGCTACTGCCACAACCCCGACACATGGAGACTTGGTTCTGATGTTTGCGGCAAGCTGATGACTGCCGGCGAACTGCTCGACAAGGCCGAGCGCTACCGCAGCTATTGGGGCCCCGATGGTGGCATTACCGTGAGTGGTGGCGAGGCGCTGCTACAGATTGATTTTCTGATTGAACTGTTCGAGGAGGCCCATCGTCGCGGCATCAACACCTGTCTCGACACAGCCGCCCAGCCTTTCACCCGCGAGGAACCTTTCTTCGCTAAGTTCCAGCGCCTGATGCAGAGTACCGATCTGGTACTGCTCGACATCAAGCACATCGATAGCGAGAAGCATCGTTGGCTTACAGGCCACGGCAACGAGCAGATTCTGGACTGCGCCCGCTATCTCTCCGACATCCAGAAGCCCGTTTGGATTCGCCATGTGCTGGTACCAGGCATCACCACCGACGAGGAGCAGCTCACACAGCTGCGCCAGTTCATCGACACGCTGCAGAACGTACAGCGGGTTGAGGTACTGCCCTACCACACCCTGGGCACCTTTAAATGGGAGCAGCTGGGCGTCCCTTATTCCCTAAAAGACGTAGCCACTCCCACCACCGAGCAAGTAGCCCGCGCCCGCGAGATTCTGACTGCGAAATAGGTTATTTAAGTATTTGTAACCAAAACGTAACCTTAATAATTTGCAACCTATGCTCTTTTTATTTATCTTTGTAACCGAAATATTAAGATAAATAAACTATGACATTAGAGATTGTATTAAGACTTTTAGGCTCGCTCGCACTTCTCATCTATGGCATGAAAACCATGAGCGACGCCCTACAGAAGATGGCAGGATCGGGCTTACGACATATTCTTGGACGAATGACCACCAACCGACTAACCGGCATGCTTACAGGCACCTTTGTTACTTGCGCCGTACAATCGTCGTCGGCCACAACGGTTATGACGGTATCGTTTGTTAGTGCCGGACTGCTCACGTTGGCACAGGCCATCTCGGTTATCATGGGTGCCAATATCGGTACTACACTTACGGCTTGGATCATGTCGCTGGGCTACAATCTGAACCTGACCGTGGTGGTGTTTCCCGCCTTCCTGGTGGGCATGGTGCTTATTTACAAGAAGCGCCACCGTTATGCAGGCGAGTTCCTTTTCGGACTGGCATTTCTCTTCTGGTCGCTCGTCATGTTGAGTGGCGCTGGTAAGGATATGGACCTTCAGCATAATGCCCAGGTGGTGGCATTCTTTGCCTCGTTTGATACCAGCAGCTATCTCACCATATTCGTCTTCCTTGCCGCAGGCACGCTTATCACCTGCATCGTCCAGTCGTCGGCAGCCGTCATGGCCATCACCATTCTGCTCTGCTCAACAGGCGTGCTGCCCATCTATATGGGCATAGCCTTGGTGATGGGCGAGAACATCGGCACAACAGCCACAGCCAATCTGGCAGCACTCGGCGCAGGCATCGAAGCCCGCAGGGCGGCGTTAGCCCATCTGCTGTTCAATGTGTTCGGTGTGGTTTGGGTGCTGGCGGTATTCTATCCTTTCGTCGATATGGTGTGCAGCATCGTTGGCTATCATCCGGCGATAGGCGGGCAAACCGAGCTTCTGTCGGTAGTGCTGGCCATGTTCCATACGTGTTTCAACATTCTCAACACCGCTCTGCTCATCGGCTTTATCCCCCAGATGGAGCGCCTGGTGTGCCGCCTTCTGCCCAACAAGCAGCAGGCCAAGCCCAACGCTGCCCTTCATTTCATCGATGGTGGCGTGATGGCTACCCCCGAAATATCTGTTCTGCAGGCGCAAAAGGAGATTATCCATTTTGCCGAGCGCATGCAACGCATGTTTGGTATGACGCGCACGCTAATGGACGAGAAAGACAAAAAGGAGTTTGAGCGCCAGTTTGAGCGTATAGAACACTACGAGACCATCGCCGACAATATGGAAATTGAGATAGCCAACTATCTTGAACAGGTGGGCAAAGACCACCTTTCCGACGAGACAAAGAATAAAATCCGCATTATGTTCCGCCAGATTGGCGAGTTGGAATCCATCGGCGATGCGTGCTACAAGATGGCCCGTACCATCAAGCATCTGCGCAACAATCGTGAAGACTTTACCCCCAGCCAGTACACCCGTCTGCACGATATGCAGCATCTGGTTAACGAGGCTTTGACACAAATGATGGTTGTGATGAACGGCCGTCGCGAAAACCTGACTGTCGATGCCTCGCGTGATATCGAGAACGACATCAACACCATGCGCGACAACATCAAGGCCGAGACGCTTAGCGATGTTAACAGCCACACTTACAGTTATACGCTGGGCACGCTCTATACCGACATCGTTGCCGACTGCGAGAAGCTGGGCGATTACGTAATGAATGTGGTAGAGGCCCGATTGGGCAAACGCTATCAGAACTACAACAGCCTGAAGATGAATGTCGATCGCCGTACGGTTACCATCGACGGCCAGCCCATCAGCCTCACGCGTACCGAGTTCGACCTGCTTTACCAACTTCTCTCCCACCGCAACCATGTACTCACCCGCCAGCAGCTGATGGACACGGTATGGCCCGATGTCATCGTGACCGACCGAACGATAAATGTTAACATCACCCGCCTGCGCAAAAAACTGGGCAGCTACGCCCAGAACATCGCAAGCCGCCCCGGCCTGGGCTATGTTTTCGAGGGATAGCTTATAGATAAATAATATCTATATAGCCCCTACTTCATAAACAAATAAAGGAGCACCCGATGATTCGGATGCTCCTTATTTTTAGATTTACAACTTGCCTGATTGCGCGTCTTCACGGCAGAGGCCCCAACCTGTAAGTATGGCGAAAAAGTCGAGGCTCTCAAAGCCATTCTCTTGTATTGCCATTGCCACGCCTAAGGCTATCCAGCGCTGAGGCTTTTCTGATGGGATGCCTAAGGCCTCATCGGGGTCGATACCCGTCAGTCGGCTCACGTTCTCCACATACGCCTTCGAGTTGTTCTCACTTGGTGGCGCCCACTTGTTTACGATGCTGCGGATGGTGTATAGGCGGTACTTATGATAATATGTACGCGTGAGCAGATAAAACGCTGCTCGCCAGCCCCATTTCAAACTCTTAAACTGTACAAAGGCTTGGTCAGTCTGTGCCTCTGCCATACCTTTCCACTGGTCCTTGCTTCTGCGGATGTTCAGTGGGTTATTATTTCTAATTCCTCTTGGTAACATAATTATTTTCATTAAAATACACTTAAGACACTTGAGACATTTAAGACGCTTTGCGGATAGTACCGTCGGGCATCACTTCTATAAGACCAGACTTTGACCAGCGCCATACTACGTCGCGCAGTTTGGATAGCACCTTCAGTTCCTGCATCTTCTGTTTCAGTTGATCACGACTGAACTCTTCGGGCATCAAGTCAAACAATATAATACTCTTTGCAGGGCGGCGGTCTTTGCCCACAAGCGTTTCCTCAGTCTCGCGACCATACTTGGCTATCAGCGATTCTACGGCGTAGGTGGCTACATACAGAGCGTTGGCTATCGTCTTACGTTTCACCTCGGCAGTAGGTTTCTCTCCCAGCAGATAATAGACAACCATTCCTGCACGGAATCCATCGTTGGCGGCTCGGCGACGATACTGGTCGCGCGAACGAGACATTTCCTTAATGGCCTTCAATCGCTGCTCCTCCAGCCACTCATCAAGCGCTTTGTTCAGCCAGTCGAGCTGCATCATGTGCTCCTCGGCCACATTGCCCTCTTCGTCCATCGACAGTGCATGATACACGCGACTGATGGTATCGTTGATTACCTTTCGCTGCAATGCCGTCCAAGGTTTCCACTGTGGATTACGGGCACCGAATTGATCGGGCAGCACGATGGGGATTGTACGCGTAACCAGTCCGTCTTCAACATTCCTGAAGAACTTGGCCATCGATTGAGGAGTTCCAGTAACCAGCAAGTTGTAGAACACCTTTGCAGTACCCGAGAACGAGTTCTCCGACATGAATTTCTGCGAGGCCACCTGGTTCTCATAAGCCAGTCGGTAAATGTCAGAGAGTTGTCCCCACGATCCGCGATTGTGCTGCTTCACCATAGTATCTACCTCGGGGCATATAGTTACGCTGTGTAGTCCCTTATTCTGGAAGTTCTGCTTTAGGAAAGCTGTCACCGAGACGGTTGCTGGCAGCCTGCGCTGAATCACCATCGGGTCTTCGGGTTGTTTCTTCGAGTTGCGACTGAGCTTCAGTGCACGTTCATATTCCAACTGTTTTTCCTGTCCCTTCAGGTCATCCTGATCCATGGGTTCCAGCAGCATATCGCACACATCGCACGCCCACGATTTTCCTGAGCCTGGTGTTCCTTCTACGGTGACGAACAACGATGGTGAGTGGATTCGCCCGTCAAGATAGCGCGCACGTAGCTTTGACGCCAGACAAGACATACTGAACAGCACCGAGAAGTAGATCATCTCCAGGTAGTCCTTCGGCGCACGCCCCACCCACTGTTTGAACACTGGCGCCAGTGGCGGCATTGAGTCTCGCGAAGGGCCAGTATCTTCTTGCAGTTCTTCGATGTTCTCAAAATCCTCATCGTCTTCGTCCACCTGCATAGAGGCATCGTCTATACCCATCTCGCGTAGCACCTTCCACAGCAGGTAAGGCAACTTCTCCGAAGGTCGGCGTTTGGCAGCACTTTTAGCTATCGGTTCTGCCTCGTCCCAAGTCAGTCCCCAATAAGGAATCAGCGTGCGCAGCACCTCTTCCTTGTAGTCTACGATGGGTGCCATTGCCGACAGAACTTTATAAGTTCGCATATTGCGGTCGCCTATGGCTGGCTGCCCGCCCATCAGCGTAACAATGTTGTCGCGAATTTCTGTCAGTTGATGACCGCGGTACTCCGTCTGCAGTCGCTTGCCGTTCATGCCGATGGGAAAACCCTCTGCATCATAGCTCAGTCGAAGTCGATAATCTCCCCGTAGCTCGTCCTGAGTTTGAACGGTTTCGGCTCCTGCGGCTGTTGCGATTTCGCCAATGAGGTTTGCGACGCTTGTCGCTTTCTGCAGTGCAGTACCGTCCTTACCAATAGTTGCATCATTTTCTTTTTCATCTTCATTCAGCATATCATTATCAAAAAATATCCAATAGTCCTGACTCGGCACATAACTTGGGTGGCCTATGTCCTTTACTTTCTCATCAACCGTTTCGATGGCAGGGTCGGCAGCCAGCATCTGCTTAAAGGCCATGATGTTTGCCTCGTTGTCCTTATCGGGCAACAACTTAACGAGAATGAGTCTCAGTCCCTCGCCACTGGGCGTTATATGTGCACCTTTGGTGTGCTGCTTCATAACATCAGCCACAGCCTTTCGGCGAACCTCATCTGCTATGCTGCTGGCCGTCATCAGGCGTTCATATACTTCGCGTGGCGGTTCCTTCAGGTGGTCGCAGTCTATGAAGAACAGTCCCGTAGGTTTTGCTCCCTCTGTACCTCGCGGGTCGCCGTCGTTATAACGTGCTCCCCAGGTTATCACACTCAGCATTTCCTTGCCCGGACGTATGTCCTTACCCTCACCCTGCAGCTTTGCAATCTCCGCCATACCATCGATGGTTGCCTTTCGGGTCTGTAAGGCGCTGAGCGCCGCAGGGGTTAGGGTTTTAGCCCTGCGGTCTCTAACGCTGTTAAAATAGCTTGGTCTCATCATAATTATCAGTTCTTTAAGTACGTTTTGGTTATCTTTGCCGCTGCCTCACGGGCATCCTTCATCAGTAGCTTGGGCAGCGCACTCAGTTCACTCTCTGGCAGTCGGAAGTTGAAGTAGTATCGTCCGTTGCGTCCTAACGAGAACGAGCTGTTGTCAAGTCTAAACAAAGGCTTGTTTCTCTGTTGTTTTGGCAGTTCCTGCATATACACGTCGCCGTTATGCATGCCTTGCACCTTGAATCTACCAACAAAGGCCTCTATCTCAACATCCTCGCAGCATTGGAAGTCTGCCTGACGAAGATTGTTACCCGACTTGCCGATGGTCATCATACCATCCAGCGTTACCTCTCTTTGATTCTTTTTCTTGTTAATCTTTTTCATACTTACATCATCAGTTTTGTTATGTTATACACTACGATGTTCTGAATCTTCTTGTCCTTCCAGTCTGTGAGTTTAAATCCAACATGTATCTCACACTTCTCGTGATCCTCACATGCCTTTATTATACCCTCTACCGATTTGTCCTTAGGCAGCGTCATCTCACCCATCATCTCGTCGCATAGCTCCCTACCGTCTTTCGATACATAAGGGAAAGACAATACGAGATTAACACTCTGGCGCTGTTCGCCATTTTTGTCGGTCCAATCTCTTGTCTGACCGACATTCTTGATAAATCCTTTAATTCTAATCATAGTTTACTTGTTTATTATAAGTTTATGTATATGGAGCCATGCTCCTGTTCGTATTCTTCTCTGATGTCCTCTGCCGATAGTATCGCTGCGGCTGTGATTCTTCCAGAGGTCAGTGCCTCGCGCTGCTCAATCCATCGCTTGCGGTAGAAAGTAAGGTAGCGATAGCTCTTCACCTTTCCGCCACTCATACCTGAATTCTGCAGGCGTCGGCTCATCTCCCACTGGTCGCAGCAGTGATTTGCTTTTACCTTTTTGCCACTCAGACCACACACGCGACCTCGGTCGCTTGTAATCTTTCTTAGTTTGCACGATGCGCAACACACCTTGATGTTGATGCCGTGCTCGTTTCTTACATATTTTTTTTTCATACTTCTGATGTATTAATTAAAATTTCCGGTGCAAAAGTACCGCGATTTCCAGCCTGGTAAAAAGAATACATTTTACCAGATTGTTAAAGTTTCAACAATGCTTCTCAAGGCCAGCAACTGAGCACGCTGTTCTAGCCCCTGCCCCAAGTATCGGCGATAAGGACTATCCTGTCCAGGCTGCTCCAGCAGCGCATCAAACTGCGGGTCGCTACGCTGTTCGTATACGCCTTTTACGCGTAGCACCCCCACTATACGCATCACGCCATACTTATCAAACTTTCTACATTTTCTTGCCTTTGGTTTAGGCATAATCATGTCCATCAGCACATCGTTGCTGAAGATTTCGTCCCACAGTTCATCAATCAACGAACTGTAGCGTCGAGTTACCAACGGACTGATACGTGCCACATACGCACGTACATCTCTTTTTACCTGCTCTTTGTTGACTGTCTTTTTCTTCTCGTCAACATACAATCTTCCCTCTCGTGCGGCCGCTATCAGCGCCTCCACGTCAAAGTCCTCAGGACGGACTTGCTTCATCTTGCTCATAACCTCGAAGTGTTATGCTCAGCCAGCAAGAGTGGACGCGCGTCCAAACGCACCGGTGCAGGCCCAAGCAAGCTTCGCGGTTAATAATTATTCTGCAAAATTACATAGAACGAAAATGTCGTTGACATACTTTGACGACATTTGACGACATTTGACGAATAATGACGAACATTTCTTCTCTGCATTGCATAAATAGAACACCCGCAAATGGAATAACATCCAAATGCGGGTGCAAAAATATACAAAATTAATCTGAAAAAATGTATGTAGTGGGCTACTTAATCATAGGTAGTACCATAGGTAGTGGGCTACTTTTTGTTTTTTAACTTCCTCGGTATCTGTTTTCTTATCTCAGTTGCAAATTTTGGCATAGCAGATTCAAAAACTTTTGCTACAGCATCAATATCCTTCTGATTGAATCCTGCTTTTTTTATTTCGCTATTTACTGACGTATCCTCCCAACCTCCGATTGCGGAAATAATAGGAACCAATTGTTTCTTTATAGGAGTTGGTCCATCAGTGATAGATGCTATGGTATAAATAAGTAGCCCCATTTTTGCTTTTGTAAAGCACTCATTCCCAGATGCAGTAAAAGCTTTTTCAGGAGTTACATACTCATGATTTTTTATTTTATGTAATTTATATTCAAGTTCATGTTTCTCTGCCAGAACTCTGCTCATTATAACCCTATTACTTCCTTCTTTTTCAACAAGATCATTATTTTTCTTTTCCAAAGCAGTTTTCTCACGTGCCAGTTGTTTCATTTTATCTTTCAAATCATCTATCTGTCCTAGCAGTAATTCTACATCTGCTGCAAAATTGGGGGGTTGAAGAGCAGCTGGGATATCGTCTTCCCATTTTAATCCTGCATGGGGATAAGCTTTCTTTAGTTTCTGATAGGCATCATCTAGCATATCACGTACTTCTTCGATTAATTTTTTTGAACGCTCAAAGTTGTTCATGAGAACTTTAACAGTCTTCAAAATATGAGGGCATTCTGGATCACCTGCATAATATCCAAAAGTTTCTCTAATTATATAATCCATATCGGCTATAATATGATAAGGATCTATATCAATATCATGTACAACCTCTTTCATGTCGCGTCGTGAGAAATCGCCGTCATCTGTTGCCCATCTTGGATACTTATCTGTTTCTGATGTTCGTTCAATCAACAAATCATAAAAATCATGTTTACCTTCTGGTGTACCTTTAGCATCCCAGTCTTTAAAATTATCAATAATAGCTTTGACAATTTTACTTCCATAGTAAAAATCTCCTAAATAATGCAATAGGTAATTAACTACAAGAGCCATGGTGGCCTGCATCACGTGATTAGACACGATAGTGTCTTGACTATATTTCTCTGTTATTTTCAAATACTTGCGCAAATAATGTTGCGGATGATTTTCTGAATATATTAGCGTGGTGATATAACGCGCATTGTTAAATATCTTAAGAATCAGCTCTGGCGCATTATAGCTTTCCTTAATGAAGGGGCGTGATTCAAGTTTCTCCATGAATACCGATTCCATAGTAATATATTCAGCATTATCAGTTTCATCTACAGGGAAATCGTCAATATCCTCTCTGTCTTTATATATCAGAGGACGATAAACTGTTGTATAGTCCATATTTCGTTTTTGATTTATATTGTTTAAAATGAATTCTAACCTATCTAACAAACTTCACTATGAAGTCAAAGCATCTCCTAACGCGATTAATTGTTCTTCTAATGTGAGACCGTAGAGATAGAACACGAGATTATCTATCTCGCGGTTCTATTGGAATAGCATAGTTCAACTATTTTGTTTCTTCTTTCTTACTGCTCTCCTCAAACACCTTTTGCAGTTCTTCCTTAGGTGGCAGGGCTTTCAGAAGTTCAGGATCCATTTCGTCGGCAGTCTTATAGGTGGCAACCCCCATCGGCTGACGGAAGTCCTGCATTATATATCCAGCATAATCTTTATCAGCATCTCTACAAAGGATGATACCAATGGGAGCCTCTTCATGGCGGCGGCGATCTTCGTCGTTAAGTACGCGTAGATATGCGCTAAGCTGGCCAAGATAACCTACTTTAAATCTTCCATTCTTCAGTTCGAACACTACGGTTCGATTCAGGTCGCGATTAAAGAACAAGAGGTCTATCCAATGGTCGTGCCCCAGTTTATCGTAGTGTACCTGACTGCCACAGAATGTAAATCCTCGTCCGAAAGTCATGATGAAGTTCTTCACGTTGTGCACAATATTGCTCTCAATTACGCTCTCGTCCACATCTTCATCATGCATACCTAATTCTTCTACATTAATGAAATTAAGCAAGTATTCATCCTTGAACATTCGGATGGCACGATAGGCCTGCTTATAGTCTGGAATAGTAGTCAGGAAGTTGTTAGGCATCTTGTCCTGATGGTGGTAGAGGTCTTGCTTCTTAATGATGCCAGGCAACTCTTCTGTAGTGGGTTTGAAATTGTGGCAAAACCTTATATAGAACAGACGCTCATCAAAATCCTTTGCATTATTGATGATTGCAATATGATGCGTAAAACTGATGCTCAGAAACTCAGCAAGAGGGAATTCAGTATAATTCGTCAGTTGCAACTGACGAATTGTATTTTGCTCATTATCAACATTTTGCGTTCTAATATCGATAGCGGATGATTGGAGATTTCCTAATTCGTCAGTTGCGACTGACGAATTGGACTCGATATCCTTCCAAGCCTCATAAAACATACGCATGTTCTTTAGATTCGTCTCGCTGAATCCGCGAAGACCAGGAAGTTCAAGCCTAAGACTTTCGCTTATTTGTTTGAGTACACCAGTACCCCAACCATTATTGCGGGTATTCTCAGAAATATATCTTCCAATACCAAAGTACAATGCTAACTGCTCTTGGTTTACGGCCTTTGCTGCCCTCGCCTGACTCTGTAGTATCGCGGTTTTAATAACATTCACCGCGCTTTTATAGTTTATTATATCGCTCATTTACGTTAAGATTATGTTGGTGCAAAGGTACATAAAATCTCTCAATTCCCAGCATAATAACGCATAAAAAAGAGAAATAAATTAAAAACAGAATCAGTACGATTAATATTAGATTCCTTCAACAAATACCCAAAAGTAATCATAGGTAATAACCAATATCACATAAGATAAACTATGGACGGTTCCCTCGATCATTATTGATCAACAGAACCGTCCATTGTGATTGTATCGTTTACAAATCCCAAGTACCTTCTACGGTATATTTCTTTTTATTGAAACGATATGTAAAGCGGATTATTGGACTGGTTATGCCTGCCCAACCAACAGTAACTGTGTATTCTTTAGATTCGCCTGCAGGCACTTCTACCTCTGAATCCAGGCCATTGTTACCAGCCTCGCTAGTAGAACCATCCACCAACTGTATTCCAACCAACGTTACAGTCTCGGTGCTACCATTTGTAAACTTAACATTAAGTTGGCTGCCACCGCTAATCTTGCCATTTACAGAAGTATAAGCGCCACCTGTGAAAGCAGCAGAAATCTTATCTGTTACTAGATAATCCTGTGAATGATCTACTGGTCCACCCTCGGCGTTAGGATTAGTTGTTACAGGGCGGATAGTTACACCATATTCAATAGCGGACCCATAACTATTGACATTTAACGTTGTTGGCGTACTGCTACCTTGCAAGTATAGCATTTCAGCAGACCTATATGCTGCCCCTAAACTCATGGATATACTTCCTGTTGGGTAAAAAGTCCATTCTGGATTTTTATGAGTTTCATTTAATATATAACCGTTGGCAGGCAAGAAAATTGAATTTCCATTGGTACCAGTGACCTTAAATCCGTTAACGCCACTTAGCTGGGTCCATTCCCATGAGCATTTTTCTACTAGTTCAAGCATTTCTGTTTTTGTAGGCATTCTCCAATCACTTCCAAGATTAACCGTAGCGGCATCAAATTCGGTTCCACATATATCGTCACCAATATCCATATATTGAGCGGTGTTTGAGTCATAATAGCTATATGTATCTTTAGTATAACTACTCTTCGGCTTTGTCTCGCCCCAAGCAAAATAATCGCCATACTCCTCAGGAGATTCTGCACCAACATTGCACGAACACCAATATACAGAGAGTCCAAGATCGACTACTGCTCCAGCTGATACTGTAGGATCAGGAGCTTTTTCTGAGAAATCCACATGGTCAACATTCGACGAATTGAATCGTATAGTCTGACCATTCTTAAAATGTACATTCACTGTCTGGGCAGACATTGTTATGGCAGTAAAAACAGCCACAATGCTTATAATTGTCTTTTTCATTATCGAATAACTTTAAATGATTGATTCTTTGTCTTGATAATATTTACTCCATTTGAGAGTTGAGAAGTTCGGATAATTAATTCTCCCTTTTCAGAGGCTGTAGAGCGAAGAATAATTTCACCTGATGCAGCATAAACGATAACAGATTCGTTGGCATCCAGCCCATTCAAAGTATAATAATCACCATTATATTGTAGAACAGAGCTATAAACAACTCCATTTATACCAGTTACGTATGTTCCTGTAATAACTATATCCTTTGCAGGCATAGTTTCAGGATATTCGCCCCATGAGAAATCATATCCGTCTCTCTTTGGTGCCTCTGGTGGAACTATCTTTGCACCAAACTCCAATTTATCTTCTTGGAATACTTCGTTGTCAATCACATAGCTAACAGTATACTTATTTATCGTGAAAGTACCTGTAACAGTTACATTCTTGGCAGGCATTGTGTTTGGAATGTCACTCCAACCGGAGAAAGTATATCCCTCCTTAGTTGGCTCTGTTTCCGGAGTGATTGATGCTCCGTACTCCACGTCATAGCTCTTGTACTCCTCGCCATCAACTTTATATACCAGTTTATACTTGTTTACTGTGAATGTACCAGTAACCGTCACATCTTTGGCGGGCATTGTGGCAGGAATGTCACTCCAACCAGAGAATGTATATCCCTCTTTAGTTGGTGCTTCTTCTGGAGTAATAGTTGCGCCATACTCAACATCATAACTCTTGTACTCCTCGCCATCAACCTTATAAACCAACTTATACTTACTTACTGAGAATGTACCCGTAACTGTCACATCGTTAGCAGGCATTGTGGCAGGAATATCACTCCAACCAGAGAAGGTATATCCCTCCTTAGTTGGTGCTTCTTCTGGAGTAATAGTTGCGCCATACTCAACATCATAACTCTTGTACTCCTCGCCATCAACCTTATAAACCAACTTATATTTGTTTATAGAGAAGGTACCAGTAACAGTCACATCGTTAGCAGGCATTGTGGCAGGAATATCACTCCATCCAGAGAAAGTATATCCTTCCTTAGTCGGCTCTGCTTCTGGAGTTATGGTTGCGCCATACTCAACATCATAACTCTTGTACTCCTCACCATCTACCTTATAAACCAGCTTATACTTACTTACTGAGAATGTACCCGTAACTGTCACATCCTTTGCAGGCATTGTGGCAGGAATGTCACTCCAACCAGAGAAGGTATATCCCTCCTTAGTTGGTACTTCTTCTGGTGTGATTGCCTCTCCAACTTCGTACTTATATGTTTTGTATAGCTCATCATCTACATAATATACGAGTTTATAAAGGTATTTATCTTCACCAAAATACACTTTTTTAATATCTGTAGTACTGAATTCTGTGACTGCATCATCTGTAGTCAACGTTACAACATCATTGTTTTGAGTCAATTTAGGATGCTTTGAGAGATAACACTCTACATTTCCTACAGAGTTAGTCTCAATAACAATGCATTTTACTATTTCTTGGGAGTAGCCAGATGCAAATCCTACCAGCATCAGCCACAACAATAATAATAGTTTAAGTCTACTCATAATTATAGATTAAATGTTAGTGAAATAAATAAAGAAAACGTGGACAATTTACTTCGTCTACGTTGTTCGCGGTATTGGGGATAACCTCACATTCTTAAACGAGTAAATGCCCACGCCATACAGCGTGAACTATCTACTAATGTTCTTGAATGTGTTTTCTAATTCCCCAATTATCGAACAACAAGAATCAAAAGTGGACGTTCTGTTTTATGTCCTATTGTTTGTAGTTATTTTACCATAGGCAAATATTTTAAGAGTTATACATATCAGACTTCTTATTCAATTACTTATTATTTGCAAAGATAAAGAGAATTTTTGAAACTCCAAACTTTTTGGCAAAAAAATATCATTCTGTTCTTATAGTAGGCGTCTTAAGCGTCTTAAACGTCTTAGCGTCTTTTTGCGAAAACACATAGATGGAGAGAGAATAATAGTTATATTATATATATTATTAAATAGGTACGCGTTACTAAGATGTATTTGCTTGCTTTTGTGCATTTTATAAAAACCGAAAAGACGGTTGAGACGGTTGAGGCGGTTGCAAAATCATATATGCACAATAGTTATGACGTTTACATATTTTAACGGAGAGTTGAAGCCCGATTTCTTGAAATTGGCTTAAAAATTTCGTACCTTTGCATTGTCAATATGAGAGAACGCGGGCGGCGGTATTAAGGATAAAAATTGCGAGATTTAAATCTGGAAATTGCGCGCATTAATTCTAGCTGTTGCAACCTTTAATCGTAGTGTATAGCGGCTCAAAATAGAGACAACGAGAATAATAACAAAAATTATAACAACACAAAAACTAAACTAAATTGAATTATGGCGATTAAAGTAATTGCACAGCGCCGAGTGCTTAAAATCGGCAACAAACCTGGTGTTAAGAAGTTCGTGATGCGCCCTGATCTGTATTCACCCATTCAGGAGAAGAAGGTATTCGCAGAGGCTGCTACCCACAGCGGAATATCTGCAGGTGTTATCAAAGCAGCTTGGGATGCTGCAGGCGAGGTAATTCGCACGTGGGCCACAGAGGGTCACTCTATCCCACTGCCAGGACTGGGAACCATGCGCTTCGGCGTTCGCAGTAAGGCGGTAGAGAATCTGGAGGACGTGAAGACCGGTCTGATTAGTGTGCGCCGAATCATTTTCACACCTAACACTGAGGTGAAGGATGAGCTGAAGAATACCAGTATCCAGATTACCTGTCTGGACGAGGATGGAAACGTGCTGAAGCGTGTAACCAGCGGCGACAGTGGCGACATTGAGGATAATGAGAATGGTAACCAGAACGGTGGCAACCAGAGCAATCCGCCAATCTCGAGCGATGACCCAGGTGAGGGCGATTAAGAAAGGAGATGACTTATGACTAAGAGAGAGACTATTAAGTTCATCGTGCAGATGATTGCATCTATCGCTACAGCGATTGTGACGGCACTGGGGGCAACCTCGTGCATGGGAGTTGGGGCTTAGCCGAAACGCAGCCCTGAAGACAAAAAGAAAGTGCAGTAACCATCGGGTTGCTGCACTTTGCTTATTGTTTGCGGGGAATTAACCGAAAGGTTATCCGCCGAAGTTATCGTACATGATTGACTCGGGATCTACGCCGAGAGAGTCGAGCATGCCCACAACGGCCTTCGACATAGGGCCAGGACCGCACATGTAGTACTCGATATCCTCGGGAGCATCGTGATCCTTCAGATAGGTCTCGAACATCACGTTGTGAACAAATCCCGGTGTGTACTTTACGCCAGCTGCATCGGCTGCAGGGTCTGGACGGTCGAGCGCCAGGTGGAAGTGGAAGTTGGGGTACTCCTTCTCCAGTCCGAGGAAATCCTCGAGATAGAACACCTCGTTCAGCGCACGTGCACCATAGAAATAGTGCATCTCGCGATCGGTGGTGTGCAGAGTCTTTGTCATGTGCATGATCTGAGCACGCAGAGGAGCCATACCGGCACCACCACCAACCCAGATCATCTCCTTCTTCGAGTCGAAGTGTGGGTGGAAGTCGCCGAAAGGTCCGCTCATGATTACCTTGTCGCCTGGTTTCAGCGAGAAGATGTAAGATGAAGCGATACCTGGGTTTACATCCATGAAGCCACTGCGGTCGGCCTTGAATGGAGGTGTGGCGATACGTACTGTAAGCATGAATACATCGCCCTCGGCAGGATAGTTGGCCATTGAGTAAGCACGGATGGTGTCCTCGGGGTTCTTACACTTGAGTGGGAACAGTCCGAACTTCTCCCATGCGGGCAGATACTCGTCGCCAATCAGGCTCTTGTCGATATCCTTATCGTAGTCGATGCAATCAAACTTAGGAATCTTGATCTGAGCGTACGAACCAGGCAGGAAGTCCATGTGCTCGCCAGCAGGCAGCTGCACCTTGAACTCCTTGATGAAGGTAGCCACGTTCTTGTTAGAGATAACGGTACACTCGTATTCCTTAACGCCGAGGATTGACTCATCTACATGAATCTTCAGGTCGCCCTTAACCTTGCACTGGCAACCCAGGCGCCAATGGTCCTTAATCTGCTTACGGGTGAAGTGAGGCTTCTCTGAGTCGAGAATCTCGCCACCGCCCTCGAGCACCTGAACCTTACACTGTCCGCAGCTGGCCTTACCACCACAAGCAGAAGGCAAGAAAATGCCGTTCTCGTTGAGGGTAGCCATCAGGTTGTTGCCCTGTGGTACGTTGAGCACCTTATCACCGTTAACTGTAATATTCACATTACCGCTGGGGCTGAGATACTTCTTAGCCACCAACAGGATAATCACCAGCAGGATGATTACCGCGAGGAAAACCCCTATACTATATGCTATAAACTGTGCCATAAATTCATTGAACATTTAACATTGAACATTGACCATTATATGTTAAGGCCTGAGAAACACATCATAGCCATAGCCATGAGGCCCACGGTGATAAACACGATGCCGAGGCCCTGCAGAGGCTTGGGCACATCCGAGTACTGCATCTTCTCGCGGATGGCACCCATAGCCACGATGGCCAGAGCCCAACCGAGACCAGAGCCGAAGCCATAGATGATGGCATCCCAAACGCTGGTGATGGCCTGCGAGTTAGAGGGGTCCATCAGGATGCGCTGCTGCATGAACAGCGATGCACCCATGATAGCGCAGTTTACGGCAATCAGAGGCAGGAAGATACCCAGCGCTGCATAGAGCGATGGTGAGTACTTCTCTACTGTCATCTCAACCAACTGCACCATACCGGCAATAACGGCGATGAAGAGGATGAAGCTGAGGTAGCTGAGGTCGACACCCTCAACAAGGCAGTCGGGGCCCAGCACCTTGGTCTGCAACAGATAGTTAACAGGAACGGTAACGGTGAGCACGAAGGTCACAGCGAGACCGAGTCCCAGCGAAGTCTTCACAGTCTTCGACACAGCCAGATAAGAGCACATGCCGAGGAAGAAGGCGAAGATCATATTGTCGACAAAAATCGACCTGAATAGTAATGATATTGCGTGTTCCATATCTTATTTCTCCTTATAAAAGTAAGCACGATGAACCCAAATCACACATCCCACGAGAATCAGCGCCATAGCTGGCATCGTCATCATACCGTTGTTAACGTAACCGAAGTCGTAGCAGGCATCGGGAATGAGCTGGAAGCCAAGCAGACTGCCGCGGCCCAGCAGCTCACGAACGGCACCAACGATAACCAGAATCATAGCGTAGCCCAGACCGTTACCTACTCCATCGAGGAACGATGGCCAAGGCTTGTTCTGCATAGCGAATGCCTCGAGGCGGCCCATCAGGATACAGTTGGTGATGATAAGACCTACATACACAGAGAGCTGAACGCTGACATCGTAAGCGAAAGCCTTCAGAATCTGAGAAACGATGGTTACAAGAGCAGCCACAACTACCAACTGAACCACAATACGGATGCGGTTAGGGATAGTGTTGCGGATGATAGAGATGATTACGTTAGAGAAAGCGGTAATCACAGTAACGGCGAGACCCATTACGATGGCAGGCTTAAGCTGTGATGTTACAGCCAATGCCGAGCAGATGCCCAGCACCTGTCCGAGAATAGGATGGTCGACGTTTAATGGGTTTGTAAAAACCTCCTTATTTTGTTTACTGAATAATGCCATAATCTTACTCCTCCTCTGCATTTGGTTTAACATTCTTCAGGCCGTCCTTCAGCATGGCATCAACACCATTCGAAGTGAGGGTTGCACCAGTTACACAGTCAACCTGAGTAGCGGGGTTCTCAACCTTCTTAACTACTGAGAGTACTACGTTGCCGTTCTCGTCCCAGATCTGCTTGCCGATGAACTTCTCCTGCCAAGCCTGAGAGTCCTTGATTTCAGCACCCAGACCAGCGGTCTCACCTTCGTGGTTGAAGTAGGCACCGTAAACCTTACCCTCGGGGTCGATAGCCAGATAGCCACTGATGCCGCCCCAGAGACCCATTCCCTTAAGGCTGGCCACAACTATGTTTTTGCCATCAATCTGGCACTCATAGAGCTTCTGTCCGTCTTTCTCTGTCTCGTTCTTAACTACCTCAGAATACTTTGCCTCGGCAGCCGAACCATCAAGGTCGCGGATGTTGAGCGAGTAGAGAATCTGCTTCTTAACATCAAGTGCTACGTTAGCATCCTGCATAGGCTTCAATGCCTGATAGACAAATGCCAGCAGGAAGGCTACGATAACCACCATTATCGCGCTATATATAATAATGTACGCGTTAGAGTTTGTATTCAGTTTCATTTGCGACCTCCTCTCTTTAAACGGTTAGAGATATTGCGCTCCACAACGAAGTGGTCGATAGTAGGAGCAAACATGTTACCAAAGAAGATGGCGAGCATCATACCCTCAGGATAACCGGCATTCAATACACGGATGATGATGGCCATAGCGCCAATCAGGAATCCGTAGATATACTGACCTGTGGTGGTGCGGCATGATGTAACAGGGTCGGTAGCCATAAACACAGCACCGAATGCGAAACCACCCATTACCAGGTGATGCCACCATGTCATGCCCTGACCAGTCTGCTCGAAGAGTACTGCAAGTGCGATACCACCAACGAATACGCTGATCATGGTGCGCCAAGAAGCGATGCCTGTCCACAGCAGGATAGCAGCACCGATGGCGATGGCAACGAGGCTGGTCTCACCGATAGAACCAGGGATGAATCCGAGGGCCATATCGAGGATAGAAGCATCGGGGGTGATGTTCTGAGCCAGCTGACCGAGTGGTGTAGCAGCTGTGAATCCATCGGGCAGGTCGTTACCCAGACCGAAGATAGAGCTCTGAGCCACCCAAACGGTATCGCCAGTCATCTTTGAAGGATAAGCGAAGAACAGGAACATACGAGCTGCAACAGCTGGGTTGAAGATGTTCATACCTGTACCACCGAATATCTCCTTACAGAAGATAACCGAGAATGCGCAGGCCAGAGCCAGCATCCACAGTGGGCAACCAATAGGAATAATCAATGGAATGATGATACCAGAAACGAGGTAACCCTCCTGGATTTCCTCACCCTTCCACTGTGCCCAGGCAAACTCGATGCCCAGACCTACGATGTAGCTAACCAGAATCTTTGGCAAAACAGCCAGGAAACCGTAAGCAAAGAGCTCGAAGAAGCTTGCGCCGGCGAGTGTACCTGCTGCCAGATAGTTCTGATAGCCGATGTTATACATACCAAACAGCATGGCGGGCATCAGGGCGATAACCACCATACTCATAATGCGCTTCGAGTCGATGGAATCGTGAATATTCACGCCACCAGCCTTCGCTGTGTCGTTAGGCACATAAAGGAAGGTCTCAAAGCCGTCGAACACAGAGCGGAAGGCATGAAGCTTGCCACCCTCCTCAAAGTTCGGCTTTATCTTATTGAGATAATTTCTTAATGCTGACATATTATATTAAACATTAAACGTTAAACATGAAACATTAAGCATTCTCCTTACGGAGGATGTTAAGACCTTCACGTACAATGCGTTGCAACTCCAGCTTAGAGCTATCCACGAACTCTGCGAGAGCGAAATCCTCAGGACTTACCTCGTAGATACCCAGAGCCTCCTGACGGTCGATATCGCCAGCGATGATAGACTTGATGAGGTACTCGCCGTAGATGTCCATAGGCAGCACCTTATCGTACTCACCACTCATAATCATGTGGCGCTCGCCACCCTTTACGCGGGCATCGAGAGCATACTGCTTCTTGCCACACAGCCATGAGAAATAGCTGCGGTTAACAGAGAACTGCTTGAAGCGGGGCAGAATCCAACCCAGCATCTCATCAGCATCGTTACCCTCGGGGATAACTGTAATCTCGCTGGTGTGAGCACCAAGGAATCCGTCCTTAGTGGTTGGGCGGCCTGTAAGCACGTTACCATTGATAATACGAACGCTCTTCTGTGCATCGTAGCTGTTGCTGAGCAGAGTAGAGAGCTCCTCGCCTACCAGCATATCAACGCAGGCAGGGTTCTTAACCTCGCTACCACACAGAGCTACGGTACGGCGCAGGTCAACCTTACCTGTATTGAACAGGCGGCCAATGAACAGCACTACTGTTGGATCGCCGATGGTCCAAACCACCTCACCCTTGTTAACTGGGTCGATGTTGTTAACCTGAACACCTACGTTACCTGCTGGGCACTTGCCATCGAACACGGTAACCTCAGCATCCTTAACGCTCTCAAGCTTTGAGCCTACACCTACACCCAGATAGGTCTTGGCAATCTTAGCCAGAGCCGAGATACCTGTCTGGAAGTCCTGCTCCTGGCCCTCAACCTCGTACTCGAAGTTGCATGCCAGAGGCTTGTCGCGCAGAGCAGATACAAAAATTGCCTTAGGCTGCACACTTGAATTGGTTGACACAGCATAAGGCAACTGGTTGATGTATCCGAAGATACCTGCTTCCAACAATGCGTTAATAACTTGCTCGCCAGTAAGCGTGCCGACATCCTTCTTGCCGAAGTCAACGAACTCCTGCTTCTCGTCGGCATCCACTCTCACGCAGAGCACTTTTCTACGTTCACCACGAACCACCTCGCGGACTGTTCCGCTAACTGGCGAGGCAAACTTAACCTCAGGATACTGCTTGTTAACGAACAGAGCATCCCCGGCCTTGACCTTATCGCCCTCCTTGACAACAACCTTTGGAGTTACACCCTCGAAATCATCGGGTACAAGCGCGAACTTGCCGTTTGATTTCAGCTGGATTTTCTTCTCCTCGGCCTTGCCCTCAAGGGTAATGTCTAAGCCTTTGCGTAACTTAATCACATTTGCCATTTATATCAGAAATTTATAGAATAGATTCACGAATCGAGTGCAAAATTACTAAAAAAATGCCACATAACTACAAATAATGGAAAAAAAATGCCCAAATCCAAACAAATTGTCGTAATTTTGCCTCGTGAAGTTACTTAAACGTTTAGTTAGTTGGACAATTTGGGGTGTCATACTGCTTAATGTGGCACTTATGACGCTATCATATATCCCCCAGGCGCAGCGCTTCATCGGAGGCAAAATTGCAGGGGCTATTTCAGATAAACTCGGCACCGAAGTTAGTGTAGGCAGAGTGGATCTGGGACTCTTTAGCCGTATAATCATAGATGATGTTAAGATACTGGACCAGCAGCAGAAGGAGATGCTGCGGGTGGGTCGTTTGTCGGTACGTCTGGAACTGCTGCCGCTGCTGGATGGAAAAATCTCCATTTCATCGGCTCAGCTCTTTGGCGCACATTTCATATTATATAAGGCCGATGCCGAGAGCAAGCCCAACTTCCAGTTTGCACTCGACTCGCTGGCATCGAAGGATACCACCAGTCACACCCCACTCGACCTGCGCATAAACTCGCTGATTATACGCCGTTCAAGTCTTACATACGACCAGCTCGACCAACCGCGCACCAGCGGCATTTTCAATCCGCAGCACCTGAAGGTTCAGGGACTCAGCGCCCACATCAACCTGCGCGCCCTGACCGACGACTCGCTGAACGTAAACGTAAAGCGACTGGAATTTAAGGAGCAGAGCGGACTAACCGTAAAGCGCATCAAGTTCTATCTGGCAGCAGGAAAGAAACAGTCGCAGTTAGAGAATCTGTTGGTAGAGTTGCCTCAGTCGCGTGTACAGATCGACAGCCTCCGCGCCAGCTATCTGCTTACCGACAGCGGACTGCAAAAGGGCTCACTTGATTACTACGGAAAGATTTTAAACACAAGCATAACTCCCTCAGAATTAAGTTGTTTTGTTCCTAAGCTAAAGGATTTAAGCAACCCCATTTCCATCGCCACCAGCTTTAGAGGCTCCGACTCCGAGCTGCACGTTCCCAGCCTGCTGGTATCATCGGCAGGGCACGAGCTCGACCTGAACGCCAACGGCTGGATAAGCCATTGGCAGCAGCGCCCATCATGGAATCTGCAGCTCAACCGCCTGGCTGCGTCTGAGGGTTACCTGAACCTGCTGGCAAAGGTATTTCCACAGATTCCATCGCAGCTCACCACCCTTGGCAACATACAGATACAAGGCACCTGTCATCGCGACAAGCAGGGCGCAGGAGCCCTTCAGAGCGACATACACACCGGTGCCGGCGACGCCAAGGTAGCTATGAACCTGGCTGCCGACCAGACATTCGGCGGTACGGTAGACATAAACGAGCTGAACCTGCAGAAGATTCTGGGCGACAACAACCTTGGCAAACTTACCTCAGCCCTGAAGCTGAACGGAATGCTGCACGAGGGGAAGAAGCCCGACGTGAACGTAGAAGGAGTGGTTAGCCAGCTTGACTACAAGGGATATTCGTATCACAACCTGGCACTAAGCGGCGGCTACAACAAGGGTATTATAACAAGCAATCTGGATATAAACGACCCGCACCTTGAAGCGCAGATAGAAACTACACTATCAGATGAACATATCAGCGATAACAAGTTGAATAACATCAAGTTACAAGCTGCAATCATAAAGATAATGCCCTCAGCTTTGCACCTTACCGACAAGTGGGGCGACGCTGCTATAAGCGGACATTTAGAGGCCGACATGACTGCCCACAACCTGAACGATGCACAGGGAAACATACGTCTGAGTAACTTCCACATGACTGCCGCCGGAGAACATCCGGCATACAGTCTGGACAACCTTAACATCACAACAGGAAAAGATAACGGCATACATTATCTTACGGTAAAGAGCGACTTTGCCGATGCCGAACTGAAGGGACAGTTTGACTACAGCACCCTGACAGCATCGCTAACCAATCTGGTAAAGTCGAAGCTCCCCACTCTACCAGGATTGCCCACTACCAGCAAGAAGACCAACAACAACTTTATTCTGCGACTGATGGTGAGCAAGAGCGACTGGCTGAACCGACTATTAGGCGTAGACCTGAAGATAAGCCAGCCTATTACCCTGCAGGCACGTGTGAACGACTTTACCAACGAGCTGTATCTTAACGGCGACCTACCATCGTTTGCATACAACGGATCGTGGTACAACGACGGATTTATCAACATTTCATCGCCTGCCGACACCTTGCGATGCAACGTAAGCATACAGAAGCTGATGGACAACGGTCAGCATCTGGACCTCGGACTATCGGCACATGCGGCTAACAACAACCTCACCACATCGCTTATATGGGATAACCACGATAGCAGCGAGCGCATGAGCGGACAGCTGAACACCATTATGCAGCTTTATCACAACGTGGCCAACAAGCCCGAGGCCCACCTGCGCATCATGCCATCGCACATCATTCTGCGTGGCGAAGGCTGGGATGTGGAACCATCGGATGTGCTCTATAGCGATAAGTTCCTGCTGATAGACCACTTCTCGGTTCAGCACGGAAAGCAGCACATCATCGTCGATGGAATCGCATCAAAGAACGAGACCGACTCGCTAACCGTAGACCTGAGCGAGGTGGAAGTGGGCTATATCCTCGACCTGGTGAACTTCCACAGCGTAGAATTCAGCGGCAAGGCTACTGGCAAGGCCAAGGCCTCATCACTTTTCGATGGATTCAAGGCAAATGCCGACCTGATTGTCGATGAATTCAAGTTTGAGCGTGGGCGCATGGGCGTGCTGCACGCCAAAGCCAACTGGAACCACGAGGCCGAACAGATAGACATTCATGCCGTGGCCAACGACGGTCCGGAGGCGCAGACTCGCATCAACGGCTTTGTATCGCCTGTACATAATACTATCGACCTTGCCATCGAGGCCGATGGAACCAGCATAGAATTCATGCACAACTTCACCAGCAGCTTCCTGAGCAGCATTACAGGAAGAGGCGAAGGATTGGCGCGCCTGTCGGGAACGCTCGACAACATCAACCTTACTGGACAGTTGGTAGTGGATGGCGAGGCAACGGTTACGCCGCTGAACACCACCTACAAACTGGTAAAAGATACCGTGGTGATGATTCCCGATGAAATCGAACTCCATAATATGCGGATTGTCGATGCATTGGGCAACGAAGGTATCCTCTCAGGCGGCATCCACCACGAGCACCTTACCAATATGAGCTACGACCTGTTTGTGAGAGCCGACAACCTGCTGGCCTACGATTTCAACGATTTCGGCGAGTCAACCTTCTATGGCACGGTTTATGCCTCGGGCGATGTATCTATCAGCGGTCATGGCAACGATGTTATCATAAACTGCAACGTTACCCCCCAGCCCGGCACAGTATTCGTGTATAACGCCGCAAGCCCCGATGCCATCAGCAATCAGGAGTTCATAACATGGGAGCAGCCAAGCAAAGCCAATACGGCGAATGCAGGCTCTGGCAGCCAGGCAGCTACAGCCAGTTCGAGGGCCGACGATACCGATATCTACATAAACTTCATAATTAACGCCAATCCATCGGCAGCTGTAAAACTGCTTATGGACGAGAACACCAAGGACTATATTACCCTTTACGGTAACGGCGCCCTGCGTGCATCGTTCCACAACAAGGGGTCGTTCAACATGTTCGGCACATATACCGTGGATCATGGTACCTACGGCATAACCATACAGAACATTATCAAGAAGAACTTCACATTCAATCGCGGTGGAACCATCGTCTTTGGGGGCGATCCTTATCAGGCAGCACTCAATCTGCAGGCTGTTTACACAGTTAGCGGCGTAAGTCTGAGTGACCTGAACATCGGAAACTCGTTTACCAACAACACCATCCGCGTAAACTGTCTGATGAACATCGGCGGACAGCCGGCACAGCCTCAGGTTGACTTCGACCTCGAAATGCCAACCGTTAATGCCGACGAGCAGCAGATGGTGCGCTCTATCATCAACGGTCAGCAGGAGATGAACCAACAGGTAGTCTATCTGCTTGCCATCGGACGATTCTACAATCAGGGCGCCAACAACAGCGGCACTAACGAACGTACCGACCAGACCACGCTGGCTATGCAGAGCTTCCTGTCAGGAACGCTGTCGTCGCAGATAAACACACTCATCAACCAGTTTATCAAGAACGACAACTGGAACTTCGGCGCCAACATCTCTACAGGAAACGAGGGCTGGCATAATGCAGAATACGAGGGAATCATCAACGGCCGCATGCTGAACAACCGTCTGCTCATCAACGGACAGTTCGGCTATCGCGACAACGCCACACATGCTAACCCATCGTTTATTGGCGACTTCGACGTGCAGTATCTGCTCTACCCCAACGGTAATCTTGCCCTGAAGGTGTACAACCAGACTAACGATCGCTACTTCACAAAGTCGTCGCTGAACACCCAGGGCATCGGCCTCATCATGAAGAAGGACTTTAACGGCATACGCGACCTCTTCTCATCGAAAAAGCGAAAAAAGAAATCAGCGGCTGCCGATGTAAAGGAAGACCATTCCAAGTAATACGAGGGCGAGGTCGAAAGCTTTGGCCTTGAGGTTCTTCTCGTGGAAGAACATAGCACCAAACATGAAGCTTACGATAACGCTGCCGCGACGTATCATCGACACGATAGATATCATCGCCTCGGGCATACTGAGCGAATAGAAGTACAGGAAGTCGGCTGTTGACAGGAACACGCTGACGCCAACAATCGACCATGAAAAATGGAACGGCGTAGTCTGTTCGTGTTTAGGCCACCACAACAGCCACAGCATAGCACCCATCATAAAGCATTGGTAGATGTTGTACCACGACTGCACCATCATGCGGTCGAGCCCTACTCCACCATTCTCTACAGGAGCCATGAGGAACTTGTCGTACAGTCCGCTAACAGCACCAAGCACGGCAGCACCCACTATCATATATATCCAATGATCGTGCTTAAAGTCGATACCCTCCTTCTTACCGCTACGACTCAGCAGCAGGAACGAAGCTATAGCCAACAGCACACCAATCCATTGCCAATGGTTCAGTCGCTCGCCAAACACCAGCAGGGCTCCTACCAGCGTCATCACAGGGCGCGTTGCATTGATAGGACCGACGATGGTAAGTGGCAGATGCTTCATGCCAAAATAGCCTAGAATCCAGCTCGACAGCACGATAAGCGACTTAAGCAATATGTATTTATGAACTTCCCAACCGCCGCTCGACACATGGAACATGCCTCCATCAAGCACATCGGTAGTACCGCTAAGAATGATGAACGGCAGGAAGATTATGCTCGAAAACAAAGTATTAAGAAACAATACAGGTATAACGGCATTACCCCTCAGGGCATGTTTCTTCAAAGAATCATAGCAACCCAACAAGGCCGCCGACATAAATGCTAATATTAACCACATATATATATTATCCCAAAAACTAATATTTCACATCCTCAAGGAACAAAGCATTCCCAGGCATAGAGTCGCCAGCATCGCTGCGGCGCTTACCCTCAATCACAGCACGCAGACCTTCCTCAGTCAGTCGTCCACGACCCACATCAATAAGAGTTCCCACAACAGCTCGAACCATATTACGTAGGAAACGATTGGCTGATATAACGAAATACCAATCTGTCTCGCCTGTCTGTATCCACTCAGCACGGGTAACATGGCACAGAGTTGTCTTTACATCCGAGTGTGCCTTGCAGAAAGCGCCGAAGTCTTTGTACTCCATCAGTATACGTCCGGCACGGTTCATAGCCTCAAAGTCGAGCGGATAGTGTATCTCGCACGAATAGTGGCGCTTAAACGGATCCTTACGCGTGTGTATATAATAATGGTATGTGCGCTCGGTAGCCGAGAATCGTGCATGCATATCGGGTGCAACCTCCTCTACCTTGCTTACTGCGATATCCTTTGGTAGCATGCGGTTCATCTTGTAGGCCAGCTGCTTACAGTCTACCTCGCCCTCGAAATCAAAATGCGCCACCATCACTCGTGCATGCACACCGGCATCGGTACGTCCAGCTCCGGTAATAGCTATCTCCTGCCTCAACAAGGTAGACAGCACACGCTGCAGTTCGCCCTGTACCGAAATACCGTTAGGCTGCACCTGCCATCCGTGATAGTTAGTGCCGTCGTAGCTAAGGGTTACAAAATATCGCTTTACCATTATGCTTTCATTTTTTCAGCGTGCAAAGTTACTGCAAAATGGGCTAAATTGCAAATTATTTAGGAATTTTTCCGCTTATTTAGCTAATTAATGTTAAATTTATGCAGCTTTCTGCAAAAAAGAGTACATTGTATTAAAAATCTCCTTATATTTGCAAAAACAATTTAACAAAGACAATTTTATTTATTAACTTAAAAGACAAGAAATTATGAAAAAGCTAATGATGATCGCTATCATGATGATAGCAGCAGTAAGTGCAAACGCTCAGAACGAAGCAGGTCAGGCATCTATTAAGCCAATGGCTGGTATAAACCTTGCTACTATGACTAAGACTGATGACTCTAAGATGCGTGTAGGTCTTGCTGCGGGATTGGAGTTTGAATATGGTGTTGCTGATAACTTCGGCATTAGCGCTGGTGTACTCTACTCTATGCAGGGAGTAAAGTCTAAGACCGCTGATGTGACTTTGAAACTCGACTACATTAACATTCCTGTTCTGGCAAACTACTACATTGTTAAAGGTTTGGCTATCAAAGCCGGTATACAGCCAGGATTCAATGTTCAGAAGAAAATAGGTGATGAAAAGATTACCGACGGTGTTAAGAGTTTCTATCTGAGCGTTCCAATGGGTCTGTCATATGAGTTTGCAAACGTTGTGCTCGATGCACGTTACAACCTTGGTTTGACAAAGGCCTTCAAGGAGGGTGATTCTAAGCACAGCTACTTCACAATTACTCTTGGTTACAGAATTCCATTCTAAAGAATTTAAGAAACTCAACAATAAAGGCTCGCTAAAAATGGCGAGCCTTTAATTTTTGATCCCATACACTAAACTGTACGCTTATGTTAGGATTGATGTTATACTTGATTGATGCGCCTATCTTGTCGCCAAAGTCGGCCCCTAACCACCACATCTGCCTAAGTGGCATACTGGGTTGCATCAAAGACTTTTGTGCAAAAACGGCAGTCTCCCAATGCTCATCTATGCGGTAGTTCAACATCGCCGTCAGTCCTGCATCCTTCATCTGATGCCGCCCCCAATCCAGGAACGAAGAATAGCCTCCGATAGAGAAAGAAAGTTTCGGCATAATCTGTCCGGCATACATCACCGCAATACTATTGGCAAAACCACTCCCCGAGTTCTCTCCCAACCCAAAGATAGCCGACGCCGAAAGCGAGGCGTTCAATCCGGGATGAAGCTCCCAGTTGCCAAAGCCAGTAAACATATTGCCTAAATAAGGATAGGTGGCGATGGTGCCGCGATAAGTTAGCGGCGGCAACGAGAATGTAGTATCAGGCATAAGCAAGCCCCGCTCCTCCTGCGCCTTAACGCAAGCAGAGCAACATAGCATTATTATGAAAAACCACTTTCTCATTTCGGTTGCAAAAATACTAAAAATAAGATACCAACCACACGAATTTACACGAATTAATATATTTTTAGCGATATTTTTGGCAGGTTTCATAATTATTAGTACTTTTGCGAGCGTTATGAAAGATAATAGTTTAGAGAAGTTCCCTATAGTAGATGAGGAGGGACATGTAATCGGATCGGCAACACGCGGCGAATGCCACAGTGGTTCGAAACTGCTGCACCCCGTAGTACATCTGCATGTGTTTAACAGCAAAGGCGAGGTGTATCTGCAGCGCCGACCTGACTGGAAGGATATTCAGCCTGGCAAGTGGGACACCAGCGTGGGCGGACATATTGACTACGGCGAGGAGCCGGAACAGGCACTTGTACGAGAGGTGCGAGAAGAATTAGGTATAACAGAGTTCACACCCATACGAGTAGGCAAATATGTGTTTGACAGCAAACGCGAGAAAGAGTTGGTTTACGTAAATCGCACCACTTATGATGGTCCCGTAACACCATCGGCAGAAGAATTGGACGGCGGACGATTCTGGACCCTCGACGAGATACTCGAGGCTATCGGGAAAGATGTGCTCACACCTAACTTTGAGAGCGAATTCCAGAAGTTTTTCCTATAAACAACACAAGATATGATTTTCTATTTTAGCGGCACAGGTAATACAAGATTTGTGGCTAAGGAGATAGCTGCAAGCATCGACGAAGAGTTACTGTTTATCCCCGACCTTATTCGCGAAGGGAGACATGAGTTTACGCTTCAACCAGGAGAAACAGCAGGTTTCTGTTTCCCTACTCACGGCTGGCAACCGCCAAGAATAGTAAGGGAGTTTATAAAGAAGCTGAGGATTAATGCCTCATACTGCTGGGCTCTTACCACTTGCGGCGACAATATGGGCGAGGCTATGACAATATTGAATAAGGATTTAGAAGTTGTAGGTCTCAAAGCCACAACCATGTTCAGCGTCGTTATGCCAGAGTCGTACGTTTGTCTGCCGTTTATGTATACAGATACTGAGGAGAAAGAACGCCAAAAGATAGCAGCAGCCAAGAATTTGATTCCACATATTATAGAATGTATACGCGAGCGCAAGGAAGGCGTTGAGGAATTAGAGAAAGGCGGCACTCCCCGACTATACTCGTATGTGATTGGTGCATACTTCAACGCACGAATGGTGAACGACAAGAAGTTTACGGTAGATGATGCCGTTTGCATCAAGTGCGGCAAGTGTGCCAATGTGTGTCCTGTAGATAATATAACAGGAACACCGCCCGTGTGGAATCACAACGGACGGTGTACATCATGCTTGGCTTGTTATCATTACTGCCCTACTCACGCCATTAACTTCGGAAAGATAACACGCAAGCGCGGACAATACTACTTCAATAAACGCGGGGACCAAAAATCTTAGTTCCTACGCGTATCATGGTAGAGCCGGTTTCAAGAGCTATCGGATAGTCATCGCTCATACCCCACGAGCGCTCACAGAATGCTTCATCATCGGCAAAGTACTTACCTTTAACCTCATCGAAGAAGTCGCGGGCAATAGTCATTTCGCGGCGAATCTGTTCGGTATCGTCAACAAACGATGCCATCATCATCAATCCACAAATCTGAATGTTTTTCATCTCGCGCCATTCGCCAGCTTCTAATAATTCGCGACAAGCATCGAGCGAAAGACCATATTTAGTAGCCTCTTCGGCAATATGCAACTCGAGCAGCACCTTTATTACTCTACCACACTTCTCGGCCTGCTTGTTAACCTCGCGAAGAAGTTTGAGTGAATCAACAGCCTCAATCATCGACACGTATGGGGCAATATACTTAACCTTATTGGTTTGCAAATGACCTATGAAATGCCACTCGATATCAGAAGGCAGCGACTGATGTTTCAATCGAAGTTCCTGCTCGTGACTCTCGCCGAAAACACGCTGACCCTCCTCGTATGCAGCCTCGATATACTCGTTGGGATGATACTTAGAGATAGCCACAAGGCGAACGCCCTGTGGCAAATGGTCTATAACCTCGTGCAGATGGGATTTAACGTCGTAATCCATGATTACTGCTGCTCGTATTCAGGCTTATCGTTAGTCTTACCATACTCGAAGACATCCATCAGAGTTGTCTCGGCTACCGATGCTATAACATAATCAATCATAGTACCACCCATAACCTCATCGATGTTCTTCATAGCGCCGTTCATTGAGCCAGCCTGAACAAGATAGGTAACGGTAGAGCGCTTCTCCTTCTCGGTCTTCTCGTCGATAGTGATGAACTGAAGCTTTGCCTTGTACCACTTGTCGGCGATGTTATCGTCGGTGAAGAACACCTCTTTGAAGGCAGCCTTCTTGATATCTGCCACTTCAAACTCTCCGCTGATATATGCTGACATCTCCTCTGTAATGCGGGTCTCGGCCTCGCTAAAGCTGAGTGCGTCTACTACATAATTCTCATTTACTTTCTTCTGCATGCCATCTTCCATTACCTTTTCGTAACGGATCTTGCATTCAAACCACATTGCTGATCTGCTTCTCATTTCTTTTCTGTTTTATTCTTTTTTATTCCTAAATAATCCTTGTCAAGTGCTTCCATCTTCTTGGTGGTAAGCTGGTCAATAATCTCGCTGGCAATACGCTGAGAGCGCTCATTGCCAAGGTTCGACGATTTAGCAAGTTCCTGCTCCACCTTTGCCAGTTCCTCAGTCATACTACGGCTACGAGCCATAAAATCCTTCTCATTAAGGTTCATCTGCTTATTGTTATATACCTTAGAGAGGATGCGATCGGCCTCCTTAGTGAACTGCTTACGGAATATCTGCTCGGCTTTGGCCTGATAGGCCTTCATCTCCTTCTCGTCTATAGACAGCGAGTCTTTCAGGCGCATCTGCTTTGCCACGATGTTAGCGATGGTAGCCGAGTCGGCATCGGCACCCAGACCGTATAGCAGATTCTCCTCATCGAGCATATCATCAGGTATAGGCTCCTCTACAGCTTTTACATACTCCACCTGTTCTGGCTGTGGCAACATATAGAAATAGCAGCCAACAATAGCCAGGGCAATAGCGATGGCAGCAAAACCAACAAGAGCCGTACGGCGCATGTTCTTATAGTTTATAAGAGCATTATAGAATTCCTTTACCGATGAATAACGACGCTCTGGGTCTTCGGCTGTGGCGCGAGCTATAACATGACGCCACTCAAGTGGCAGACCGGCAGAATGATACAGCCAGCCTACAAACTTAGCCAGCGAATAAACATCGGCACGGGCTGTAATCTCGCCTCCAGCCAGAACTTCAGGGGCTACATAGTCTTCCAATCCGTCGTAAAGTGTCTCCTGATCGAGCTTGGCATAGAACGAGCCGTGGCACAGAAGGCGAACTGTAGAATCGTTCTTGCGGACAAGTACATTACATGGAGCGAAACATACATGGTAGATGCCCTTATCGTTTAGCAACTCGGTGATTTCAACCAAATCGCGCAGAGTGTCAGCAGCGAATGATTCGCGGGCAATAACAGCAGGATTCTCATTAAGGAGCTGATCGAAAGTGATAAAATTGCCCACCTCTACGGCTATGGCATATACACCACCATCGCCCTCGTTAGGCACAAAGTGCAGCTGGTGTTTGTTGCCAATCTTCTCCATATCGGCAGCCTCGGTGCGAACACAGTTGCTAAAAGCGACATGATCGGCAACCTCGTCGTGAAACTCCACAAAGTTCGAGTACTTTCCATCTATCAACCGCTTGTAGAAGTAGCCGTAAGGAAGACGTACTTTTGTGGTTTTCCTGACATCGCGCGTTTCTAATAATTCCTCGAAATTCATCGTTTGCTAAAATTTTGGTGCAAAAGTAAACAAATAAATCGAAAAAAAGCAAGTTTTAAAAATAATTTAGTACCTTTGCACCGCAAATTGTCAAATAGTAAATAGTTAATTAGTCAAATAGAAAGATGCCTGAGATATCAGTTCGCGGACTGGAGATGCCCGAGTCGCCTATTAGAAAACTCGCTCCACTTGCAGTAGCCGCTAAGAAAAGAGGTACAAAGGTTTACCACCTGAACATCGGTCAGCCAGACCTGCCAACACCACAAGTTGGACTCGATGCACTTAAGCAGATAGACCGCAAAATCCTGGAGTATTCACCATCACAGGGTTACCAGAGCTATCGCGAAAAACTGGTAGACTATTACGCGAAATACAATATTAACGTAACTGCCGACGATATTATCATTACCAGCGGCGGTAGCGAGGCTGTACTATTTGCATTTCTGAGCTGCCTGAACCCAGGCGATGAGATTATTGTGCCCGAGCCTGCTTATGCAAACTATATGGCATTCGCGATTTCTGCAGGTGCCAAGATTCGCACCATCGCAACTACCATCGAAGAGGGATTCAGTCTGCCTAAGGTAGAGAAATTCGAGGAACTCATCAACGAGCGCACACGCGCAATCATGATATGTAACCCAAACAACCCAACGGGCTACCTATATACACGTCGCGAGATGAATCAGATTCGCGATCTGGTAAAGAAGTACGATTTGTATCTGTTCTCCGATGAGGTATATCGTGAGTATATCTATACAGGCTCGCCATATATCTCAGCCTGCCACTTGGAAGGCATCGAGCAGAACGTGATTCTTATCGACTCCGTATCAAAACGATACAGCGAGTGTGGAATCCGTATCGGCGCTTTGATAACCAAGAATGCCGAGGTGCGCAAGGCCGTGATGAAATTCTGTCAGGCCCGCCTCTCTCCCCCATTGATTGGACAAATAGTTGCCGAGGCATCGCTGGATGCTCCAGAGGATTATTACCGCGATGTTTATGATGAATATGTAGAGCGCCGTAAATGCCTCATCGATGGATTAAACCGCATTCCAGGAGTCTATTCTCCAATACCAATGGGAGCATTCTACACAGTTGCCAAACTGCCAGTAGATGATGCCGAGAAGTTCTGCCGTTGGTGCCTCTCTGAGTTTGAGTACGAGGGTGAGACGGTCATGATGGCTCCTGCAGCAGGTTTCTATACCACGCCTGGTGCCGGTATCAATCAGGTACGAATAGCTTACGTGCTAAAGAAGGAAGATTTGGAACGCGCCTTGGTAGTATTGCGCAAAGCGCTTGAAACATACCCAGGAAGAGTTGACGAAGAGTGAATTTTCCATTATACATAGCTAAGAAGATATATAGTGACAAGGGCGACAAACGAAAAGTGAGTCGTCCTGCTATTCGTATAGCTACCATCGGAGTGGCTATCGGTCTTGCAGTTATGATAGTAACGGTGAGCGTGGTTCTGGGATTCAAGCACACCATCCGCGACAAGGTTGTAGGCTTTGGCAGTCACATACAAGTGCACAATATTATGAACTATGGCGGTGGTGATCCCCACCCCATTTGTGCCGACGACAGTCTGATGAGAGCTATCAGCAACCTTAATGGCGTGGCCCATGCCGAGCGATTCAGTATGACGCAAGGAATACTAAAGACAGACGAAGACTTTCTGGGTGTAGCATTTAAAGGCATAGCAGCCGAATACGATACAACATTCCTGAGCAAGCATCTCACAGAAGGTTCAATACCAGCATTCAGCGATTCAGCCAGTCACTATAAGATACTGATATCCAAAATGATAGCCGACAAGATGCGACTAAAAGCTGGCGACAAGGTGTTTGGCTATTTTATTGATAACGAAGATGTGCGCACTCGCAGATTCACCATAGCTGGCATATACCAGACTAATATGACACGCTTTGACGAGACGCTTTGTTTCACAGACTTACATACCGCCAATAAGCTAAACGGATGGACAGATAATCAGGCCACAGGCATAGAGGTATTGGTGAAGGACTTTGAACATCTGGACATTACAGCAAACACATTTATTGATAACGTGAACCGCTCTACCGACGAGCAAGGAAACACGCTGACAAGTGAAACCATATACGAGCTGTATCCCCAGGTATTCTCGTGGTTGGAGCTGCTTGACATTAACGTATGGATAATACTTGCGCTGATGGTATGCGTAGCTGGATTCACGATGATTAGCGGACTGCTGATTATTATACTGGAGCGCACTCAGATGATAGGAATACTGAAGGCCTTAGGTGCCAGAAACAAAACTGTACGCCATACATTCCTATGGTTCTCTGTGTTTATCATAGGCCAAGGATTATTCTGGGGAAACATAGCAGGTATAGGCATCGTTCTGCTACAGCAACATACAGGATTGATTGCGCTCGACCCACAGACATACTATGTGAGCGAAGCACCCATGGAGCTGAATCTGCCCATTATTGCGATGATAAACATAGCCACACTTTTGATATGTGTATTTGTGCTTATAGCACCAAGCTACTTGATTTCGCACATACATCCTGCGAAATCGATGAGATACGAATAATTTTTTGAAAAATTGCACAAAAACATTTGGTAGTGTGCAAAAAATGCATTACCTTTGCACAAAATTTCAAAATTTGTGCAGTTTTAATGGAAAAATTTAGCAGTTTTAATGCTTTAATTCAGGAAGCCATAGTGAAAAACTGGGACCAGGATGCTCTTACAGACTATCAGGGCATAACGCTCCAGTATCACGACGTCGCACGCAAAATCGAAAAAATACATATATTATTTGAAAACAGTGGTGTGGTTAAGGGTGATAAGATAGCGATATGCGGTCGTAACTCTGCACACTGGGCAGTAGCCTTCCTTGCCACACTTACCTACGGAGCCGTTGCTGTGCCCATTCTACACGAGTTTAATGGCGAGCAGATTCAGAACATAGTTAATCACTCAGGCTCCAAGCTCTTGTTCATAGGAGATTTTGCGGTAAAGACAATCGATCCTGAAGCGATGCCGGCACTTGAGGCAATAATTAACCTGCCCGATTTCTCGCTCTTCATTTCTCGATCGGAAAAAATAACCTACGCGCGCGAACATCTTAATTTGATGTTTGGCAGCAAATACCCCAAAGCGTTTAGAGCGCAGCATGTAAAATATCATGTTGACGATGCCGAAGAGCTGTCGATGATTAATTATACCAGCGGCACTACAGGATTTTCAAAAGGCGTCATGCTACCCTATCGCACCATCTGGAGCAACGTAGAGTTCTGTTTGCGCATTCTTGGTAGGAATGTAAAAGCTGGCGACAATATGCTTAGCATTCTGCCTATGGCCCACATGTACGGAATGGCTGTAGAATTCCTCTTTGGATTCTGCAATGGATGTCATCTGTTCTTCCTAACCCGCCTGCCAAGTCCCGCTATCATAGCCGAGGCGTTTGCTACAGTAAAACCTTCAGTAATCATCACAGTACCGCTTATTATTGAAAAGATAATACGTAAGAAGGTATTCCCCAAGATACAGGACAACCGTATGCGTCTGCTGCTGGCAATGCCTATAGTTAGCAAAAAGGTAAAGACACGCATTTGCAAGGATGTTTACAAAGCCTTTGGCGGCAACCTGTATGAGGTTATCGTAGGTGGAGCTCCACTATCGAAAGAGGTAGAAGAGTTTCTGCTGTCGATTGGTTTCCCAATAACAGTAGGCTACGGAACCACAGAGTGTGCTCCGCTGATATCATTCAGTGATTATCACGACTTTGCGCCTGGTTCGTGCGGAGCGCCTGTCGACCGCATGGAGGTGAAGATTCTGAGCACAGACCCGCAGAATATTGCCGGAGAAATTGTGGCTAGAGGAACAAACGTGATGACAGGATACTACATGAATGAAGAAGCAACCCGCGAGGTTTTGGATGCCGATGGATGGTATCATACTGGCGACTTAGCAACAATGTCGGCAGATGGACATATATTTATTCGCGGACGCCTGAAAAACATGCTGCTTGGAGCCAACGGACAGAACGTTTATCCCGAGGAGATCGAAGACAAGCTGAACACTATGGCAATGGTATCAGAGAGCCTGGTGATTCAGCGTGGCGACAAGTTGGTTGCTCTGGTACACCCCGACAAAGACGAGGTGGTGAGCTTCACACGTGAAGAATTGGAAAACATTATGGAGCAGAACCGTCAAGAACTGAACAACATTCTGCCTGCATACAGTCGTATATCGGCAATTGAACTCCAGGAAGAGGAATTTGCCAAGACACCAAAAAAGAGTATAAAACGCTACCTATATAAGAATAACTGATAGCTTATGGAACATATACCTAGTTTTAACGCTCTGATACAAAAAAGTATCATTGACAATTGGGATCGCGACGCCCTTACCGATTTTAAGGGCCAGACGCTGCAGTTTCATGACGTAGCCAGAAAAATCGAAAAGTTGCATATTCTTTTCGAAAATAGCGGAATACAGAAAGGCGACAAGATTGCACTCTGTGGACGTAACTCATCACAATGGGCTGTGGCTTTCCTTGCCACACTTACCTACGGTGCTATTGCCGTGCCCATTCTGCACGAGTTCAACGCCGAACAAGTACACAACATCGTTAACCACTCAGAGGCAAGACTACTCTTTGTGGGCGACCATGTGGCTACAATCATCGATCCCCAGGCCATGCCTACACTTGAGGGTATTATAAATAACCCTGACTACTCGCTGATGGTATCACGTACCGACAAGCTTACATATGCACGCGAGCACTTGAATGAGTTGTACGGAAAGAAATTTCCCAAATACTTCCGCAAGGAACACGTTAATTATTACATAGAGCAGAGTCCAGAGGAACTGGCTGTGATAAACTACACCAGCGGAACAACAGGATTCTCAAAGGGTGTAATGCTACCCTATCGCGCTCTATGGTCCAACTACGACTTTGCCATAAGTGTATTGGGCAACATAATAAAGGCTGGCGATAAGGTAATATCAATGCTGCCAATGGCCCACATGTATGGAATGGCATTCGAGTTTATCTTTGAGTTCCTGCACGGATGCCACGTATACTATCTGAACCGTGTTCCATCGCCAGCAATCATCGCTCAGGCTTTGGCAGAAATCAAACCAAGAATTGTTATAGCAGTACCTCTTATTATCGAGAAGATTATACGCAAGAAGGTATTCCCAAAGATACAGAACAACCGTATGCGCCTGCTCTTACAGATGCCTGTGATATCGAAAAAGGTACGCGAGATGATCTGTCAGGAGGTACTGAAGGCATTTGGTGGAAATATGTACGAGGTTATAATAGGTGGTGCTGCTCTGAATCAGGAAGTAGAACATTTCCTAAAGCGCATAGATTTCCCATATACCGTGGGCTACGGTGCTACAGAGTGTGCCCCTATCATCTGCTATCGCGACTATAAGACTTTTGCACCTGGTTCGTGCGGACGAGCAGCTCTGCATCAGGAAGTAAAGATAGTATCACCCGATCCGAAGCGTATTCCTGGAGAAATCCTTACAAAAGGTCCAAATGTAATGCTGGGCTACTACAAGAACCCAGAGGCTACAGCAGAAACAATCGATCGCGATGGATGGTATCACACAGGCGACCTCGGCACAATGGACGATGATGGCAATGTTTTCATTAACGGACGCTCGAAGAACATGTTGCTTGGTGCTAACGGACAAAACATCTACCCCGAGGAGATTGAGGATAAACTGAACTCTATGACTATGGTGGTTGAAAGCATCGTGGTACAGCGCGACACTAAGTTAGTAGCTCTGGTTCACCCCGACATGGATGAGGCTAAGAACATGGGATTCTCTGACGAAGACCTGAAGAACATCATGGAGCAGAACCGCAATGGACTGAACGAGATTCTTCCTGCATACGAGAAGATTTCAGAAATAGAAATTCACGAGGAAGAGTTTGAAAAAACTCCTAAAAAGAGTATTAAACGCTATTTGTACAAATAAGCATAAAAAAGAAAGCCTCCCGAATTATTTCGAGAGGCTTATTTTTTACTCTATTCATACCAATAATAATACCAATAGGTACCAAAATACTCTTCCATCATCTTGCCTTTCTGCTCCCTCTTGTCAGGATACTTGTTTCGCAGTTCGCGGAAGTTATTGTAATCTTCATCCATCACGGTGTTATGATAAACCGCTACAGGACGTGAGCGCAAATGAGTATATAAAACCATTGCCTCGCGATAGTGCTTTGGAAGGCTATCGTTTATTGAATAATGTCTTCCAAGCTCACGAACAAAGTTATCAATATCCTTATCAATTAGATAGCCGGAGAGCAGATAATCGTTCACCACCTTTCGCGACACAGAATCCTTACGCTGAACCAACTTAAGGTAATGCATCGGTTCCATTTTGTAGGCAGGAACAGCACCAATAAACTTATAGATACTATCTACCGGATATAACAACAACGTTGGAGTACTATCGTTAGTGGGCAAAATACTTTTGCTGCTACCACATACCTTATATTCGAAGAGTTGTTCTCCAAGAGCATCCTTACGAGCCAGAGCCTGCATGCGGAGCATGACAAGCGGTTCATCGCACTCAAGTGACTTCTTACCAGCTTTAAGTGCACCATCAATATCGCCATCAAGCAAGCAACGCTCGGCACGCATGCGGTAATGGAACACAGCATTGGTATTAGCAATACCTGCGGTTATCATCATCTGGAAAACCAACAACAGCAGGTTTACCCACATAGAACGCGACAAGATATTGGGGGTAGCATCATCATCGAGTTCCTGCAGTTTAGTAGACACGTATGACACACCCCCCCAAGCTATTAGGACAAGAATGGCTAGCCAACCTGAAAATCCATGATTAATACCTCCTTCAGGATCGGGTTTGATATTTGTTAGCATTCCTAACAACAACATCGAAGGAAAGAAGGTAAGTGAATAAAAGCTCTTGTTCAGGCGGGTATACTTATGCACCAGATTCTGGAAAAACATCAGTACGACAGTGATAACAATGGCTCCTACAATACGATTGTAATGGGTTAGCCCATTACTAAGCACATGTTGCGCCATAGCTAACAAATCGCACTGGAAGTAGTACACCCAGCACCATGTAAAGAGAATAAAAACGATAGCGCACACCACACGGATGGTCATTGCGCTATCATTACGTTGTTTTTTCCGATAATTATTATATCCCATTTCAAATTTTCTTCAATACTACGGCAGAACGAGCCGGTATATAGAGTTTGAGCCACTCCTTATGGTCCTTGATATAAAGAGGATCAAAATTGGTGAAGTGAGTAACGGTGTCGTCGGCAAATCCGTTTCCACCAAATTCCTTCGAGTCGGTATTAAGCATTACCTTATACGAACCAGTTGGAACCAAGAAACCATAATCGGTATAACTACGTGTGGGTGAGAAGTTGAATACAAACACTAAATCACCACGCATGAAACAGAGTACCTGATCACCATCGTCATGCCATATTTCAACCACAGGCTTGTCCTGGAAATTACGTACCGTCTTGATGGTCTTAAGCATTTCACGATCGAAATCACCCAGCCAATGATAACACAGATCCTTGTTATCTACAAGGTTCCACTGACGACGCGCATACTTATAACTCCAGCCATTACCCTCACGCGGGAAGTCAATCCATTCCGGATGTCCGAACTCGTTACCCATAAAGTTCAGATAGCCACCATTAATGGCTCCTAAGGTAACCAGACGTATCATCTTATGCAGGGCTATACCACGCTGGGCTATATCGTTCACATCCTTCTTGGCGAAGTGCCAATACATATCGGCATCAATCAGGCGGAAGATGATTGTTTTATCACCAACGAGTGCCTGGTCGTGACTCTCGCAATACGAGATGGTTTTCTCGTCAGGACGACGATTCTTCACCTCCCAGAATATAGAACATACGTTGATGTCTTCATCACGAACCTCCTTAATAGTCTTGATCCAATAATCAGGAATGTTCATGGCCATACGATAGTCGAAGCCATATCCACCATCCTCGAACTTTGCAGCAAGACCAGGCATACCCGAAACCTCCTCGGCGATTGTGATAGCATTAGGATTAACCTCGTGAATCAATTTATTAGCCAGAGTGAGATAACAAATGGCGTTATCGTCCTCGTGACCATTAAAGTAGTCGCCGTATCCACCAAAAGCCTCACCCAGACCATGAGAGTAATAGAGCATTGAGGTTACGCCATCGAAGCGGAAACCATCAAACTTAAACTCCTCGAGCCAGTATTTGCAGTTAGACAGAAGGAAGTGCAGGACATCATCCTTGCCATAATCGAAGCACAGCGAATCCCAAGCCGGATGCTCATGACGATCGCCTGGATAGAAGAACTGGTTAGGATCGCCAGCGAGATTGCCCAGACCTTCTACCTCATTCTTTACAGCATGCGAGTGAACGATGTCCATAATAACAGCTACACCATTCTTGTGTGCTGTATCAATCAGTTCCTTCAAATCCTCGGGTGTACCAAAGCGGCTCGATGGGGCAAAGAACGACGATACATGATAGCCGAATGAACCATAGTAAGGATGCTCCTGGATGGCCATCACCTGAATACAGTTATAGCCATCCTTGATGACACGCGGCAATACATTATCTTTAAATTCCTTATATGTTCCAACTTTCTCTGCATCCTGCCCCATTCCAACATGGCATTCATATATGAGCAGAGGATTCTTCTTGGGTTTGAAGTTCTTTTTCTTGAATTCATATTTCTTCTCAGGATTCCAAACCTGAGCTGAGAATATCTTGGTGTTATCATCCTGAACCACACGGCGGCACCAGGCAGGAATACGTTCACCTTCACCACCATTCCACTTTACCTTCATTTTGTAAAGCTGTCCGTGCTTCAAGGCTTTTTCTGACAATTTCAGTTCCCAATTGCCAGTACCAGCAATACGTTTGCAACGATACTTCTCGTTCTCCTGCCAGTTGTTGAAGTCGCCAATAAGATAGATATCGGTAGCATTAGGTGCCCACTCACGGAACACCCAGCCTTTTGCCAACTTGTGAAGTCCGAAATAAAGATGACCAGAAGCGAAATCGCTAAGAGTCTTCTTGCCATTTTTAGTCAACTGGTTAATTTTCCACACAGCGTGGTCGTGACGCCCACGGATAGCACCCTCAAAAGGCTCAAGCCATGAGTCGTTACGCACTAACCCGATATGCTCGGGAGATTGTTTCATTTTTGTTTCCATAGTTATTTTATGCTTTAACTTTAAAAATTACCTTCTTAATTTCCGGCTCATCAATAATACAAGGCGCATGTCCATCTTGTGGGAAGAAGATGACGAACTGACCCGGTTTAATAGTGACATAAGTCTGTGGCTTGGTGTCGCCATACTTCGTCATGTCTAATTCGGCATCATACTCAAACTCCGGAAGATCGCATAGAGGAGAATAGCCGTAGGTTTCAGCACAGGAGATAGGAATTTGGATATCTACCATCTCAATATGAGTCTCGATGAATGCAGATTCCTTGGTACGCTGCTTGGCCACCTGAACACTCAGAAAGAGATTTTTATCCTTAATAGGATATTTCCCCTCTTCCATCGTTCGGAGATCATTATTCTTCAGAAACTCAATGACATCGGCAAACAACGGATTAAGTGCTACATATTTGCCAAGATTCTCAATAGTATCAATTATCATAATCGGAATGATTTATAAGTTTTTTATTTTGTTTGGCGGTGACCTCGGGTATATGTACCCTGGGCGGTAACCTTACCGTTTCTATCTTTCTCAACGAAGTTTCCATCGCGAACATCGTCTTGATAAGTTCCTTCAAAACGATTACCATCCTTGTCCTCCTCAACAGCCATCCCATTACGACGGCCATTTTTAAAGGTGCCCTTGAATTTAGAACCATCAGCAAAACGTACGACACACTCACCATTAGGCTGACCAGCCTTGAAGGTGCCCTCGACAGTATCGCCACATTTCTTGGTCAGTTTTCCGCGACCCTCCTGTTTGTCGGCCTTCCACTGGCCTACATAGGTATCACCATTGCTCCACACAAATGTGCCTTGTCCCTGCTTGTCTCCTTTCGAGAACTGGCCTGTATATTTGTCACCATTAGCATACTTGAATATTCCAGAACCTGTACGTTCGCCTTTAACATAATCCCCCTCATATACATCGCCGTTCTGGAACTTATATATACCTCGACCGTTCATCTCGTCATCTACCCAAGGACCAATATACACATCACCACCGGAATACTTAAAAGTACCTTTGCCCGAGCGCATATTCTCTTTCCAGTCGCCATCGTATACAGAACCATCCCCCCAATCGTAGACACCTTTACCGTTCTTCTTGTCGTTAGACCAATCTCCCTTATAGTACGCGCCACTAGCAAATGTGTATATACCATATCCAGAGCGTTTATCTTGTTTCCATTCGCCATCATACTTATCACCATTATAATAGTACATTATTCCATGTCCCTGTTGGTAGTCACGAAACCATAAGCCATCATAGCGGTTATTATTCTGGAAATAATATGTTCCTTTGCCATGTTGTTGATCCTGAAACCACTCACCCTCGTACTTTTCACCATCAAAGAAAGAGTATGTACCATAACCTTGGCGCTTACCTTTTACGTATTCGCCCTCGTACCAGTTACCGTTCTTGTAAACAGCCTTACCTTTACCATTTGGTTTTCCCATCAACATCTCTCCTTGATATTCGCCACCATCCTTTGTAGTTGCCGAACCGAGTGTTATCTTCTGCGCTTCTGCTGTAAATGGCAGAAACAATGTTAGTGCTATAATCGAAAGTCTATTTATATTCATTTGAACTATATTCCAATTTTTATGTGTGCAAATTTAAATAAAAATATCGAGGTTCGCAAATTCCATCGTATTATTTTATAAGTTTTTGCGTTTTCATCAGTTTTTTTATTTACCTTTGCACCCATTATGAAGTTTATGGCTATTATTCCTGCCCGTTATGCTTCGACAAGATATCCGGGCAAGCCGCTTGCAATACTGGGCGGAAAAACAGTTATTCAGAGAGTGTACGAGCAGGTAAAAAGCGTGCTCGACGATGTATATGTAGCTACTGATGATGATCGCATATACAACACTGTGACAGACTTTGGAGGCAAGGCTGTAATGACACGTGCCGACCACAAAAGTGGCACCGACCGTATTGAGGAAGCAGCAGAGAAGATTGGTCTGGATGCTGATGTCATAATCAACGTTCAGGGAGATGAGCCCTTCATTCAGCCATCGCAAATAGAAACACTTATGCACCTTTTTGATGCCCCCGAGACTCAGATTGGAACATTAGGAAAGCCTTTCGAATCAATTGATGCTGTAGAGAATCCTAACTCGCCTAAAATTGTAACCGACAATCGTGGGTTTGCTTTATATTTTAGTCGTAGTATAATACCGTTTATAAGAGGAAAAGAGCTCGACAGTTGGTTTGGGGAATATCCTTTCCTGAAACATCTCGGTGTTTACGCATACCGCCGCGAGGTATTAGCAGAAGTAACAAAGTTGCCCATGAGCAGTCTGGAAAAAGCAGAAAGTCTTGAGCAACTTCGTTGGTTACAGAACGGTTATCGCATACGAGTTGGCCTTACCGACATCGAGACCGTAGGAATTGACACCCCAGAAGATCTGACTCGCGCAGAGGAGTTTCTATTGAAGCATCTGGCGTAACAGGTCCTTCTGACGCTCAGTCAGATTTGTCGGAAGTTTTACTTGGTAGGTAATAATGAGATCGCCAAACGTCCCGTCTCCCCTATCATATCCCTTACCACGTAAGCGAACCTTAGTACCAGGTTGAGTTTCCGGCTTAATCTTAAGCTTGAGTTTCTGGCCATTTGATAGCGTAACAATAACCTCACCACCCAGTAACGCAGTGCAAAGATCTATTGTTACATTTGCGTTCATCTCGCCACTATGTGTACGAGACTGACGAGCGCCTCCAAAACCTTGGAACCCGCCAAAGCCTCCTCCCTGTTGACCTTTACGTCCAAAAAGGTCTTCGAAGAAAGACGAGAATCCACCGCCCTGGAAACTACTAAAGTCGAAACCACTAAACGGGTTACCACCGCTATGGCCCCCACCGCCAAAGCCCTGGAACTGCTCTGCCTCACGCCACTTTTCACCATACTGGTCGTACTTGGCACGCTTTTGCGGATCTCCAATAACATCGTAGGCCTCTTGAAGAGCCTGGAACTTCGCCTGAGCCTTAGGATCATCTGGATGTAAATCTGGATGAAATTGTTTGGCTCGCTTAAGATAAGCCTTTTTCACATCTTTCTGTGGAATAGACTTATCTACGCCTAAAATCTTGTAATAATCAATGAATGCCATATTCAAATCCTCCTATTTTTTTATTATATCCATGCAAAAAATGTGCCAAGCCAATCTTAAAATATTCAACCAAAAGTTTGGGTAAATCAATTAAAATACGTATATTTGCACCAAAATTACTAAAAAAGAATGAACAAGACAGTTATTCTCCTGATATCTATTCTGCTATCATTAACATCGGCAGAGGCAAAAAGCTCTAAAACCGTTAAGATAAAAGTCGTTGAGACAAGCGATGTACACGGACATTTCTTCCCATATGATTTCATGGAGAAGAAACCTATTAGAGGTACTCTTTCAAGAGCAAATACCTATATTAAAAAACAACGTGAGAAATACGGAGAAGATCACTTCCTGCTTATTGACAATGGCGACATTCTACAAGGTCAGCCATGTGTTTATTGGACGAATTATGTGATGCCAGAAGATGAGAACCTGGCTGCATCTGTCATCAACTATATGAAATACGATGCAGAAACAGTAGGTAATCACGATATAGAACCCGGACATAAGGTATACGACAAATGGATTCGCAACATCGTCAAAGAAAAATATAAAAACGCCGAGGCGCATCCGAAACACATCTACACAGGCATAAAACCCTACTCTGTTCATGTAAAGGACGGTGTAAAAATAGTGGTAATCGGTATGATAACCCCAGCTATTCCTCACTGGTTGAACAAATCTATCTGGAAGGGGTTGGAATTCGAAGATATGACATCGTGCGCCAAGAAGTGGGTGAAATACGTGAAGGATGTAGAAAAGCCCGACCTTATCTTTGGCCTGTTCCATTCAGGACTTGACGGTGGCATCGTTACACCAGAGTATCAAGAAAACGCCACAGAAGCTGTGGCTCGAGAGGTACCAGGATTTGATATCATCTTCTTTGGTCACGACCATCAGGTTCACAACATGTGGGTTACTAACAAGGAGGGAAAGCGCGTGCTGTGTATTGACCCCTCATGCTATGTTGCCAATGTGGCCGAAGCTGAAATCACCCTTACCTATCACAAAGGCGAACTAAAAAAGAAAGTGATTAAAGGCAACATCGTAAGCGTGCTCGACGAGAAAGTTGACGAAGAGATGATAACCACCTTCCAGCCAACCATTGACAAGGTAAAAGATTACGTAAACACGAAAATCGGCTATTTCAAGCACCCGATTTATACCCGTGAAAGTTTCTTCGGAAATTCAGCATTTACCGACCTCATCCACAATCTGCAGATGAGCATTTCAAAGGCCGACATTTCATTCAATGCGCCATTAGCATTCGATACAACCATCGAGGCTGGTGAGGTTACTCAGGCTGATATGTTCAAGTTGTACCGCTTCGAGAATCTGTTGTTTGTGCTCAAAATGACTGGCGAAGAAATCAGAAAACATCTGGAGTTCTCGTACGACATGTGGTGCAACACAATGAAGTCGCCAAGCGACCATGCACTAAGACTCAACGATGACGCAAAAGAAGACCAGCAACGCACTGGTTTTCAATACTATACATTTAATTTTGACTCTGCTTGCGGAATCGATTATGTAGTAGATCTCACACAACCAGACGGAAATAAAGTAAAGATTCTACAGATGTCGAATGGTGAACCATTTGACGAAAAGAAATGGTATAAAGTTGTGATGAACAGCTATCGTGCCAATGGTGGTGGCGAACTGCTGACAAGAGGTGCAGGGATACTACAGGACTCTCTCGAAAACCGTGTACTGTTCCACACCGACATGGACCAACGCCACTATCTTACAGAAGAGATTAAACGTCTGGGTACAATAGCCCCACAAAAGAACAACAACTGGAAATTCGTGCCCGAGGCATGGGTTAAGCCAGCTCTGGAAAGAGACCGTAAACAATTATTCGGAAAATGAAACAACATTATTTTGTATTCTGCAAAGAAGAACTGTTATTAGAGAAAACGCCAGATGGCGGGTATACCATTCCTCTCCTAGAGGAACCGCCAACAGAAATAAAGCCATGGACCAACGTAATGAACATTACGCCCATTGACGGTATAGAGGTTAAGACATATAGAATCGATCACCCAATTTGTGATAATCCCCGTTATGAGATGTGTGGATTACGTCAATCGTATTATAAACTCGAAAAGTCACTTTATCAGAAAGCTGGCAAATGTCATGAACTGCTTTATTGGGATGCCAACACCAAATTCTGCGGTGTCTGTGGCGCCCCAATGAAAATGGACACTGAGATTTCTAAGAAATGTACAGAGTGCGGCAAAGAGATATGGCCACAATTAGCAACAGCAGTCATTGTGCTGATACATAAAGGAGACGAGGTATTGCTTGTTCGTGCCAAGAATTTCCGTACAGACTTCTATGGATTGGTTGCTGGTTTCGTAGAGACTGGTGAGACTCTGGAAGAGGCTGTAGCCCGCGAAGCATTCGAGGAAACTGGTGTAAAAATCAATAACATCAGATATTTCGGTTCACAGCCTTGGCCCTACCCTTGTGGATTAATGGTTGGTTTCAATGCCGATTATGTATCAGGTGACATCCATTTGCAGAAAAGTGAAATAGCAAAAGGAGGCTGGTTTAAACGCGACAACCTGCCTACTATACCAGAGAAATTGTCAATAGCTAGAATGCTTCTAGATGCGTGGTTGGACGAGAAATAGTTTAGTACTCAACCAGCTTCATCGATGAAACTCCTGTATAACTGATGGTCGACTCTACCATATAACATGTCGCTCCATCAGGGATACAAAGTGTTGCATTAAAATGCAATCCCTGTGCATCAATATGACTATACTCCATATTGGCCAAAATAGCCTCATCAAGAAATGCATCAGGAACTAATCCTTTATACTGCTGTTTATGAAAGTCACTCGAATATAATTTATTAGCTCCAAGAAATACGCTTACGTGCATAATATTGTCGTAATACACGTTTTCCACCTCAAGCCCATCTTCATTATAAGAGCGTTTGGTAACCTTATACTTTGTGGGATTAATAGCTATATACCAATGGTAACGATTTTTGTTATATGATACCACAGAATCGATTTTCACCTGATGAGTATATGTAAGTATACTTGGGGCTGTATGTTCATTACCAGCCACATCTTCGGCGCCATCGTTCTTTTCCAACTTCAACAAATCACCATTCTGATTATTGAACCAAAATAGATGTTCTGTCTGTTTAACGATACCATAAGATGTGCCAGAACCAAGATAAAGCGAATCCTCATAGATTCGAAAATATGTAGGCATACTTGTTGCATCAGAGAAATAAATGGTGTCCCCGTTAACTTTAAACGAGACATCACCACTTTCCTCATCCACCCAAACGCCCTGCAACATAGCTTTGGCCTCTTTATCCTCTGGCAATACTGATGAATTATTCTGGTTACATGCAACCAGAATAACAACCAATAATGATATCGTTATTAATTTCTTCATTTACCTATGCAATGATACTCGAAGCCGTTTTCTTCCAACTCCTCAATATCGAATATATTTCTACCATCAATAACCAATGGTCGCTTCATCGCTTTCTTGATAACACCCCATCCTGGCAGACGGAATTCCTTCCATTCTGTCAGCAGCAACAGAGCATCGGCATCAAGAACAGCATCATACATATCACGGCAATAAACAACCTTATCACCTATCCTACGCTTACACTCCTCCATAGCAATTGGGTCGTAAGCACGAACACGGCATCCGGCTTCAAGCAGCAAATCTATCAAAACCAGCGCTGTTGACTCTCGCATGTCATCTGTCTCAGGTTTGAACGAGAGGCCCCACATAGCAATAGTCTTGCCATTTAATGCATCTTTACTTCCATAAGCTTTAACAAGCTTTTTAAAAAGAACGCTCTTCTGTTTCTCGTTTACACGTTCAACAGCTTTAAGGACCTCCATCGAGTAGCCATTCTGATCAGCAGTCTTGATAAGAGCCTTTACATCCTTGGGGAAGCACGATCCACCATATCCACAGCCTGCATAGAGGAACTTACGGCCGATACGAGTATCAGAACCTATTCCTGCACGTACCATATTAACGTCGGCTCCAACACGCTCGCAAAGATTTGCAATATCATTCATAAATGAAATACGTGTGGCCAGCATAGAGTTCGCGGCATACTTGGTCATCTCTGCCGATGGGATATCCATAAAGATGACACGGAAATTATTAATCAAGAACGGTTTGTATAGTTTGGTCAGTGTCTTTTTGGCTTTTTCACTCTCAACACCAACAACTACACGGTCTGGACTCATAAAATCCTTAATAGCATTACCCTCTTTAAGGAATTCTGGGTTAGATGCAACGTCAAATTCGATATTTACGCCTCGCTTCTCCAGCTCTTCCTCAATAGCCTTACGAACCTTCCTAGCCGTTCCAACAGGAACTGTACTCTTTGTAACCACGACCACATATTTCTTTAGGTTCTGACCAATGGTCTTAGCCACCTGAAGCACATATTTCAAATCAGCAGAGCCATCCTCATCAGGAGGGGTACCAACGGCTGAAAAAACAATCTCAACATCATCTAATACTGAAGCAAGATCCGTAGTAAACTTTAATCTGCCAGCGGCTACATTCTTCTTAACCAGCTCGTCGAGTCCAGGTTCATAGATAGGTATTTCACCATTCTTAAGACGTTCAATCTTATTCTTGTCTACGTCTACACACGTTACATTTGCACCTGTATCGGCGAAACATGTTCCTGATACCAAACCTACATAACCGGTTCCTACGATAGCAATATTCATATCGATAACTTATATTTTTCTGCAAAGGTACACTAAAAATTTCATTTATCACGCAATTTTAAGTTTCTTTTATTTGTTTATCTCGTTTTTTTGATGTAATTTTGCACCCGTGATTGAATTAGAAAGACATATTGAGATACTATTGCTCAACAACGACTGCGTTATAGTACCAAATCTGGGTGGATTTATGGCGCATCATGTTGAGGCACGATATGATGAGGAAGATTGCATTTTCCTCCCCCCTCTTCGTACGCTTGGATTTAACCCTCAGCTTAAGATTAATGATTCTCTTTTGGCTCAGTCGTATATCGAAGCCTACGACATAAGTTATCCAGATGCCATTCAGCGTATAGAAGACGAAGTTAACGAGCTTACACAGCATTTGCAGAACGTAGGCAGATACGAACTTAATAATATAGGTATATTAGAACTGAACGAGGATGGGAACTATGTGTTCACACCTTGCGAGGCTGGTATTCTGTCACCAAGTCTTTATGGACTGAATTCATTTGAGATGAAAACCATAGAGATGGTTAATGCTGAGGTTATAACTGAGGAACCGGTCAAGGAAGTTGTCAAGGAAACGCCAATTGTTGTTAAGCTTGAGCATCCGATGAAACATCTTATGGAGGAATCTACGGAGAATTCCGAGGAAACCATAGACGAGTTGGAAGATGATGATAACGATGTAGTTCGCATAAAGTTCACTTGGATTCGCAATGCAGTTGCAGTTGCGGCTATTCTTCTTGCTGTATTTTTCATCGCTATGCCTACTGGTCAGACCGAGATGATGACTCGTACCATCAGCAATCTGAACAACCAGTTCCTTTTTGGAATGATGTCATCAAAGGACACCAATACAAGCGCTATCGATTTTAAACGTAAGGATGCTCATAAGCCAGCCACTAAGACTTCAGAGGCAATACTTGACACAATAAAACCTGCCCAACCCGCTGGAGTATCAAAGCCTGCTATCAAGTCTGCCAAGCGCGAAGGTTACTGCATTGTATTGGCGAGCCAAGTTTCAAAACATAATGCAGAAGATTTCATCGTCCGCCTTGCAAAACGTGGTTATGAGGGTGCAGAGATCTATGTTCACAACAATGTAACCCGAGTTGTGTACGGCCATTTTGAAAATCAGACCGATGCATATAAGAAACTACAGAAGATTTCTCAAGAAAAAGAATTAGAAGAGGCCTGGGTTTACAAATATAACGAGAAGAGCGAATGAAAAGAGTACGTTGCCCCAAGTGCGACCAGTATATCACCTTCGACGAGACCAAGTACGAGGCTGGTCAGTCGTTGGTATTCAAGTGCCCCGAATGTGGCAAGGAATTCGGCATCCGCATCGGAGTAAGCAAACTTCGCGAGCGCCAGAAGGATGAGAATCCCGACGAGCAGGCCAACGAAGAAGGTTGCGGTTCAATCGTGGTCATCGAAAACGTATTCCACTACAAGCAGGTCATTCCGCTACGTATGGGCGACAATATCATCGGTCGCTACCAGAAAGGAAATCCTGCCAATACTGCCTTCGAGACGGTCGACCCTAGTGTAGACCTGAATCATTGTACGATTACCGTTAGCCGCGACAAGAAAGGCGGCTTGCGTTACACTCTGAAAGACAACAACAGTAACACCGGTACCTTTATTGATAATGTAGAGCTCACCCCCAAAGAGCGCCGCGTCATCAGCGATGGAACCCTGTTTACTTTAGGTGCCACATCCATCATTCTTCGTACATCATCAGAAGAAGAATAAAAACCACTATGAACAATCATACTGATAACAACAAATGGGTGGCTTGCTGGGGCAATGCTACCTCTATCACCAATCGCCGTGAAGCAACATACGCCAAGGACCTCACGCTACGCTACCCTATCCGTATGTGCTTTAGCGGCAGCCAGTTACGCTTCCGTTTCTCAAACCTCACAGGAACAGAACCCGTTACACTCTCAAAGCTGTTCGTTGGTCATACGCCTATCACATTCGATGGAGAGAATCGCATTACCATCATGCCCGGAAAGGAAACCGAGAGCGATGCCATCAACTACAACGTGAACCGAGGCGACACCATCAACGTGAGCTTCTATCTGGCAGATTTCACACAGATGAACAGCGGCACACTGGTCACCGGTCCGCTATCAAAAGGATTCTATGCCTATGGCGACTATGCCGAAGCCGACGAATTACCCCTTGACTTGAGTCGTAGCACCAACTGGTTCTACTTCTTAAACACAATCGACATACTGACATCGGCCGATAATCATTCCATCGTTTGCTATGGCGACTCCATCACGGCTCAATCGTGGCCCGACTATATGGCATTACAGGCCTTCGGATCGAATGCTGCCATCATACGCCGCGCCGTAAGCGGAACTCGTATCCTGCGACAGTACGACTGCATCACCTATCAGGCATACGGCTTGAAAGGTGCTACCCGATTCCCTATCGAGATGAATGTGGCAGGGGCAACAGATGTGATTATCCAGCATGGTATCAACGACATCATACATCCCGTTGGAACCGATGTAAACCCATTCCGCCCGTGGAGCGACCTGCCTACCGTTGAGGAAATGGAACAAGGCATTGAGAACATCTATGTGAAACCAGCCAAGGCCATGGGACTGAAGGTATGGAGCGGCACCCTATTGCCAATCTTCGGTTGGCGCACCTACAACGAAGACCGCGAGAAGATGCGCCAGGCGTTTAATGAGTGGCTGCGCACATCGCCTATCTTCGATGGCTGTATCGACTTCGATGCTGCTGTGCGCCATGTAACCAATCCCAAAGCATTTGCCGAGGGCTACGATAGCGGCGACCACCTGCACCCCAGCGAACGGGCCTATGAGTCAATGGCACATGCAGCTATACACAAGCTGATTCGCTACATGCCCCAATACGATCACGAAGAATCTTTTTGATTTGTACCTAAGGTTTTTAAGGTACAATCCCTAAGGTTATCAGGTACAAAGAGTAAGGAGAAAAGGTACAAAAAGCCTACTAATTCATCGTTTGCCTATATGCAAACGATCATTCGGCTATACGCAAACGATTGTGCGCCTATACGCAAATTGAAATGATATTCAGAAATGGAAAACCCCTCACGAGGGTTCTTTCCTTATTTTTCCATCAATCAGTATTATCCAAATTCAGATATTTCTTCTTATATTTACACCATCTATCAACTGAAGGATTGAAACTTGTGATTATCAACGGTTTATGTGTTGATTAGTAGTCATGAATCTGAGCCCGAATCTGAGAGGCAAAGTAAAAGGCAACCAACATTGAAGTGAAATCTACTATTGGCTGCACCCACATGCAGCCGAATAAAGGCCATAGCGCATTCAGGACAATGAGCAGGGGGATATCGACAACACCTTTTCGCAGGATGCTGCAGATAAGGGCCTCTCGTGAACGCTCCATAGCTTGAAAGAGTGTGATAGAGGGATAACACACCGCCATGAATGGCATGGCTACTACCTGTATTCGGAGAAAAGGTACGATGTATGATACCGTGAGCGACTCCTGTGTGAACAGCATGGCCAATTGGTAAGCCCAAATTTCAAATACAGCGAAGCACAGCATGGCAAATCCGAAGGAAATGATACAGCCGCACTTGAACACGTGATTGCGCCGGGCAACGTTGCCCGACGAGTGGTTGTAGGCAAGCAGTGGCAAGATGCCTTGAGAAAGTCCGATGGTAAAGTAAAGCGGCAGATAGTCGAGCCGTTTCACAATGCCAAGGGCTGCTGTTGCCTCAGTGTTATATTGGGCAACAAAGTGTGTCAGGGCTGCTACGGCAACCACCGTCAGCATATATTGTATAGATGAAGAGAAACCAACCTTGGCAATGCTGCCTATATAGTTCCTGGTATAGCGTAGAAGCTGTGGTGCAAAGGTTAGCACACCAGTTTTTCGGCGACGCCAGATGACGGCAACAAGCCACAATACCGACACCATGTTTGATACAGCTGTGGCGATACCTGCACCAATAATACCCATATTACCCATGCTCGGCAGCATGAGCAGAGGATCAAGCAAGCAGTTCAATATACCTCCTGCCGAGATGCCGATGGAAGCCTGGAGTGCCATACCCTCTGCTCTGACCAGATTGGCAAGCACGAGATTCATGATGACCGGAATGCCGCCTATGGTAATCACCCAGAACGCATACTCCTTGGCGGGGGCAAGGGTTCGTTCGTTGGCACCGATGAGGCTCAGTAGTATGTCGCTACACAGAGGAAAGGACAAACAACATGCCAATGCCAGTATCATACCCATCCAGAAGGTGATCGATGCCACGCGTTGCGCCCCTGTATAATCGTGCTTGCCCAGGTGATTGGCGAACTGGCTTCCGCCGCCCACTCCTGGAAGGTTACCAATGGCGGTCAGCATCAGATAGAGGGGGAGTACAATGGTAGCCGCCGCCACCAATTCCGGTTTGTTCAGACGTGCCAGGAAAAAAGTGTCGGCCCAGTTGTAAAGAAGCACTATCAGTTGAGCCACAATGGCTGGGATACTCTGAGCAAGTACAGCCCTTGCAACAGGCATTCGCTCAAAGACTTCTATGTCAACCTTATAGGAGCGCATTCTGATAGCTATACATGTTCATTATACACTCCCAGCAGTCCAGCCTGTTCCACCCGCTGCCTGATGGCTTCGATGTCGGTGGTGTATAGCTGCTTTTCCTTCATGCGGTTGAAGTAGTTTCCACCCGAGAAGGTAAAGCGCTCCATGGTGTCGTGCCTTTCCTTGATAGCACTGTTAGCCGCTGCAATGAGGTCGCCTACGGCAAGAGTCTGCGGCAGTGTCAGCAAGGGCTTGGCGGCAGCCAATCGTGCAGCGTTGTGACCAGCCAAGGTTCCTGTGGTAATGGCCTCTGTGTGACCAATAAACAGACCACTTTTCTCGCCAGCGCAAAGCAGGTTGCTGATACCATCCACAGTCATAGCATTTGAGCGGTAGGCTACTGAGAGGTAACGTATGGAGTTGCCCTTGCTGCCAGCACATGGATCTACGTAACGGGCATTTTCCATGCCGGGCAGCCGTCTCAACTTCTCAACGGGATAGTAGCTGGTCATGAGCTTAGCGTCGCCAGTATCGAGTAGGATCATATTCTCAGAGAAATCCTTGATGGCATATTGCTTACAGGCCTTTATCTTCAGTTTGTCGTAGTTGATCTCCTCCTTAGGAAGTGGTATCAAGGCTACACCTTTGCTGTTCAATTCATCCTGCAGCGCTGCCGACAGACTCTCTTTCGACACCTTGCACGATCCAGAGAACACACCGAACATGTCGGGCTGGCGTTCGCCCTGATAATCCTGGCCTCCACAGCGCTCAGTGATACTGATGCGCGGACCAAAGGCTGGGCAGCGCAGCACGCACATGCAGCAACCATTGCCATATTTCAAACAGTTACCCATAGGGCCGGCACTGCCTGTAGTTTCAATAAAGACATCACCTTCGAAAAGGTCGCCAGAGTCGGCATAGACTCCTTCCAACCGATTGTTGTTACACGCTACATCGCAGATGTGTGTAGAACAGCGCACATCAATGCCCATTTCCACAACCAGTCGACGAACATGTGCCTCGATGGTGTTGACAGGATAGAGTGTGGCGTGATGATGGCCGGGGAACTCCACGTTGCGGTGCACCGCAATGCGGTCAATCAACTGGAACAGTTCGCCGCCTCCCAATGCAATCATCTCTTCGGCAGCTGTGAACCTACCGTTGTTACGCATGATTCCACCTGCATTGCCACATCCCAGTAGCATATCTGTTTTCTCTATCAGACAAACCTCGGCGCCAGCTTTTCTTGCAGCTATCGCAGCGGCTGTACCGGCCCATCCGCCTCCTATGATAATAACTCTCATATAACGTATTATTTTATTTTTACTTGTTCTTTACAATGATGAATGACCCGTCTGTCGGCAGTTGTTTCCGTGCATGCGCCGCACACACCTTCGCCGCAACACATCTTGGCATTGTTGCAGGCAGAGAGCTTTACATGACTTTTGCCGATATAATGTAGATAGGCGGTCACCTGGTGTATCACATATTCTGAAGCCCCGACATGAATCAGACTGCCTCCATCGGTCACGAACCGTCTGATAAGATGCTTGGTAGGTGTGCTGAGCTCACCATCGTCATCAAGCAGAGTCAAAGGTCTATATGGAAGTTCAAACAAATCGAGCTGGAACTTCAGGATGGAAGGTGAGAAATTTCCTTCGTGATACCGATGGCAATAAACCAATGCCCTTGGCCAGTATCAAGCAGCGACTCGACTGTTGCGCTTCCAGATGCTGCAATCCTAACAGACCGTTGTTGAACGGGCCGCGTATCAACAGCGTGTCACCCTCGGCTAAGTCCTTGAACTGGTTAGTCTTGACGCCACGGAAAAGAAGCGTCATTCCTATGCTACCCACCATCATCTCCTCAAATTGTACGGAGATGGGTACATCGTACCAGGAAGCCGCATCTTTACGGCGTACAAACACAAAGCCGCCTGGACGTTTCACCTCCCTCTCTAATGATAAAGGCACCTTAACCCTAAAAAACACTAAGCCGTCGTAATGAATCACCGACATCACTTCGCATTCATACGTTAACCGACCGGGGTTCGCTTTCCCACCATTTCTAAGCAGTTCCTGCTTGATACAGATACCGCCACTGGCCTTACAGTCGCAAAAGTCCTTGCCATTGACCTGACTGCAAACTGCACAACCGCCCGTTACTGCCAATATACATGGACAGAAACGGCTGCCATAATCAGCACATAAACCATTTATAATCACAAGTTTTCAATCTTTCAGTTAATAGATGGTGCAAATATAAGAAGAAATATCTGTATTTGGGCCAATCCGATTGTTAATAATTATTAATATAAATATTCATAAGGGAGGTAAGCGATTGCTTCGCCCTAGATAGCAAACTTTTTACTCAGAAAAAAATACTGGTTGATGGAAAAATAAGTAAAGAACCCTCACGAGGGTGAGACCTCGCGAGGGCGCAACAAAAGTGGAAGTGGAGGGAGTCGAACCCTCGTCCGCACAAGGAAACCATACGCTTTCTACACGCTTATCTTGGCCTTCATTTTCGAGCTGCAGCAAGACCCAAGCCACCAACTGCGACCTTATCTCCTAAAACTTCATCCCTGCATCGGAGCCTACAGTGACTATTTCCGATTTAACCTGCGCCGCTTTATCTTTGGATTCGGAACAACATCCTCGGAGCGACGTCTCGTTCCTCTACCTTGTAAAGGAATAAAGCCAGTAATCTACTATACTTCGATTAGGCAGCGAGAGCATACTCATTGTTGCCAATTATAATTTCCTTGACTCAGATTATGGAGGGAACCAAAGAAGCCTCCGCGTGCTTACGTACCATTTCATCTCGCCGTCAAATCCAGTCACCCCCAAGACGTAAATGTCGTAATTCGAACTGCTCACCAGCAAATTCGGTTGCAAAGATAGCACTTTTTCGGATATAAACAACATTTTTACCCAAAATTTTAGTATTTTTGCCCCCGAATTCTATAATAATAAGGTATAAATAGCGTTTTTAGATATAATGAAGAATCGTTTATTTATTGCAATATGCACGGCGCTGGTGATGGCAAGCTGCACTACACCACGCAACTTTAACTATCTGCAAGATCTACAGAACGGTCAACAGACAGATATCACGATTGATGGCACCATTAAACTGCAACCTAACGATCAGCTAACAGTGATTGTAAAGAGCAAAGACCCGTTGATGAGCAACCTGTTTAATAAGAGTTTTGCCACACAGATTACCCAAGGTAATGCTGCAGGCAATCCCTACATTGCCCCCTATACTGTAAGCCCGCAAGGCACTATCGATTTCCCAGTAATTGGTGAGATACATGTGGGTGGACTGACTCGATATGAGGCCGAGCAGACCATCAAACACGAACTGCAGAAGGAGCAGTTAAAGGACGCCAACGTAACCGTGGAGCTGCAGAACATGACATTTACGGTAACTGGCGAAGTAAAGGAACCTGGTGTTTATAAGATAGAGAAAGACCAGATGACGCTACTAGAGGCGCTGGGCAAGGCTGGCGACCTATCGCAATATGGTAAGCGCGATTCGGTGATGGTAATCAGAACCGAAGGCGGCAAACGCAAAACATACGTATTGAGCCTTACCGATGGACAGAAGCTGTTAAACTCAGAGGCCTTTAACATCCACCAGAACGACATCGTCTACGTAAAAGCCAATAGTGTAAGAGCACGCCAGTCGACCGCCAACGGCAACGAAACACGTAACGCATCGTTCTGGCTGTCGATTGTATCGGTGCTCACCACCGTAGCCGTATTCCTTTTTAAATAATCAAGTTGATATGGACTTAAAATCATACATAAACGAATGTAAGAAACACTGGCGATTGTTTGCTGCCACGCTTACAACAACACTTATAGCAGCAATCCTTTTTCTGCTGATGTTCGCCCCACGATATGAACGCAGCGCTACTGTACTTATCAAAGACGAGAATGGTGGTGGCGGATTGCTATCATCTATGTCTGCCAATATGGGTATGCTAGCCGGACTGGCAGGCATCAACATCGCATCGAACGTAAGCAACGAGATGGAAATCATGTCATCGCCCGCCCTACTGATGGAAGTGATAACCCGTTTAGGTCTCGACACGCGTTATGACATTTACGACGGCTTGATGAAACGCGATCTTTGGGAGGAGACACTGCCTGTAAAGCTCACATTCCCCAAGCTAACCGATAAAGACGGGGCCTACCTGAAGATGGACCTGCGACAGGACGGCACCTTTACGCTTTACAAAATGCGTAAAAACAAGGATAAGCTGAGCGGTGAGGTTGAAGGCAAAGTAAACACCGTGTGCCAGACGCCGATGGGTCCCATTAGTGTGATTGCCACCAAATACTTTAAAAAGGTGATGGACGAGAAGGGCGAAATGACCATCCGCATTACCAAAGAAAAGAAATACGACCAGGTAGAGCGCTGCTTGGAGCAGTTGGATATCGACCTGACCGACGATCAAACCAGTATTATCCACATAGGCTATCGCGACCAGATAGCTGAGCGCGCCGAACTGATTATCAATACACTGATAAATGTGTATCAGGAGGCTTGGATGAACGACAAGAAGAATACTGCCGACATATCTACCCAGTTTATTAACGAGCGCATTAAGGATATTGAGCAGGAGTTGAGTGGACTGGACAAGGATATTGCCCAGTTCAAAGGGAACAACCTGATGCCCGACTACGAAGAGGCAGCTAAGATGTATATGGCAAATGCAGCTCTAACCTATGAGCAACAGGTAAAGGTGAACAACCAATTATATATTATGGAGCAGATGCGCAATCAGGTGAAGCTATCAGAAGGTAGTAATCAGGTTTTGCCTGCCAATCTTTTACCCGACAATGATAATGTAGCCACTCAAATCAGCGAGTACAACAAGCTACAACTTCAGCGTAACCAGATGGCCGAGAACAGTAGTGCAAGTAACCCGCTGGTAAAAGATCTGGACAACCAGTTGAGCAATATGCGTAAAGCAATCACAAACTCTTTGGATCACGGAGTTGCTCAATTGAAGGCTAGTCAAAAGGCCGTAAATCGTGAAGATCAGAAGTTGAAACAGCAAATATCAGCCGCCCCATCGGCAGTAACCAAAGTTCTGCCTGCTGAGCGTCAACATAAAATCATAGAGGCCCTTTACATCTACCTCTTAGAGAAGCGCGAGGAGAACAGTCTTACCCAGATTTACAACTCACAGAATCTGCGCATCGTCTCTCCCCCTATGGGAAAAATCAAACCCGTATTCCCTAAGAAAAGCATCACGTTGTTGGTTGCCTTATTGCTCGGCATAGCACTACCTGCCATCTATTTCTGTTTGAAGCTAAATGTAAAAAGCATATTGAAAGAGCAATAAAGTAATAAGGCAATGGTGTTGGTTTTCCTATATTTTGCCCTGTTTCTTATAGTACATTTAGTGGCAAAGCAGTTTAAAACCGCTGGAGCAGCCCGACTGTTTCAGTTGGTTTCATGCTTTATCCTGCTATTTGGCATATTCGGATTCAGAGACATTACGGTACTTAACGACACCTCGCATTACTATGGGTTCTACTACCTTAAAGCCCATTTACTGAGCTACAAGACAGAGCCTATTACCACCTTTCATCTGCTGGATAAATTTGAGTATGGCTTCCAGATACTCATCCACCTGTTGGTACAATATGTATCGAAGAATCCCTATACCATCATCATCTTCTCGAGTCTAGTGATTACCATCGGCGAGCTATGGGTTATCGATAAGCATGCTAAGGATATTGCCAAAGTATGCTTTTACATGCTGGTGGCCAGTTTGATTTTCACTCATTACTGCGTTATCCGACAAGCCTTTGCACTCATCTTCTTCTACGTAGCATTCGGCTATTTGGAGAAGGGCAAAACTGGCAAGTACTATCTGTTGATACTACTGGCAGGCATGTTTCACTATTCTGCCTTTGTACTCCTTGTGCTGCCTGTTGCCATACGCATAAAACCATCCAAAAGGAATGCAGCCATCACAATCTGCGCAGCACTTTTGTTAGCAGTATTCCTGTTCGAGATACTGTCGCTATTAGGATTACGCGATCATCCATACTATCAGAATGCAGTACAGAAAGGGGCACTTTCGATGATAGGTTTGGTTGACTTACTGTTTATGTGTGCATTCCTTGCATTATGTCTCTGGGCACAAAAGCTTAACCAAGCCGCTCCCATGAAGCCCGCATACTTCTGGGTATTCCTCACGGCCTTTTGCGTTTGCTTGTTGGCACCAGTCATCTACCCTATCTCGCGCATAAACGAATACCTGTGGCCCTTCATGATATTCCAACTCCTCCGATATATCAATCCTGCAGCTATGCGCCAACCATGCGGACAACCTAACAACAAGGCCAACAGCTTACTCCGCATCATGGTTATAACGCTATTTGCCATCAAGCTGATAGGCATTAACACCATCCGACCGGAGTGGTTGCATGTTGATGATTATCAGTTCTACGATTTCTCGAAAACGCATCACACCTACAATCTGTATCCACAAGAATGATAAATAGCATCAAAGAAAAATATCAGCAGATAAAGGTCTCGGATATTGCCCAGAGAATGAGGAGCGGAGCCTTTTGGTCGTTCACAGGAACAGCCATAGGCAAGTTTCTGGTTTTTCTGAGCGGCATACTGTGTGCTCGCATTCTTGGTAAAGAGCAGTTTGGACAGCTGGGCATGGTGCGTTCAACACTTGGTATGTTTATCATTCTTGGAGCAGGCGGAATAGGCGTAACAGCAACCAGATACATAGCGGCGTTTAGGAAAGAGCAGCAAGCCCATGCAGCCTCAATCTATCGTATGTCGTTTCTATTCTCATTAACACTGGGCATCGCCATCACAGCTCTCGCACTTGCCACTTCACAGTTCCTGTCGGCCGACTATCTGAAAGCCCCTGAACTCACCAAACCCTTACTCATAGGTAGTGTGATACTGCTATTATCGATATTAAACAGCTCGGAGAACGGTACACTGGCTGGCCTCGAAGATTTCAAGTCGATAGCCATCAACACGCTGATAGGTAGCTTTTTCGAGGCCGCCTGTATGGTTGTGGGAGCCTATTTCTATCAGTTAGAAGGTGCTGTAGCAGGTTTCGCAATAGGCGTACTGTGTTTGTATATCGCCAACAAGCTGTCAGCCATCAGAGCACTCAATAAAGCTGGCATATCAGCCTACGTGAAAAGCGTTTATAAGGAAGATTGGGCACTAATATTCAGTTACAGCATACCCGCCACCCTGTCGGCACTCACAGTCACCCCTGTTTTCTGGTTGGTTCGCTACATGTTGGTAAGAGCCAGTAATTATGGTGAATTAGGTATCTTTGAGGCTGCCGACCAATGGAAGGTGATGCTGCTATTTGTGCCAGGTGCCATCTGTCAGATTGTGCTTCCAATCATGTCGAGCATTACCGACCACCGTCTATTCCGTAAAGCCCTTATAGGCAACCTGGCCTTGATTGGTGGCATTGCTGCCATATTAGCCTTAGTATCGTGGTTTGTAGCACCGATACTGATGCCGCTTTATGGCAGAACATTTACCGATACCGCCACCCTAACAGCATTGGCATTCTCAACCATCCCCACTGCGCTTGCACAGATTCTGGAGATGACACTTTATAGCAGAGAAAAGATGTGGACCAGCTTTGGCTTTAACATCGTTTGGGGCATCTCGACAGTAGCGTTAGCCTATCTGTTTCTCGAGAACCAACAAGGTGCCTTTGGTATTGCGATGGCCATACTCCTGGCATATATACTTAAGCTGTTATGTATGGGTAGCTATCTGTCGATTATTACAAAAGGAGGCAAGCAATGATTACGTTCAGCATCATCATACCAACCTATAATCAGTTGCCTTTGCTAAAGCGGGCACTTGAGTCGGTTCTGCATCAACAGGGTGCTGACTATGAGGTAATCGTGACTGATGATTCGGATAACGATGAGATTTGCACATATATAGAAGCCCTTGATAAACAAACAATTAAATACTTTCATCACAACTCAACCGGAAGAGCTGCAGACAATTGGAACTTCGGTTTGTCGAAGGCTGAGGGGAAGTTTGTAATAGTGATGCACCACGACGAAGCAATGTCAAGCAGGAATCACTTAAACATGATGGCTCAGGCTTTGGCTGATGCCGATGTGGCGATTGCCGACGTAGAAGTGATGAATGGCGGCAAACAAAGTAGCAGATGGCTATCCCACCTTACAAAGAAGTTTTTTTGCAAGCATCCAGAATGGCTATTCCTACAAAATGCCATCGGACCTACTGCCTGTGTCGCATTTAAACGCAATCAGCTACAGCCATTCAATCCTGATTTGAAATGGTTGGTAGATATAGAGTGGTACTATCGCCTACTTAAAGGTAAGCGTGTATCTATCTGCAAAGCCTGCAAGGTACAATCTACCCACGGACACGCTGGACAGATTAGCCAGCAAATGGATATTTTGCAGACATTCAAGCAAGATAAAGCCATTATCAGACAGACTCATGGAAACCATGTACGCCTGATGCTATGGCTTTATGAGCACTTGATATTAGGAACCAAACGATTATTACGACGAATATGAGGATAGTAAAAGTGTTAGGCGGTCTGGGCAATCAGATGTTTCAGTTTGCTCTTTACAAGGCGCTGCAAAAGCAGCACCCTGAGGAGCGCGTACTGTTAGACTTGCACTGCTTTAACGGCTATCACAAGCATCGCGGTTTTGAAATAGGCAGCGTGTTTGGTGCCACCTATGAAGAGGCCACATTGAAAGAAGTAGCTCGTTTGGCCTATCCCTACCCTAACTACCAATGCTGGCGAATAGGCAGCAGAATTCTACCTGTACGCAAAACCATGCTAAAGGAGAAACCCAACTTCACGCTTGAACCATTAGCACTCACCAGACCAAATAGAACTTACTATGACGGCTATTGGCAGCATGAGGATTATTTTAAGCACATCCGCGAGGAAATACTTACCACTTTTGCATTCCCTGCATTCAACGACGAGCGCAATATAGCAACTGCACAGCTGGCTGCAAGCACTAACAGCTGCAGCATTCACATCAGACGTGGTGACTATCTGACCGACCCTTTACGTAAAGGCACAACCAATGGTAACTACGTGATTGCCGCCATCAAAAAAATGCAGCAAGAGATTATGCCTGAAAAATGGCTGATATTTTCCGACGACATCGCCTGGTGTCAGAAACATCTGGCCTCAACACTCGATGCCACAAACACCATATATGTAGATTGGAACACAGGCGCTAACAGCATTCACGATATGCACCTGATGGCACACTGCAGGCATCATATTATCGCCAACTCATCCTTTTCGTGGTGGGGCGCATGGCTCAGTCAACAAGAAGGAGTGACCATTGCACCAGCTAACTGGATGAGCTTAAATAATGTATGTTCGCCTGTACCTGATAATTGGATAAAAATATGAATAGGATATCTGTTCTCATGTCAGTATACAGCAAGGAAAAGCCTGCGTATCTGCAGCAAAGCCTTGACAGCATCTTCGCCCAGACGATGCCGCCTAACGAAGTTGTATTAGTAAAAGATGGGCCTTTGTCTGAGGCTCTTGATACAATCATAGAGCAGTACACAAAACAACATGAAGAAATACATGTTATTAATCTTCCTAAAAATGAGGGATTAGGCCCAGCACTTTGTGAAGGACTTAAGCAATGCCACAATGAACTTTTAGCACGTATGGATTCTGATGATATATCGAAACCAGAACGACTGGCAAAAGAAGCAGCCTATTTGGAGCAACATCCAGAGATAGACATCGTAGGTTCGTGGGCAGATGAGTTCACTGACAATCCCAATATGCCTAATGCGATTCGAAAAGTACCGCAGAGTCACGAGGAGTTGGTTGTTTTCAGCAGGAAACGTAATCCAATGAATCACCCTACAGTTATGTTTAGGAAAAAGGCTGTAGAAAATGCAGGCAACTATAGAAACAGTCCATTATTTGAAGACTATGATCTCTGGATAAGGATGATGCAAAATGGTGCTCGATTCCATAACTTGCAAGAATCTCTACTATACTTTAGACTTTCAAAAGACTTCTATAGTCGCAGAGGTGGATGTAGCTATATCCACAAGGAAATAAAATTTCAGCAATCAATACGCAAAATGGGACATATCGGTTATTTTACAATGATTCATAACATCATTAAAAGAACCCTATTGAGAATCATCCCCAACTATTGGCGTGAAAAAATCTATTTTTTCCTATTGCGTAGATAATAATGATATTAAAGACACGTTATATATTTATATTAAGTAACTAAATTGTATTGGATGGAGCAACATTACTCGTATATATATGATGGTATGAACGCTTTTGAGAAAGAGGTCAAACGTTGGATTGATTTCTTTTTCGCCGGCATTTGCCTCATCGTATTCTCTCCCCTATTCCTTGCTTGCTACCTAGCAATCAAGCGTGATAATGATGGACCAGTGATATTCAAGCAGGAACGTATAGGCCGATTTGGTCGTCCTTTCACTATCTACAAATTCCGCAGTATGATGGTAAATGCCGAAGATAAAGGTCCACAGTTGTGTAATGACGGAAAAGACAAACGCCTTACTAAAACAGGTAAATTTCTTCGTGAGCACCATCTTGACGAGCTACCTCAGTTATGGAACATTTTCATCGGTGATATGGCATTTATTGGCCCACGCCCTGAAAGAAAATACTATATTGATAAGATAATTAAGAAAGATCCTCGATATGCCTATCTTTACCAAATTCGTCCAGGTATCACGTCTATGGCAACATTGTATAACGGATATACCAACAATATGGATAAGATGCTAAAACGACTTGAAATGGATTTGGAATATCTGGAACATCGTTCATGGTGGCTTGATGCAAAGATCTTAGGACTTACCTTCCTGAAAATACTCTTTGGACGAAAGTTTTAGTACTTCCGGAACTCCAAATGCCAAACATTATTATCAAGAATCATACAACTGTTTGAAAGTTCTATAACGTTATATTCTACAGTTGTACTTTCTATTCCATATGGTAACAAGAAAGCCACATCATTTATTATTATATCATTAGAATCACGATCTACCCTATATGGTTCATATAGCTTCAATTTATTACCATCATGATTAAAACTCATTATAATATCCTGATTAACCTTATTCACATCACGTAGTTCTAATATATGCCCTTGAAAAGCCCACGTAATACCAGATAAACGCATATCACTATTTGTGGCATTGACTTTATTCAACATAATTGTCATCTGCCAAAAGCCATCAAGATTTCCGTTGGCAGAATCTTCTTTATCGCAACTGGTAAGTAACAAGGTTACACCTATTATAATATATAATATACGCTTCATCATTTCAAACTGTTATTTTATAAGCCCTGTTTTTACGATAGACAGCTGAATACCAAAATTGTCGCCTCGCAATTTGCCGAAATCGGCAGCCAAAGCACCTTTTATGCTCCAACCATCCTTAAATATGTAATCAGCCTCGGCCATACAACTTACATTCTCCATAGGGTTAGCAGGCAAATAATAATACGAGCCATAACTCTTTTGCCAAGATGCCAGCACACGATATTTCAACTGCTGCATGGGCGAACCGCAAATGCCTAAATGCCATGCCACAAAGCGGTTATGTTCCACCTCAATATGTCCATCAGTATTATACAGCGGAGAAACGTAAAGCGGATTACCCATCACCTGCCCCCAATGCTGCCAACCAGTATAGAGATGGTGATTATAGTAATTGTCGCGACCACTTATTTGGTAGCCTACATGACTGGTCTTATCATGATAAACCGGCCCTGCCTGATATTTGGTATAAAGGTACTCTACAACAATATTGTTGAGCCACGCATTATCTTTCAGTTTCAGTTCGGCACCTAATAGCCAATCCTTAAAGTCATACCAGAAGTACTTGTCGCCACTTTTGTTTACATGAAACATCATAGAGTTATCCTCAAAATACTGATCGGCATATACAGCTAGATTCCATGTTGGCTGATCATAACTAAAACGTGCTACCCACGACCCCAACTGGTTACCTTCAGCATTTTTAAAATCGCCATCGGTAGCATCAGTACCGCCAGGAATAAAAGCATTCTTAAAAGCTTTCAGCCCCCCGTCATTGTCATACACCTTTTCTACACCATTCTCAAACAAATGCGAGGTGCCTCCAAACTGACAAGCCATTTCTAAACCTAACTCGGCAGTAAAGTTGCCTGGACCAATCTTCAGATATCCCGCCTTACTATGATAGAGCGTACCCTCGGTGTAACGGTTTTGGGGAGCTACAAAATCCTTTTGCCAACCATCATCGGTGGTTTTACCGTAGGCAATATGTCCTTTCAACGCCAACCAGTTATTTGTTCCTGGGATTGTCCAGTATTCAGGCAGCGCCAATCGTACCTGAGGTATGGGACGGGCATTGATACCCAAGGTTTGTGAACCAGAACTCAGCTCTGGATTTTTCAGTTCCATTGGATATTCTTTTGCACCTATTGTCAAAGTACCTTTAAGCCATCTTCCTTCAACATACGCCTGCTGAACGATAAGGGTACTTGTATACCCTGCAGCCATAGCTATATCCACACCATAGCCAATCCCCCATTTCCTACCATTATCAACAGAAAGAGAGCGTTCAATAGAACCACGCATATAACCGTTTGCTGTCTTTAGCGAACTTAATCCATACTTATTTGCATTAAGCCACAATGGTGCATTATCTCCAACTGATAATGTTGTCTGCAATTCGGCTCGATAGTGTAGGCTATCAGTAAGCAAACGTTGTTGTCCACTCATAGCCAATGTGCCACAAATTATAATTAATATAGACAGATATCTCTTCATAACGGGGGCAAAGATACGTTTTTTTTTCTTATAATAAAATACTTTTAGGGATTTTCCTCCACCTGTTTAGGGAAAATCCTTTGTATATGATGCAAAAATGTTGTTCCTTTGCAGTGTGAATAATAAAATAGAATGTCGAACGTTTTCGAAAGTGAAAGCAGAACAAGCTTGCTTGGTATGCCGAACGTAGAAAAGGTAAAACGAAGTTTAACATTTAAAATGATACGATTATGAAGAAGATGTTTTTCGCACTGATGGTGATGCTGACCTCTACAATGGCAGCTAGTGCAATGAGCTACGAGCAGGCTCGCAACGAAGCCCTGTTCCTCACCGATAAGATGGCGTACGAGCTGAATCTCACTGACGAGCAGTATGAGGCTGCATATGAAATAAACCTCGACTATCTGATGGGAGTAGCCGGACGCGATGATGTTTTTGGCACATATTGGGAGCGTCGCAATCTGGATTTGAGCTATATCCTGTACGATTGGCAGTGGAATGCATACATTGCTGCTTCATATTTCTACCGTCCACTGTATTGGGAGGCTGGATATTGGCACTTTGGAATATATCGTATATATCCACATCGTGATTTCTTCTACTTCGGACGTCCTCACTTCTATGCTACTTACCGTGGTGGACATGCTTGGCACATCCATGGCGCTCGTGGCTACTACTACGGACACAGAAACCACTTCCGTCCAGCTCACAGAGAGCACTTCGGTATGCATGACCGCTGGAATCGTGGAGACTTCCGCAATCCTCGTCATAGCTCAACACGTGTAACAGGTCGTCACCACGACAACCATCGCATCGAAGGCCGCCCAAACAACCATCGCATAGAGAATCACTCTGGTAATCGTCACGACGACGTATATCGCCACTCTGATTCACATCGCAATAACACCTCGTTTGGTGGCTATCGCAATGGATCACACAGCAGCAGTTCGCACAGCGTTGGCTCGCATAGCAACTCTCGCGGAAGTTCTCACATTGGTTCTCATGGAACTCGCAGTATAGGCGGTGGCTCACATAGTAGCTCAAGCCACTCTCATGGCGGAGGTTCTCATGGTGGAGGCTCACGTGGTGGTGGACGTAGATAAACTATAGTTCGAGTGTACGAACCTCAGCATTCGACATCCTCTGAATTTCGCTCATTGATTTTTGATAATAAACTGATTGTATAGCTTTGTTGATGATGCCATGGCCTACGGCCAACACCTTCTTTCCAGGAAATGTCTGCTTGACATAAGCGATGAATTCGCCAGCCCTGGAAAGAAGGTTTTCTAATGTCTCTATGTCATCAGGCCATATCTCACCCTTTAGGTCCGGAATATATCGACCGGTAAAACTTCCCCAGTCTCGCTCACGAAGTAATGGAGTAGACTGTACCTCAAGATGATGTGGTTCTGCAATTATCTTAGCAGTATCAATAGATCGCTTCAAATCGCTGGCAATCACCACATCCAAAGGTTTGTTCTTCCATTCCTCACTGAACTCACGGGCTTGCTTTATACCATTCTCATTCAGCAGCCCCTGAGTCTGTCCCTGCATTATCTGGTTGGCGTTATCTACTGTTTCGCCATGTCTAACTAAGTATAAAGTTGTCATTATCACTTAAATTTTGCTGCAAAATTACATAATTATTTGTTGATTCCACCTTATTTTATTATATTTGCAGCGTAAAACTTAGAAAATACAAAGATGAAGATATTACAAAGTTCCATTTTCCGTGCCATTTGTGCCATAGCCATTGGTATCATGTTGATTAAGTTTCCAGATAATACAGTAACTTGGATTACAGTTGCTATAGGAATACTATTCCTATTGTCAGGCGTCATTTCGGTTATAGTTTATTTCAATGCAAGCAAGCATGTATCCGATTATAAGATTATGGATTCGAACGGCCATGTAATTGCTGGTGAAAAACCAACATTTCCATTGGTTGGCTTAGGTAGTATTATCCTTGGATTACTACTTGCTCTAACCCCAAGCATTTTCATCAAGGCTCTTATGTATATTATGGGAGCCATATTAATACTCGGCGCCATCAATCAATTTATGGTTTTGGTTAGAGGCCGCAGATTCGGTAAAATCGGCTTTGGTTATTGGGTATTCCCATCACTGATCCTGCTTACAGGTTTATATGTAATGCTTAAGCCAATGGATCCTGCAAGTTTAGCAATGATTATTCTGGGCTGGTGTTCACTTCTTTATGGAGTAACAGAAATAATCAACTCTCTGAAAATTCACTCAAACAGACGTAAGGCAGAGAAAGTACAGGAAATTCCTGTAGCAGAAGAAGTAAAAGAAGAAAATGAAGTTACGGAAGTGACTACACTCCCGTAACTATTCCCTCAATATATGTCTTAAGTATGTGGATACCTGTACGGTTATCCCCTCCCCAAGGTACTATAAGGTCAGCAAATTTCTTTGTTGGTTCAATAAACTGTTCATGCATAGGCTTAAGAACCTTCTCATAACGATCAAGCACCATATCAACAGTACGTCCACGTTCTACCACATCACGACGTATGTTTCTAATCAATCTTACATCGCTATCAGTATCAACAAAGATCTTCAAATCCATCATATCACGTAACTTCTTATAGTGCAAAGCCATGATTCCCTCGATAATAATCACAGGCTTTGGTTCTACGTGAATGGTTTCCTTCTGACGATTGCTCTCTATATATGAATATGTGGGCTGTTCGATTGCCTCGCCACTCTTCAACTTCTTGATATGCTCTGTAAGCAACTTCCAGTCGAAGGCATCGGGGTGGTCAAAATTGATTGCCTTACGTTCTTCCGGTGTCATTCCTGTGGTATCGTTATAATACGAGTCGAGGGGAACAACTGCTGCACAATGTGGTGGCAGAGCTTTGGCTATTCGCTTAACAACGGTAGTTTTGCCAGAACCAGTACCGCCTGCAATTCCAATAATTGTCATAATTCAAGGTATTTAAAAACTATACTATAATAATCTGCTTTACGTTCTGTCCGCATCGGATAGGCTCTAGAGCTGCTTGGCATGCGATATAGCCTAAGTTCGCGGTCATCAAGATGGAATTCTGCGAACTCACCCACTTTAGGGCTCTTGATTCCATAATGATTACAGAATACATCCGTTGCCAATTGACCTGCTGTTATCACAGCCTTACATTCAGGCAATTTACGAAGCATACCGTCCAGATCTGTCTCTTCTACTATTTCAAGATCCTTGTCAGATGCATTATCCTTTGTTCTGCGGATTTTTGTTGCTGTATCATACATCGCAATTCCTTTTTCATTAAGGAACGGAATAATGCAATCCAAATTATAGCGTTTCTCCTGTTCCAATACAAAATGCGACTTATCGCCATAGAAACAGATTCCAAAAATACGCCACATATCATTCGTAAAGTTGGGATAATAGAAACGCACACACCATCGTTTCTCTGCAGGAGGAAAAGTACCAAGCATCAGCAACTTTGCATTCTCCGGCAGGAAAGGCTCGAAGGGATGTTTCTCTATAATCTCACTCATCACTTTTTCTTCAGATAAACAAGCGTTGGCAAATGGTCACTAAATCCATTTAGCCATATTCCCCCAGCACTTGTACGCAAAGTATTACCTCTATGCTCACCTTCTTGCTGTATCAGATAATCACGGCGGAATATCTGATAATCCAGAAGTTTCAAAGTAGAGTAATCATTTGTACCAGGCTTGTCAAGCAGATTTACTGAAAGGATAATCTGATCAAAAAGATTCCATGACCCCTGGAATTGTAGTGTTCCGTGGCCAGAAGCCAGTACATTCCACCAAGGATTCCAAAGTCCACCCTCTTCTACCTCACTTATCTCACGCTTTGCACCAAGGCACTTAGCCATAGAAGCATCCTGGGGGTCATCATTCATATCACCCATAATAAAAAGCTTCACATTAGGATCATCCTTCTGCAAAGAATCTTTAACAACCCTTAGTTGCGATCCTCCATCTTCACGAGCATACGATTTAGCCCCACGTGAAGGCAGATGGTTTACTATTATCGTAACGTGCTCCTTAGCCAAAGTTCCACTAACCACCAAGAAACCACGAGTAGTCCTATCTGCATCCTCTGGTCTATTATATATATAAGGTACAAGTTTAACGTTTCTCACCTTAAACAGTTGGGGGTTATATAGCAATGCGCAGTCTATTCCTCGCTTATCTGGACCCTCTACGTGAACAAATTGGATGTTACGGGCTTTCAATACAGGTTGATTACAGAGGTCTACTAAACACTTTGCATTTTCAACCTCAGCTACACCTATTGCTGCACAACCAATATCAGGCAGCTTGTCGGTACCCATCTCGGCCAGCACACGAGCCATATTATTCAATTTTGCTTTATACTTCTCACCCGTCCATTTGAATGAGCCTTCAGCCAGGAATTCGTAATCATTCTTTCCTTCGTCATGGCATGTATCAAACAAATTTTCAAGGTTGTAGAATCCTATACCATAAATATTCTGTCCATTCTTGTTCTTAGCCGAACATACACCCAGAACAAGAAGAGAGATAAGCAATAAAAGTTGTTTTCTGTACATAATCAGTTATATTTTGTTGCAAAAATAGCATAAAAATCCGAGCAAACAAAGAAAAAAGCACAAAAAGTTTGTAAATTCAGAAAAATATTCGTAACTTTGCACCCGCTTTATGCGAAATTAGTATTTATAACATTAATATTTAAACTCAAAATGAAAAAAGGTATTCATCCAGAAAACTATCGCCCCGTCGTATTCAAGGATATGTCCAACGGCGATATGTTCCTTACGAAGTCTACTGCAAAGACAAATGACACTGTAGAGTTCGAAGGCGAAACTTACCCAGTGGTAAAAGTCGAAATCTCTAGCACCTCTCACCCATTCTACACAGGTAAGAGCAAGCTCGTTGACACAGCAGGACGTGTTGATAAGTTCATGAGCCGCTACGGTAAGGCTGCGAAGAAGTAAGATAAAACCGCAAAGAACGTTTAAAGATGCGTCCATGGTAGTTGCATATGCCAAGGCCGCATCTTTTTATATTATTACAACCACATAAAATGAAAACAGTTTACGACTTCACTGTCAAAGACAGAAAAGGCAAAGACGTATCCCTTAAGGAATACGCTAATGAAGTGTTGCTTATTGTAAATACAGCAACCAAGTGTGGATTCACTCCACAATATGACGAACTGGAGAAGCTCTACGAGCAGTATCACAGTCAGGGATTCGAGATTCTTGATTTCCCATGCAACCAGTTTGGACAACAAGCTCCTGGTACCGATGAAAGCATTCATGAGTTCTGCAAGCTTAACTTTGGCACCGAGTTCCCTCGTTTTAAGAAGATTAAGGTCAACGGCGATGATGCAGAACCTCTTTATAAGTTCCTGCAGGAACAGAAGGGATTTGCAGGATGGGATCCTCAGCACAGTCTTACTGCCATTCTTGAAGACATGCTTTCAAAGGAAGATCCTGATTACAAACAAAAGCCTGATATCAAGTGGAACTTCACTAAGTTCCTCATCAACAAGAAGGGTCAGGTTGTAGCTCGTTTTGAACCTACAGAAAATATCAACAACATCGCTAAACAAATTGAAGACTTACTAAAGTAATTTATTTATGGAACATACAAAATGTTTAATCATAGGTAGTGGCCCTGCAGGATACACCGCAGCTATCTACGCCTCGCGCGCTAATCTCAACCCTATAGAGTATAGCGGCATGCAGCCAGGTGGTCAGCTTACTCAGACCACCGAGGTGGAAAATTTCCCCGGCTATCCTCAGGGTGTTGACGGCAACCAGATGATGATGGATCTGCGCGAACAAGCAGAACGCTTTGGTACAGATATCCGCGACGGAGAAATTGTAAAGGTTGACTTTTCAAAGGCACCATATTTATGTACTGCTGATGATGGTACTGTAATCGAAGCAGACACCGTTATCATCGCAACAGGTGCATCTGCTAAGTATCTGGGCCTCGATGATGAACGCAAGTACAATGGACAGGGAGTTTCAGCCTGTGCAACATGCGACGGATTCTTCTATCGTAAGAAGACTGTTGCCGTAGTTGGTGGTGGCGATACTGCTTGCGAAGATGCACTCTATTTGGCAGGACTTGCCAAAAAGGTATATCTTATTGTACGCAAGCCATTCCTTCGCGCCTCTCAAGTAATGCAGCAGCGAGTTAAGGAACAAGAGAATATTGAAATCCTGTTCGAACATAACACGCTGGGACTTTATGGTGAAAATGGCGTTGAGGGAGCTCATTTGGTAAAGCGTAAGGGCGAACCTGATGAAGAGATGGTTGATATTGCTATTGACGGATTCTTCCTCGCTATTGGCCACAAGCCTAATACAGACATCTTTAAAGAGTGGTTGGATACTGACGAAGTGGGCTATCTTAAGAAGATTGACGGTACACCTAAGACTAAGATTCCTGGTGTATTTGTTGCAGGCGATTGTGCCGACCCTGTTTATCGTCAGGCAATCTCTGCCGCAGGTTCTGGCTGTCAGGCCGCTATCGAAGCAGAAAGATACCTATTAAATAAATAAGTATATATAATCAGAAAAGGCTCGTTTCACAACGAACCTTTTCCTTAATTACTTAAAAAACTAAATTAATCAACCATAAACCTTAACCATTAAAATCTTTTTCTGATGCAAAGATATATCTTTATTATCAAACAGATGTTCATTTATCGTTTTTTGATGTTTAAAATGCGTGAAATCACGCAAATTCAACATTTTCTCATTGATTTTAAACATTTTAACTATTAAAATGCTAAATTTTATCGAGAAATAAGTGGTTAATCAAAAATTTTATCTATTTTTGCAAATACAATAATTACCAATAATGTACAGTCGTTTACTATTAACCCTACTGGTAGTAGCATTAATTGCTATTATTTTCTTCGCAGGACGCCATTTATACCTGCGAAGCCAAGGAGTACGGAGACGATTACAGATGAGTGCCATCTTTACTAATATCACGCACGAACTTCTCACTCCACTATCTGTTATTTCAGCTTCGATTGACAAACTTCGAGATACAGAACCAGAATATACCCATGAGTACGATCTGATGCAATTCAACATACAACGTATGGTACGACTGTTGCAACAGATACTTGAAACCAGTAAGTCAGAGTCAGGACAACTTAGATTACTTGTTTCGCAAGGCGATGTCATGAGATATGTACGTGAGACAGCAGAATGCCTTGAACCTCTTATATTGAAAAAAGACATGGAGTTTACCATCAATTGCCAGCCAGAAAGTATGATGGGATGGATTGATACCGATAAACTCGATAAGATTATATATAATTTATTGTCAAATGCAGCAAAATACGGCCGTGAAGGTGGACATGTGTCTATCGATGCCGTTACAAACGATACATTTAACGAAATCATAATTAAAGTTAGCGATGATGGTGAGGGAATCCCCCAAAAACAGATGAAGCATCTGTTCAAGCGATTCCACGATGGAGATTACCGCCATCATCAAACAATTGGCACAGGACTAGGCTTGTCTCTGACTCGGGATCTTGTTTATCTAAACCGAGGTACCATCGATTGCAAGAGCGAGGTAGGTAAAGGCACTGTGTTTACTGTTAAATTACCTATTTATAAAGACGCATTCGCACCCGACCAGATCGACGAAAAGAATAAGATTGATTTTAATATACCTAAGAACGCCATTGTTGATTTCAACACTATCATTCCAGATGTAAACTACGAACCAGAAGATACAACAGAGGAGGATGGTTACAAACTACTGGTTGTTGAAGACAATCTTGAACTGCTAATGCTTATGCAACAACTGCTGAAAACCACCTATCGTGTATATATAGCACGTAATGGTAAGGAGGCAATGAAGGTTATCAAAGAAAAAGAACTTGATCTGATCATATCGGATGTCATGATGCCTGAGATGGATGGTTTGGAGCTTACTCGTACCATAAAAGGAGATCCTAATTTCAGTCATCTACCTATCATTCTGCTTACTGCCAAGACTCAGGAGCAGGATGTCAAGGAGGCTTTACAATATGGCGCCGATGAGTATCTGAGAAAGCCATTCCGACTGGGAGATCTTAAATTGCGCATAGATAACATTATCGAGAATCGCAAGCGCATGCAGACAGAACTCAGTCAAATGACCGAAGAGGAAGTAGTCAAGACCATTGCGAAGACGCCTAGTCCAGATGAAATCTTTGTTAATCAGGCACTGGAACTTGTACATGCCCATATCGATGACGAAAGCTATGATCGTGATGCTTTGGCTGCAGATATGGGGGCCAGCGCCTCTACATTATATAATAAGCTGCGATCTATTACGGGCATGCATGTATCAGCATTTATCCGTGACATCAGAATGAAAGAAGCCAAGCGCCTGGCTATGGCAAACCCAAATCTCAGAGTAAGCGATTTGGCTTATAGTGTAGGATTCCATGATCCTCGCTATTTTGCCACTTGCTTCAAGAAACAGTTTGGCACTCAGCCAAAGGAGTTCCTTGAGAGCTTACAGAAAGAAGAGCAAAAAAAGTAAGTACCCCATTCATCATCAGTAGTTCATAGCCGAATCGATAACCTGCAAAATTCCAGGTTAAAGTATCTATGGCATAGCACACCAATGGCGACGCTATACATATATATGGTACATATTTGTCGCGAGGCAAACGTTTAGTAAGCATGCCAAAGGCAAATAATCCTAATAATGGTCCATAGGTATATCCACACATCACGTAGATAGCATCAATCACACTTGTTGAGTTCAGCATTCTGAACAGTAATACCATCACTACAAATAATAAACTAATTGAAAGATGAGCTTTTTTCCTTAGTTTCTCGTCACCTGCCCTACCCTTTATATCAACACAGAAACTCGTAGTAAGTGATGTCAAGGCCGAATCGGCACTTGAGAAAGCGGCCGCCACAATACCAATCGAGAATGGTATCAATACCGACAACCCACTTTTTTGCACATATCCAGGCAACAAAGCATCCGACACACCCTTTTCACCAAGCATAACCAATAGAACTCCTAGCGACAGGAACAGTAGATTGGCAGGCACAAAGGCCACGCCATATGTACACATATCTTTCTGAGCCTCACGCAGCGACTTGCAAGTCATATTTTTCTGCATCATATCCTGATCCAGACCAGTCATCACTATCACAATAAAGACACCACTAAGAAACTGCTTCCAGAAATTGTGCTTCGACACCCAATCATCAAACACAAATATTCTACTATGCTCATCAGAAGCAATAGCACTCACTGCTTCAGGTATTGTCATTCCAAGTTCCCCTATTACCTTATATATAATAAGGAGTAATGCAGTGAACAGACAAAGTGTCTGGAATGTATCCGTCCATACAAGTGTTTTGATACCTCCTCCGCGTGTATATAGCCATATCAGCACAACCATAACCGAGATTGTAACAACAAACGGAATGCCCATAGCATCGAACACAAACTGTTGCAGAATCATACATACTACATAGAAACGCGCCACAGCTCCTGCCATCTTCGACAGCAGAAAGAACGAAGCTCCAGTCTTATATGCCTTTTGCCCAATTCTTTTTCCAAGATATGAGTATATTGTAGTAAGATTAAGTCGATAATACAACGGAAGTAGAATGAATGCCACAGCGATGTATCCGAGAATAAATCCCAGACAAGTCTGCATATATGTCATATTGATAGTGGAAACCATACCAGGCACCGACACAAACGTTACTCCGGATATAGATGCTCCAATCATGCCAAAAGCCACCATATACCATGGCGACTGACGGTTTCCACGAAAGAATGTTTCATTCGTAGCTTTACGGCCTGTAAGTCTGCTTATAACAAACAGAACTGCAAAATAACCCAATATTATTGCAATCATCCACATAATCGGATGCAAAGGTACACTTTTTTTATAAATTATCAATTATCAATTCTCAATTTTCAATTAATTGTGTTATCTTTGCAGAGGAATTCCTAATTCTAAAACTTAATTATTATGTCTAAACAAAAAAAATTCATCCTCCAAGAGAGTGAGATTCCAACACAGTGGTACAACATTCAGGCAGACATGCCTAACAAGCCAATGCCTCCCATCCACCCGGCAACTAAGCAGCCTCTGGGTGTAGACGACCTTGCCCACATCTTCCCACGTGAGTGCTGTGTACAGGAGCTTGATACAGAACATCGTTGGATTGACATACCAGAAGATGTACAAGAGAAGTACAAGTATTACCGCTCAACTCCATTGGTTCGCGCCTATGCTCTCGAAGAGGCACTCGGCACCCCTGCCCATATCTACTTCAAGAACGAGAGCACCAACCCACTTGGTTCACATAAAATCAACTCTGCCCTGCCTCAGTGCTACTACGCCAAACAGGAAGGCACAACGAACGTAACCACTGAGACCGGTGCTGGTCAGTGGGGTGCTGCTCTCAGCTATGCAGCAAAGATCTATGGTCTCGACTGCGCCGTTTATCAGGTAAAGATTACCATGCAGCAGAAGCCATACCGTTCTTCTATCATGCGTACTTTCGGTGCTGTGGTCGAGGGTTCACCATCTATGTCAACCCGTGCTGGTAAAGATATCCTCACCAGAGATCCTAACCATTCTGGTTCTCTTGGAACAGCAATCTCTGAGGCTGTAGAGCTGGCAACAACCACTCCTAACTGTAAGTACACACTGGGTTCTGTACTCAACCATGTAGGTCTGCATCAGACGATTATTGGTCTTGAGGCAGAGAAGCAGATGCAGATGGCTGGCGAATATCCCGACATCGTCATCGGTTGTTTCGGTGGTGGTTCTAACTTCGGTGGTATCTCATTCCCATTCATGCGTCACAATCTGAGTGGTGAGCGCCACACTGAGTTTATAGCAGCCGAGCCCGACAGCTGTCCTAAGTTGACTCGCGGCCAGTTCCGCTACGACTTTGGCGACGAGGCTGGTTATACCCCACTGCTGCCTATGTACACTTTGGGTCATAACTTCAAGCCAAGTAATATCCATGCAGGCGGTCTGCGCTATCATGGTGCCGGCATGATTATCTCTCAACTTATCAAAGATGGTTTGATGCACGGAGTTGACATTCCACAACTCGAAACCTTCGAGGCTGGTATGCTCTTCGCTCGTACCGAGGGTATCATTCCTGCTCCTGAGAGTTGCCATGCCATCGCAGCTACCATCCGCGAGGCTAAGAAGTGCATTGAGACTGGCGAGGAAAAGGTTATCCTCTTCAATCTCTCTGGTCACGGACTTATCGACATGCCAAGCTACGAGTCGTACATCAAGGGCGACTTGCAGAACTACAAAGTGACTGACGAGATGATTGCCGAGAATCTTGCTGAACTCGACAAACAGCAATAAACAGAAAAATCCCCGCTAGGTTCTCCTGGCGGGGATTACTATATCTATATGTATCTTAGAAAATTCTACCTGTTATCGTCAATTTCAATACAGGATAGAATTTTAGCTTATCTATAATCTTCGAAAGGTCGTCGCCGGCATCATTCATTTTATCTATTTTAACCTCAGAATCATTCTGGTAAACCTTCATCTTGCCCATAAACTGGCACCCCATCTCAAACCGACAATTTACTCGGCTGCTAGGAATCAGGCGACCGAAGCCAAGTCCTACATAAGGACGGAACTTGTTGACGCGGATATCACCTGCGATGCTACCATTATCGTCGAACTTAACATCATATTGATCAAGTTCGGCAGAGAAATTGTCTTTTAAAGCAGGATATTCTTTAATGACAGTTTCTACAAGATCACTGTGACCTGTAATCTTCGCAATCTTTGCACCTCCAAATGAAAAACCTCCTGCCACAAAGAACGACGATCTGTCGCCAAAAGGATACACACTCAGTTTTACATCCATCGTGGTACGGGCGAAATTACCAGTAATTTTAACTTTATCCGATGTCGGAATTCCTGGGGGAATAAGGCCCTGTGGTACATTAAAGTCTACATTCACATCACCCTTAACCTTTATTCCTGGCATAAAGTTCACTCCAAAGCCTAATTCCAGATAATCCGTAATTGGGGTAGCTACTCCAACACCGATACCCTCCGTACCTATACTTGCGTTCAAACCTACGTGGTTAAACACGCCACGATCAATATCATCCCACCACTCTTGTGCTGATGCAGATGCGCTTCCCATCAGCATTGCAACACATACAACAAATAGTTTTTTCATATTCGCAATTGTTTTAAAATAGTAATACTCAAACCAAACTTATTGCAAAGATAAATACTTTTTTTGTATAATGCAAGTTTTACCCTGTTTTTTTCCTACAAATAATCCCCGCCATGCAGCGGGGATCATTTGTTTTTATCTGATTCTGTCCATCGAACGGACAAGTTTTTCATCAGCTATGATAGCCCGACGGGCCATCAAGTAAAGTATCAACGAGATGGCTGGGAAAACAGCTGGCCATGAGGGACGGAAGCTTACTGCGCCCCATGACTTGTCACCCACCATCTGGCCTACAACAAAAAAGCACACATACCAACCTATGATAAACAACACGTTGAAGAGGCAGAACAGAGCCTGCATCTTACGGTTGTTATATATAAATATGGTATAGGCAGCAATTGCAGTTGTTGGCAGGAGTACTGCCATCAGAGGCCAAGTGTCGAAATGGTGTTTGCCAATAGGGTCGGTATACCATAGATTAAAAACCTTAGCAACCGTAATACCACCCAACTTAAATGAGCCTATCTGCATACAAAGACAAATGACGGTCATAATAATGGCCGCCAAAAGATATAATGTCTGCTTACGCTGTATCATAACGAATTAATCCTCCTGAATCTGGTTCTCGCGAGAAGGATCACGCCAGTAAACCTTGTTCTCAACGAACTCCTGAGTTGCGAGAAGACTTGGTTTTGGCAGCTTTTCGTAGTAACGAGAAATCTCTATCTGCTCACGATTCTCGAATACCTCCTCGAGTGAATCGTTGTACGAAGCGAACTCTGCCAGCTTCTTTGACAGATCGTCCTTAATCTGAAGGCTAATCTGGTTTGCACGCTTACCAATGATAGCTACGCTCTCGTAGATATTACCTGTTTCGTCACACAGATCCATAATGTTACGTGTTACGGTGTTAACCGGTGCTTTTGACTTCTTATAATCCATATCTTAATCTTTAATAACTTTTTTGCACTTATTGATATACTTCTCTGCCAACGAGGCATTCTTTGATTCTGGGAACTCATTGAGGAAACCATAGCACTCATCCTCAGCATCGCGATAACGATCAACTCGCTTCTCCTCCGAACTGTTCTCAGCCAACTCAAACTTGGCCTTCATAATCAGCAACATCAGATTTTCGCGGATACTGCAATAAGGATAGTTCTTCAGGCAGTTCTGAGCGGTAATGATACAAGCAGTATAGTTACTCTCCTCGTTAGAGTTGATATTTCCGAAATATCCGCCAAGGTTATAATACAACTCAGCAGACAGATACTCTTTCTGGATAAGTTTCTCATGCAGTTCGTAGAGACGAGCCTGAGCCTCAGCACGGAGTGTAGACTCCGGGTACAGATCGATGAACTGCTGATATGCTGTGATAGCACCATTAGTAGGCGACTGATCGAGACGTGGTTCCGGAGCACTCTGGTAGAGTGACTGACCTACATAGAAATATGCCAACTCAGCATAAGTTCCTCGTGGATAGCTTGATGTATATTTTCTGAACGTCTCCGAAGCAGCATCATAGTCCTGATTACCAAAATAGGCCATTCCCAACATATAAAGACACTCCTGAGCATCTTCAGAACCTTTTTTGATTGTTACAAGTTCTTCCAACAGTGATGTAGCCTGCTGGAACTTTCCACATGCGAATGCCTCTTTGGCATACTCATACCTATAATCAGAGTCTGCATATTTGTAGACGCTGTTAAACTCTGAGGCACAACTGCTAAGTAGCAGGGCCGCACATGCCAATGTAATAATACCTTTATTCATATTCGGGGTGCAAAATTAGCACTTTTCGCGCAAATAACAAAGTTTTAATACATGTTTTTGGTGTTTTTTGATGTTTTTTTAATAACTTATTCGTATCTTTGCACACTCAATGAGCAAATTTATACTAACATCGGAATATAAACCAACTGGCGATCAGCCCGAAGCGATACGACAGTTGACTGAGGGTTTGGACCGTGGAGACCATGCCCAAGTGTTGCTTGGAGTAACAGGATCAGGTAAGACTTTCACTATGGCAAACGTGATAGCTCAGCATAATCGCCCTACCCTGATTCTTAGCCACAACAAGACTCTTGCAGCACAACTTTACGAGGAAATGAAAGGCTTTTTTCCTCATAATGCCGTAGAGTATTATGTAAGCTATTATGACTACTACCAACCAGAAGCATACCTGCCTAGCACAGATACTTACATAGAGAAGGACTTGGCTATCAACGACGAGATCGACCGATTAAGACTATCCGCCGTATCCAACTTATTATCAGGACGTAATGACGTAGTTGTTGTATCATCAGTTTCATGCATTTATGGTATGGGCAGCCCTGTAGCCTTGCAAGAGAATGTGATAGAACTGAAAAAAGGACAGATACTCGATCGCAACACTTTGTTAAGAAAGTTGGTCACCGCACTCTACGTCCGAAACGACCTTGATTTGCAACGAGGCAACTTCCGTGTAAAAGGCGACACAGTTGACATAGCAATGGCCTATAGTGAGGTAGTTCTTAGAATAACCTTCTGGGATGACGAGATTGACTCAATAGAAGAGATGGATGCTGTTACATTCGATCGTCTGGCCACATTCGATGAGTACCGCCTCTACCCTGCCAACCTGTTTATGACATCGCAAGAGCAGACAAACATAGCAATACGCCAGATCCAGGACGATCTGATGAAACAGGTTATATATTTCGAAGAACTTGGCGACACGATAAAAGCGCAACGCATCAAGGAGCGCGTGGAGTACGACATGGAGATGATTAAGGAGTTGGGGCACTGCTCTGGAATCGAGAACTACAGCCGATACTTTGATGGTCGTCAGGCAGGCGAAAGACCATACTGCTTGTTAGACTTCTTCCCCGACGATTATCTACTCATTATTGACGAAAGCCACGTCAGCGTACCACAGATAAGCGCCATGTATGGAGGCGACAGGAGTCGTAAACAGAATCTTGTTGAATATGGATTCCGACTGCCTGCAGCTTTCGACAACCGCCCACTGAAATTTGAGGAGTTCCAAAAGGAAGTAAACCAAGTTATATATGTAAGTGCGACCCCTGCTGATTACGAACTTAACGAGGCTGAGGGAGTTGTGGTTGAACAGGTTATCCGCCCAACAGGACTTCTCGACCCAGAGATAGAGGTACGTCCAAGCGAGAACCAGATTGACGACTTGCTTGATGAGATACTAACTCGCAGCCATCGTGGAGAACGAGTACTTATAACAACCCTTACCAAACGAATGGCAGAAGAACTGACAGAATATCTGCTTGGTCATAATGTTAGCACAGCCTATATCCACAGCGATGTAGCCACTCTTGATCGCGTAAAGATTCTGAGCGATCTTCGACAAGGTGTTTATGATGTGTTGGTAGGTGTGAACCTGCTTCGTGAAGGCCTTGACCTTCCAGAGGTTTCGCTGGTAGCAATATTGGATGCCGATAAAGAGGGATTCTTGCGTAGTCATCGCAGCTTAACCCAGACAGCAGGACGTGCTGCCCGAAATGTGAATGGAAAAGTAATTATGTATGCAGACACTATAACAGCCTCTATGCAGCTTACCATCGACGAAACAATGCGCCGAAGAATAAAGCAGATGAACTACAACACCGAACACGGCATTACACCTAAGCAAATAGTCAAGAATCTTTCGTTCAGTGCCTTACAGAAGGAAAATCGCGCTGATACGAAGGAACTTATGCGCGACATACAACGCACAACAGACAACGGCAATGCTGGTGTCCTCATGGCCGCCGATCCAATTGAGGAGAGAATGACTCGTCCACAGATGGAGAAACTGATAGAAGAGACAACCAGAAAGATGAAAGAGGCGGCAAGGAATCTTGACTTCCTCCAGGCAGCACAATACCGCGACGAGATAGTAAGACTACAGAAAGAACTTGAATTAAAGTGAAAAAATAACAAAATCCGTGTAATCAGTGCCTAATTCTTGAAAATTCTTAGTACTTTTGCACGGTTTTAATAAATAAATAGGTGAATATGAAAAAGTTATTTATCGCCATACTGATGGCAATGCCACTGATAGCTTCGGCTCAGGACAACACTTGGGAGCGTATCGAACAGGCTCAGGTAGTGAAAGAAAATCCAGATGCAAAGTATCTGGTAGATGGAGCTGTGCCCGTAGTAGACGGTGTAGTATGCTGGCAGACCACCATCAACGCTCCTGGTAAGACAGCAAAGCAAATCTATGACATTCTGTATAAGCAGATGGACAAGATGGTCAACGAGCCTAACCAGATTGCCAACAGTGCTATTGTACAGGACGACAAAGAGAAGCATGAGCTTGGTGCAATATTCCACGAGTGGCTGGTATTCAAGAACTCAACTCTTTCACTTGACCGCACTCAGCTTAACTTCCAGCTGATGGTAAAATATGCCGACGGGAAGGCAGACGTAAAAATAACCCACATCACCTACGACTACGATTTGGAGCGTAAGCCCGTACACTATAAGGCAGAAGAGTGGATTACTGACAAGTATGCAGTAAACAAGAAGCACACTAAGCTGTATCCTATATCGGCAAAGTTCCGCAGAAAGACAATTGACCGTAAAGACTTCATATTCAGCAAGTTCAACTCGTTGCTAAACGATAAGTAATAATCATGAGCAAAGACCAGATACGTAATATCCTGAATATCATTTTCATGATTATGGCCGTTGTCGGTGTTATTTGGTATCTTACCAAAGACAAGACTATTGGCACGTATATCATTTTATTCTCGATGTGCTTTAAGATAGCAGAATCGTCTATGCGAATGATAAAGTAATTTATGTACAGAAAACTATCAACACTGATATTATCATTACTGGCTCTTACACAGTTAAGTGCCCAGATAGACCGTCAATTCAACCAAATTGACGAGAACGGAAACGTCACACAAAGAAACGATAATAACAATTTCAACAAGCATAACAAAGATACCACCAAGAACAAGGAAATACCCAAGGGTATTTATGCGTGGACTATCGACAGACGATTTGGCGATATTATTCCTTCTGAGCCAGATACTCTGTCACACCTGTTTATGAACACCACATTCAACAGCGGTTTTTATGGCGAATATAACACAACGGGTAATAACTACTCTGCCCGTATAAATCGTATATTCATCGACCGCCCGTTTGGCGAATACTTCACATTTACAGAGCCATATAGTTTTGTAAACAAGAAGCCAGATGAACTGCTGTTCATGAACACGTTGTCTCCATACACAAGGATACTTTACGACGATTGTGGTGATAACAATAATGGCGAAGATCATATCGATGCCAAGTTTGGTGTGAATATCAACAAGCGTTTCAACGTAGGATTCGATTTGGATTACGCTTATGCCCGTGGTTATTATAGCAATCAGAGCACCTCACACTTCAGCGGAACCATATTCTCATCATATCTAGGCGATCGTTATCAGATGCATTTCTTCTTCAATGCAGCCCACCAGAAGGTTGCAGAGAACGGAGGTATTACAAACGATGAATATGTAACCCACCCCGAGTCGTTTACTGACAATTATACCGAGAGCGAAATCCCAACAGTATTATCACAGAACTGGAATCGTAACGACCATCAGCATTTGTACCTTTCACATCGATATAATATCGGATTCTATCGCAAGGTAAAGATGACCGATGAGGAGATAAAAGCGCGTCAGTTTGCACTAGCATCGCAGAAAGAACACGAAGCTGAGAAGGAAAAACCGGATATGGACAATAGGGATATTCGGAAGAAAGATATTAAGACACCTACAGGCAGACCTGATGGTGCAAGAATTATGGGAAAGGAGCCACAAAAAGACTCTCTGAATATTGCAGCAGACTCTACCAGAATAAAGGTTGATGGTTTGGCTGCCATCGACAGTTTAAACCGAATGCAAGCCATTCAGGACTCTATCGATGCAACAATGAAACGTGAGTATGTGCCTGTTACCAGTTTCATTCACACGCTCGACATCGATAATTATGAACATATATACCAGTCTTATCTTACTCCTACAGATTATTATAAGAATACCTATTATAATCAAGGATTGGTATTCGGTAATGACTCTATCTACGACCAGACAAAGCATTTCCGTATCAAAAACACTTTAGGAATAGCATTGCTTGAGGGATTCAACAAATATGTAAAAGCAGGACTTAAAGGTTTCATAACCCATGACTTCTGCACATATTCAATGCCAGAGATGGACATGAACAACAACCTGTATTGGGGAAAATGGAATGAACATGATCTGAGCATTGGCGGACAGTTGAGTAAGACACAAGGTAATACACTGCATTTTAATGTGCTGGCAGAGACATGGATAGCAGGAGTCGACAAAGGCGACTATACCATTGATTTCAGTACTGACCTGAATTTCCCACTATTTGGCGATACCGTACAATTGGCAGCATCTGCCTATCTTTATAAATGCTTACCGGTATTCTTCCATTTCAACTACCACTCAAAGCATTTCTGGTGGGATGAAAATCTGGAGCGCGAGACACGTACTCGCCTTGAGGGAACATTCAGCTATCAGAAGACTGACACCAGACTGCGTGTAGCACTTGAAAACATCAAAAACTACACCTACTACGGAATGAGTTACGATGTAACAGATAACGGAGGACGCAAGAATATGACAGCTGGTATATATCAGGAATCTGATAATATCAGTATCCTTACCGCTCAGTTGCAACAGAATTTCCGCTTAGGTCCACTGAATTGGGAGAATATTATAACTTACCAGAATTCAAGCGACAAGAGTGCACTGCCTCTTCCCGACTGGAATATATTCAGCAATCTGTATTTGAAATTCCGAATAGCCAAAGTGCTTGGTGTAGAATTGGGCGCAGATGCCACATTTTTCTCAAAATACTATGCACCTGATTTCTGTCCTGGTCTGAACCAGTTTGCTGTACAGAAGAACGAGAAAAGCAAAGTAGAATTAGGCGGTTATCCATTTGTTGACGTATATGCCAACATGACTTTGAAGGGAGTACGATTCTTCCTCGTTATGAGTAACGTTGTAAATGGTGGAGGCAATCACATGAAGTTCCTCGCACCACACTACCCCACAAACGGATCAGTATTACACTTCGGTGTTTCGTGGCCTTTCTTCAACTAAAGAAGTAATAGTCCCACACTCACACAAACACCATATATAAAGATATTACGCGCTGTTTCTCCTAAGCAGAGATTCAGCGCTTTTCCTTGGTATATTCGCTTAATCTTTATATATGTAACAATGTGGAGTACCAGATATATAAGAGGAAAAACAAATGCCAAGATATGACCATTCATCAGGAAAGTACCTCCTAATATAATGGCTCCAACACCTACGCCAACATACAACTGTAGACCAGCCTTAGCTCCAAGACGCACTATAATTGTGTTCTTACCAGCCTCACGGTCATTATCTCTATCGCGGAAGTTGTTCACTATCAGCAGGGCATCAATCACCAGCCCACATGCAAGCGAAGCCAGGAACACCTGCCAGGTAAAGGTATGCAACTGTACATAATATGTACAGCATACAGGCACAATGCCAAAGAAAACAAGCACCAGCAAATCACCCATGCCCTGATATGAGAAATATGTAGTATAAAGGAATGCAAAAACCACACATACCATACCTATCAACACCATCTCCAGCCCACCGTAATACACAAGCGGCAAGCCAATCAAACATGCTGCACAAGTGGTAATGGCTATAGCTTTCTTCATCGAATCAAGCTTTACCCATCCCTGAGCACAAGCTCTTCGTGGACCTAATCGTGTCTCGGCATCGTCAGTACCATTAACAAAATCATAGAAGTCATTAATAAAGTTAGCATCTATCTGCATTGCAAATGAGAACAACAGACAGAGCAAAGCAGCCAGCCAACTAAAGGTTTCTGTACCATATTCCACGGTATCAACATATGCCAAAGCCACACCTATCATTACAGGAACAGCCGCTCCAGAGAGTGTTTTAGGGCGTGCAGCCAGTAGCCAGGCTTTAGCCGAATTTGTTTCAATTTTATTTTCTTCTGCCATTATTTTCAAAAATTTCTTGCAAAAGTAACATCTTTTTCGTAAATTTGCAAAGAAAAAAGGAAATATTTATGACAAGCAATACCCCAAGCCTGGATTTAGTGGAGTTTATCGAGACTCAAATACTCCCAAAGTATGCAGAATTCGACCGTGCCCACAATCTTGAGCACGTCACAAGAGTTATACGTAATTCGCTTGAGTTGATCAGACCTACAGGGGCTGATACAAATATGGTTTACACCATTGCTGCATATCACGATCTGGGTATGTGCGGGCATCGCGCTGATCATCATATCCGAGGCGGCAAGATTCTTGCTGCTGACGCCCGTCTTAAGAAATGGTTCTCGCCAGAACAGATTAAAATTATGAAAGAGGCTGTAGAGGATCACCGCGCATCGGCCAGTCGCAGTCCACGAACAATCTACGGAAAGATTGTTGCCGAGGCCGACAGAGATATCGATCCAGAAAGAATCATACGCAGATGCATTCAGTTCGGACTTGCCAACTATCCAGAAAAGTCAGAAGAAGAGCATTGGCTTCGTTTCAAGGAGCATATGCACAACAAGTATTCCAAAGACGGATACATAAAACTCTGGATTCCCAATTCGCCTAATGCCAAGAGATTAAGCGAACTGCAGAATCTTATAGAACAGCCTCAACAACTCCGTGAGGCTTTCAATCGCATCTTCCCTGAAGAGGTTGCTATCTCAGATAAAGATAGTAAATAGCAGCAAGAGCTACAACCATAGCAATCAGAATAGCTGACTTGATGAGACAAGAAGCCACCTTCTTTATCACCAAGAAAGCTACTATGATAGCTACGAGTACGAATATGTAATATCCTACGTTCTCCATTTTTACTTGAACAGTTTCTTGAATGCTGTTGGAACAGGTGTCTCAAACTCCATTGGTTCACCTGTTACAGGATGATGGAAACAGAGAAGCCATGCATGCAGACACAAACGATGTATAGGATCATCACCATTGCCGTATTTAGGATCACCGCAAACAGGATGTCCCATATCCGAAGAATGCACACGAATCTGATTCTTACGACCAGTCTCAAGTTTGAACTCTACCAGCGAATGGTCGGTAGTGCGGTCAAGAACATGATAATGGGTAACAGCATATTTGCCACCATTATCAGTGGGCGACGAGTATGTAACGTACGCCTTATTATCCTTTAACCAGTTGGCAATAGTACCCTCATCATTCTCCATCTCACCTGAACATACGGCCACATAACGGCGGTCGTAAACTATATCATGCCAGTTGTGCTCAAGTATCTGCTCAGTTTCCATATCCTTGGCATACACCATAAGACCGCTAGTATCGCGATCCAGACGATGAACCACATGAGCAGTACACTTCTGACGAGATTTCTTGAAATAATCATCAAGAACCGACTTAACATTAAGTGATGAGTGACCAGCCGCCATTGAGAGAATACCTTCGGCTTTTTCAATAACTATCAGCCATTTATCCTCATATACTATTTTAACGTAACGGCTCTTGAACGACTGTTGGTTACGCTTAGTCTTGCTTACCGCAACCTTCATTCCAGGCTCCAACTGGAAGTCAAACTGACTAACAGTCTTTCCGTTAACCTTGATACCCCTACCCTGCAGAGTCGCCTTAATCTTATTACGACTTTGCTGAACATTCTCTAACAGCCACTCCAGTAGCGGTTTAGATTCATTTACCACAAGGTGCTCATAGTCACCTTCTCGGTTATAACCTGAGTTGTATCTCATTTATTAATAGAACTTGAAATATCGGCGGGCATTGTTATAACTGATATCCTCGACCATTCGTCCCAGAATCTCCATATCGCATGGCAACAAACCTTTCTCTACATCGTTTCCAAGGAGGTTACAGAGTATTCTGCGGAAGTACTCATGACGAGGATAGCTCAAGAACGAGCGACTATCAGTAAGCATTCCAACAAAACGACTAAGCAGACCGAGTACAGAGAGAGCATTCATCTGACGGATCATGCCATCCATCTGATCATTAAACCACCAACCAGAACCGAACTGAATCTTACCAGGCTCGCCTCCCTGGAAATTGCCAAGCATCGTGGCAATCATCTCGTTGGCACATGGGTTAAGAGTATATAATATGGTACGCGTAAGCTTATCCTTCATCTCCAACTTATTCAGAAATGCCGACATAGCCTTAGCGGTGTTGAACTCACCTATAGAATCAAAACCAGTATCAGCACCTACCGCATTAAACATCTTAGTGTTATTGTCGCGGATAGCTCCATAGTGGAACTGCTGAGTCCAGTCAGAATCAGCATCCATCTCTGCCATTACTGCTAGGAAGCAGTTCTTAAACTGACGGATCTCAAGTTTTGAGAGCTGGAGTCCACGCATAGCCTTCTCAAAGATTGTCTCAATCTGAGAGTCGGTATATTCTTCATCATAGAACTCCTCAAGACCATGGTCAGACAGTTTACAACCATTCTCAGCAAAGAAATCATGACGCTTCTTGAGTGCATCTATCATATCAGCAAACTTGGTGATGGTAACACCACTAACCTCGCCCAGCTGCTCAACATACTTAGAGAAGTCAGCCTTTTCAATGTTCATTGCTCTGTCAGGACGCCAAGCAGGGAACATCATAGGATCGTCCTCAGCCTTAGTCTTTGCATACTCTATGTGGTTATGAAGATCGTCAATAGGATCATCAGTAGTGCAGACGCACTCAACATTGTAGTGCTTCATCAGACCACGAGCAGAGAACTCTGGCTGCTGCAGCTTCTCATTACACTCATCAAATATTTCACGAGCAGTCTTAGGCGAAAGCAACTTTGTGATACCAAAAGCAGTCTTAAGCTCCAGATGAGTCCAGTGATAAAGAGGATTACGGAAAGTGTATGGTACAGTTTCAGCCCACTTTTCAAATTTTTCCCAATCGCTGGTATCCTTACCGGTAATATACTTCTCGTCAATACCATTAGTACGCATGGCACGCCATTTATAGTGATCGCCACCCAGCCAAAGCTCTGTAATACTCTTAAACTTATGGTCTTTGGCCACCATCTCTGGATTAAGATGACAATGATAGTCAATAATAGGCTTCTTAGCCGCAAAATTGTGATAAAGGTCCTGTGCCACCTGGGTCTCCAGAACGAAATTATCGTCATTGAACTGCTTCATAATTTTATTTGTAAATAGGTTCTGCATAAATTTTTTGCAAAGATACAGAAAATCTCGGATAAAAACACTATCTTTGCAAAAAAAATAAAACGAAAACGATGACGTATCGCAGTAAAGTACTTCTTATCTACACTGGAGGCACAATAGGAATGAACAGGAATCCACGTACAGGAGCCCTGGAACCGTTCGATTTCGAACACCTATTATATAACGTGCCCGAACTGAAGCAGTTTGATATCACTATAGAGACATACCAGTTTGATCCACCTATCGATTCAAGTGATATGTCACCAAGCATGTGGACTGATTTATCGCATTGTATAGCCGACCATTACGACCAATACGATGGCTTTGTTGTGCTGCACGGTACCGACACAATGGCCTATACCGCCTCTGCCCTGTCATACATGCTTGAGAACCTGACCAAACCCGTTATATTCACAGGTTCCCAGCTACCTATCGGACAGTTGAGAACTGATGGAAAAGAGAACCTGATTACCGCTGTAGAGATAGCAGCAGCAAAAGATCGCGAGGGACATGCCCTGGTGCCTGAAGTCGGAATCTATTTTGGCGGTCACCTGCTTCGTGGTAACCGTACCACCAAACAGAGTGCTGAAGAGTTCAACGCCTTCGAATCGTTCAACTACCCACACTTGGTAGAGGCAGGAGTAAACATTACCTATTATCACGACCGTATGCTAAAGCCTGACTGGGACAAACCTATGGTACCACATTACCGTCTGGATAACAATGTTATCATCTTCTCACTCTTTCCAGGTATCCGCGAAGATCTTATCCGCCACATCATCCATACTCCGAATCTTAAGGCCATCGTGATGCGAACATTCGGAAGCGGCAATGCCCCACAGCGCCCATGGCTGCTTAATGCACTACGAGAGGGAACACGCAACGGAAAAGTGATTGTCAACATCAGCCAGTGTATGCAGGGAGCTGTTGAGATGAGCCGCTATGACTGTGGATACCATCTGCAGGAGGCTGGCGTTATCAGTGGTCGCGATTCAACTGTAGAAGCAGCAGTTACCAAACTGATGTTCCTACAGTCGCACTTCCCTGATGATCCGGATACAGTACGGAAATACATGCAGATGAATATTCGCGGCGAAATAACCTATTAACTATTTACGCCAAAATCGCGAGGTAATATCTTCAAAGGTTCCATCGTCTTTCTGTCGATAGAGCCTTTGATTTGTTTTCGGGTTCTTAAGAGGTCCGAGATGCTTTATAAACGGACCTATCTTAATATAATCAAAATCGCTTTTGTTGATAGCCGAAGATATAACCGTCCTACCACTATACCATGCAACCTTAAACTCAGGATGCATCTCGTGAATATACAAAGCCAATTGATTAACAGCTTTCGGATCAGCATCACCACCCATAAATGATATGCATGTTATGTCAGTACCGAATTGCTCGACAAAAGCATCTATAGCCGCGGTATCCAATGGAATACCGATGTCATCCCAAAGGTAATAGCTATGACACCCAGGACAGTGACACGGGCAATTACTAATATTAATTGCCAGTGTCACTTCGTCGGGTATCTCCTGAAATACTATTCCTGTATTAACGTATTTCAGCATAGTTTATTCTGTCCAGCGTAATAGCGGCGAGATGCCTCCTCCTGACGGGCCTGTGAGAAGTTGCTTACACGCTTCAGATAGCCGATAATACGAGTCATATAGTCTACATTCTTAGAATGGCAATGTGGGCACTCCTTAAGATAACGCTTGTCAATATGACCACACTCGTTACATACGGTATTTGGAATATTGAATGTAAAGTAGTTACATCCTTCCTTGGCAGCAACCTTAAGCAGGTGCATATACTGCTCCTTTGAAAGGTGCTCATCAAGGTTCATATGCAGAGCCGATCCACCAGTAAGATGCTCGATGTATGGAGCTCCATGCAACTTGAACTTATCGATGATGGTAAGCGAATCGTCCTCAACAACATAGAAATAGCTGTTATAACAGTCGCGTGGAACAAAGTATCCATCCTCACGATCCCACTTAGCATGCTTTACACCCACATTCTCAGCAGGAATCATCTCACAGTTGAACATCACATCCTTTGTACGGTACTGACGGTTGTACTTCTCGATAAGTCCAAGTATACCCTGAACAAAGTGCAAATATTCATCATTTGGAGTAATCTTGATTCCCATGAATTCAGCAGCCTCAACAAGACCGTTGATACCGATAGTAAGATACTGACGACCGATATTGATATAACCGGCATCGAACAGAGGCAACATACCATTCTGCTGCAACTCCTTAAGGTTCTCGTTATATGCCATCTGCACCTTATGACAGAGATCGATAACACCACCCAGATACTCCAGATAATCCTGATTGTGGTTTACAGCATACTGAATACAACGGTTCAAGTTGATAGTGAGCACACTCTTTGAACCTGTACTTACACCACCAGCACCAAGAGTATAGCTGAATCCATTGTCGGTAATCTCGTTACGCAGACGACAGCAACTTGACAACGAGTCGGCATTGTCACTCATATAAGTAAAGAACGAATGACCCTCAGAGTACATCTCAGCAGTAAACTCGCCCCACTCCTTATCCTTGCACTCTCCATTCTCGTCTACCAACAGAGCCATTGTCTCAACAGGGAATGTCAGCAGAGTCTTGGTACGCTCCAGGTTGAACCACTTCATGAAGCGCTTCTGCAACCATGAAAGACCTTCCCAATCAGGCTTAGATCCATCGGGGAAATAGAACTCGCCGAAGATACTCTCGAAATAGTACTTATCATAGTAAGCAATATTCCAGAATACAGCCTGATAGTTACGTGCACCTGTAGGCTGGTTCAGAGTATAAACAATCTGCTCAAAATAATCGGTAACAATCTTATCAATTGTACGCTGTTTCAAACTCAGGTCTGCCTGATCGTTAGCGCGCTTGTAATAGTCCAGGCCGTACTCCTTGCCCATGAAATAGTTCATGTACATCAGGAACTCAGGAGTAGCACATGCACCACTCAACATAGAGCTTACCATGAACACCATGTTAACAAATCCACCGGCAAACGACTTCATGTTTGTTGGTGCAGTAGAGTTACCTCCGATAGCTACAGTACCACCAATCAGCCAAGGGTACATGGTGATAGATGCACAATAGTTTGCCAACGATGTCTCGTCGTTCTTATATATAAAGTGGTGAGTAAGCTTGTCAATATATTCATCAGCCAACTGCTTTCCATACATCTTCTTAATACGGTCGGTAAGAAGACGACGGTTCAAACGGATAAAGTTCGACTTTGGCAGTTCACCAATCAGTGTAGCAATATTCTTATGCTCCACGTTTGCATTAGCATCATACTTAGATCCGGTAGCAGCATTTACAGACTCGCAATACTCTGAAAGGAAAACCATTTTCTCCAGAGTCTCACGATCTTCAGAGTGCAGCTGTCGATACAGAATAAACGACTTTGCCACTTTATAATATCCCTCGCGCATCAGCGCCTCCTCTACTTGGTTCTGGATATCCTCTACGGTGATGTTGTCGTGCATGTCAAGGTGATTAAGGATCTTAGATACGATGGCTAGGTCAGCAGGTTCTTGAACGCTTTCAAATGCCTTCACGATGGCATTCATAATCTTGTCAAGCGAGAAAAGGTCTTTAGAACCGTCTCGTTTAGTGATGGTAAAGTTTTTAATTTCCATTTTTATTGTTTTTATTATTTAAGTTTTATAATCCTTTTCTATGTAAAGTTTATCTTTTTTGGAAACTTTTTTGTTTTTCAATTCGGAAAAGTTTTCCAAAAAGTAAAACCGAATCCGCTTGCAAAGATACAAATAATATCACAAAAACATATTCCATATTACCAGAAAAATATCATAAAAGAATGTTAATGCCAGAATAACACCCTCTAACAACACACAATAACACACTGATTTTCAATCCATTAGAGTATATTTTACCAAACACTCCGGCTCATATCAGGCATAAGAAAACGCAAAACCAGAATTAGCATTCTATCCATCAAGTAAAAACAAGCCATCGCACCCTACCCCTAAAGCAAGATTTTCTTTTTTGGAAACTTTTCCCAAAATTCAGAATCAAAAGTTTTCCATTTTGGCAACTTTACCACTTTCATTATCAACTCGCGCGTACATTATATATTATACAAAAAAGAAGTTAAATATTTGCAGAATTAGAATAAAAGTATTATCTTTGCCCCTGATTCTATAATTAACAAACTA
>CADCEF010000012.1 GCA_902800365.1 uncultured Prevotella sp. | reverse complement strand
CAAGTGGAATGAGAGTATCGATAAGTATCGTGAAACTGGTGATGCAGCACTTAAGCGCAAACTGCCTGCGTTTATATTCCAGGCTACTTTTGACGAAACTACATCGCCTAAAGGAAAGGTGGGCGCATGGCGCAAGCAAGTTGCAACCAAACTAACGGGACTTGTGGTGATGGATATCGATCATGTCCAAAACCCTCAAGAGGTTTTTGACAATGTAATAATTGAAAAATGTAAAAATGAAAAATTAGGCATTTTATTAGTTTACATCACACCATCGGGCAAAGGCCTGAAAATCGTATTCAAGGCGCGTTCGGAGTGGGGTAATCTGATTGATAACCAACACCAGATGGCGAAGGTGCTTGGTGTGGAGGTGGATGAGAGTTGCAAGGACGCAAGTAGGATGAGTTTCATTTGTTGTTTACCTATGAGAATAAAGAATTTGCTGAGAGATATAATGCTCTATACAGAGACGGTCATTCACAGGCTACGCAGCCGCTGTCATCTCGACTAAGCGAAGCGCATGGAGAGATCTCACCAATGCGCCCTGGGGCGCAAGCGGCAAGCCGCAGAGATTCCTCGACTACGCTCGGAATGACAAAAGAGGGTGGTACGCTCGACATGACAGAGGGGGGAAAGCTCGACATGACAAAAACGAAAACTTTTAAAGGTGTGCCTTATGAAGACATTATTGAAGAGTGGTGGAAGATTAATGGCGGAGTTCCGCAGGAAGGTGAGAGGAATGTTAAGCTGTATCAACTGGCAGTTAGCCTACGTGCTATTTGCGATAATAATAAGCAGTTGGTTTATAGCGTACTACCTCGTCTGGGTCTTGATAATTTGGAGGTTGAGCGCATTGTAGAATCTGCATGCAAGGAGCCGCCAAAGGGGCTTTCAAAGGGTATGCAGGAAGTACTCTCAATACTAAACCCAAAGAAAGCTGAAGCGCCTACGGCCAGCGAGATTGACCAATGGCTATGGGATTGGGGTGCTCAGATTGAAGCGTTGTTTCCTTATTTCCCATTGCTGCAGGATGCCTGCAAGGGTCTTAAGCGTAATCAATATCCAGCTGCATTAGTGGTTAGCGGAGCTTTCTCTATGACGCTGATGACGCGCTGCAGATATAGTTTCTACCACCGCCCAGAAGAATTGCGCCGCTTGAATAGCTCAGCACTCATTATTGGTGACCCTGCAAGTGGTAAGAGCTTTGCCACCCGCCTTTACAAGCTGCTAACTGCTCCAATCTTGGCAGCAGACAGGGTTGGTAAAGATGCAATAAACGCCTACCGTGAGCAGATGAAAACCAAAGGCGCCAACAAGGAGAAACCTAAGAAACCTAAGGTAACTATCCGTATCCACCCCGCGCGTACCTCAAACGCTCAGTTTATACAGGATATGGTGAACGCCGTGGAAGAAGTGGATGGCGAGCCACTGCAGCTGCACATGTTGACCTTCGACACCGAGTTGGACAATACGCTGTCTATACAGAAAGGTGGAAGTTGGATTGACAAGCAGACGCTGGAGCTTAAAGCTTTCCACAATGAAGAGGATGGTCAGTTCTACAGCAATATGGATTCTGTGATAGAGAACTTCATTGTTACTTGGAACTACGTTTATACAGGCACGCCGTTGGCCTTAAAGAACAAGGTGAACGATAGGAACTTTGGTTCTGGTCTGCCAACACGATTGACCTGTATCCCATTGCCCGCCACGAACTTCCAGATGCTAACACGCGAAAGCACAGTGGATGTTGAAAGTGACAACCGCATTTCTGAGTGGGCTAAGAAGCTGGATAAAACCAAGGGTATACTGCCCTTCGGCAAGATAGTGGACGAGCTCTTTGACTGGACGGCACGCCGCATGGCTGATGCTGAGGAAAACAACTCAAAGGCAGAAGAGATGCTGCTTAAGCGTTGCGCCTATCACGCCATAAACTTCTCGGCTCCATTCATCGTTATGCGCCACTGGGGCGACATGAAGCAGGATGGTGAATACTGGCATGGCGAGTTTGAGACTGACGATATAGACTGGAAGTTAGCTGAGCTTATTGTTAACATGCAGTACGCTTGTCAGCGTCACTATTTCCTTGGCATGGCTGAAAAGTATTTCGATGATCAGCAGCGAGAAATCTCTATTAATTCGCATAGAAACAGCAAGACTATAGAGTCGTTTGATAGACTACCAGATGAGAGGTAAACATAACATGCATAACATACATAACATTATGGAAATAGTTCAATTAAATGCAAATGCAAAACTCTCCGAGCACTTTACGCTCGGGGAGTTCACCAAGAGCGGGAGTCATCCCGAGGTGTATAACATCCCCAGTCATGAGGCGATTGAGAACATGAAGCGCCTGTGCATCTGGCTGGAGGAATTGCGGAAGCGCTACAACGACAAGTATGTCGTTGTTAAAGGAGATTCCTCGACTTCTTGCGTCCTTTCAGTAGCAAGCGACCAGAGGTCGAGCGCGCTCGGAATGACAAACGGGGGTGGTGCGCTCGGAATGACTTTCTCCTCCTTGTCATCTCGACCAAGCGAAGCGCGTGGAGAGATCTCTGAAGAGCCGATAAGGCTCAACTCTGGGTATCGCAGCCCGCAGTTGAATAGGGCGATTGGTGGGGTGAGCAATAGCAATCACTTGACGGGCTGTGCGGTGGATATTCGTGTGGAGAATATGGAGCAATTGATACGCTATGCAGTCATCCTGCTCGACATCAGCAATGAATCACACCAGGAGTTTGATGAACTGCTCATTGAGCGTAATAAGCATGGCGCGATATGGCTACACTTCGCCGTTAGGCCGAAGGATAATCGGCGCAAGGTCGCGTTTATTAACGCGTAAATGAGATGTCTCGACTACGCTCGACATGACAAGTGGGGGTTGTACGCTCGGGATGACAAAGGGAGGGTGGGAGGCTTTTTTTACTATATTAGTAAAAGTATGTTAAACCTTTCGTTTTTCATACAAGATTTTAGTACTTTTGCATTCTGATTAATAGAAAGACCATTAAAAGGCTTTTTTAAAAACTGTGATTGTATACAATAACGTGAAAAAGTATTTTTTAGGATTAGTATGTACGGCATTGTTCGTACAGAATGTTGGAGCTCAGGAGAAGATATCGTCTTCGAACTTCGCGCGCCTGTACGTGGGAGCGCTGGAGCCGCAATACCAGATATGGATGTGGCATGACATCCCGTATTACGGAGGCGATACGGAAATGCGATTGGGCCGTGTGAGCTATCACGGCGTGGTGTATGACAACGTGCGACTGCGATACGACCTGTATAAGCAGCAACTTGCGGTGGTGGCACCCGAGACGAATGTGGTGTGTCTGCCTGAACAGAAGTATATAGACTGGTTTGAGTTGGACGGACACCTGTTTGTACACGACCCTGAGGACAGCACGCGATATGCGGCACTGCTGAGCGACGGAACCCGTAACGGCGTTGCGCTGTATCACACAATAAGGAAGATAAACGGAGGTGATAAGAACTTTGGCAAGAAATATTTTGAGAAGACTCTTAGCACCGAAGAGCACTACACGTTAGTGACTCCCGACGGAAAGATGCACCACGTGAAGAGGGCTAAGGATGTGGCTAAGCTATTCCCAGAGCAGAAAAAGCAGATAAGAAGATATGCTACCAAGAACCGCTTGCGCTTCTCGAAGAAAAGACGTGAGGCAAGCTTGGCGATGCTTGTGGAGGGTGTAGATGGAACGCCAAACCCTGTGGAGCTATGGAGGGCTGAGGAACAGGACTTAGCTAAGCTGCAGCCTGCACAACCCGCACGACAGATAGACGAGAAGAAGCTGATAGCGGGAATACCTGTGCTCGACATCGACACGATATCAACGGCTGGATCATCGAAAACCAAGGTGTATGTGGTGCCTGGTGTGAAGAAGGCCCGAGTGAGCGTGGCTGACGACCAGGAGCTGGCTGAGATTGTGGTTGTGGGCGGCCGACAGAGTGCCGTGAACAACATGATGATGGGCGCAGAGAAGTTCAAGCCACAGATTCTGAAGAACATACCATCGGCATTCGGCGAGTCGGACATCATGAAGATTATGCTTACACTGCCTGGTGTTACATCGGTGGGTGAGGCATCGAGCGGATATAACGTGCGCGGTGGTGCTACCGACCAGAACCTGATACTGTTTAACGGCGGAACGGTGTATAACCCATCGCACCTGTTCGGACTGTTCACATCGTTCAACTCGGATGCAGTTGAGGAGGTGGAGCTCTACAAATCGAGCATACCAGTGGAGTACGGCGGCAGAATAAGCAGTGTGCTGAAGGTGGTATCGAAGGAGGCTAACATGCGTAAGCTTACGGGCTCGGCCAGCATCGGAGCGCTGACAAGTAAGCTGAACTTAGAGATTCCTATAGTAAAAGACCACGTGTCGCTGCTGTTGAACGGACGTACCACCTATAGCGACTGGATGCTGAAGAACCTGCCTGAGGACAGCGGATACAAGAACGGATCGGCTAACTTCTACGACTTCGGAGGTGTGCTTACATGGAAGCTGAACAGCATGCACCGACTGAAGATCTACGGATACTGGAGTAACGATAAGTTCTCGTTCAGCTCGAGCGATAACTACGGATATAAGAACCGCAACATTTCGGCCGAGTGGCGATCGATACTGAATGAGAAGATTACTGCCACTGCATCGGCAGGACTCGACCACTACGACTATTTTAACGAGGAGACAAGCGTGCCATCGATGGCCGCACGACTGAGCTTCGGCATCGACCAGCTGTGGGGTAAGCTGCACTTCCGCCACCGTCTGACTGAGAATCAGGTGATGAACTACGGTCTGTCGGTTCAGCACTACAACGTGCAGGCTGGTACATACGAGCCAGTGGGCGAACGCTCGATGATTATGCTAACCGAACTGCAGAGGGAGAAGGCACTGGAGAGTGCTGTGTATGTGGACTACGAGCGCTCGATTACCGAAAAGCTGTCGGTATCGGCCGGATTGCGCTACACTATGTTCAACGCTCTTGGCCCGCGCGACGTGAACCACTATCTGGACGGCGAACTGCCATCGGAGGAGACGCTGATTGAGACAACAAACGAGACGGGTATCATCAAGACTTACCACGCTCCGGAGTTGCGTCTGTCGGCTCGTTACACCATACAGGACGGACTATCGATAAAGGCTGGTTTCAACACCATGCACCAGTTTATACACAAGGTGTCGAACACATCAATCATGTCGCCTACCGACATGTGGAAGCTGTCGGACCTGAACATCAAGCCTCAGAACGGATGGCAGGCCGCAGCTGGTATTTATCACGAAACGCCCAACAAGAAGTATGAGTTCTCGGCCGAGGTTTACTACAAGCACATTGGCGACTATCTGAACTACCGCAGTAGTGCCGTGCTGCTGATGAACCCACACCTTGAAACCGACGTTATTGCCACAAAGGGTAGGGCATACGGAATAGAGCTTCAGGCCAAGAAACCGCTTGGAAAGCTGAACGGATGGGTGAGCTACACATTTTCGCGCTCGCAGTTGAAGCAAGACGACAAGCGCGTGGCTATGCCGCTGAACGACGGAGAGTGGTATCCATCGGAATACGACCGTCCGCACGACGTGAAGGCGGTGCTGAACTACAAGATTACTGAGAGATACAGTTTCTCGAGCAACTTCAACTATGCCACAGGCCGACCAACAACAGTGCCTGCAGGAAGGTATTACGACTCGCACAACCAGAAGTACATGCCGTACTACACCAACCGCAACACATACCGTATTCCTGATTACATGCGACTGGACCTGGCGTTTAACATAGAGCCTACACACAAGCTTACAAGCTTCCTGCATACATCATTCTCAGTGGGTGTCTACAACGCTCTGGCGCGAAAGAATGCCTATAACATATATTATGTAACCGAGAACGGAAAGATTCAGGGATACAAGCTGTCGGTGTTTGGCACTGCCATTCCATATGTTTCACTTAATATTCGATTCAACTAAGATATGATGAAACTCAAGAAAACGATATATTATGTGCTGTGCCTGATGATGGGCATGAGTACACTGACGGGATGTATTGAGAAATACGAGGCCGACATCCCGACAGATGAAACCGGACTGCTGGTTGTTGAGGGAACGATAACCCCTGGCAAGAACACGTTCAGACTGCAGCGCACTACGGCTTTAGACTCGTATTACTCGTATTTAGTGGTGGATGACGCCTGGGTGGTGGTGCGCGGAACCGACGGCTCGGAGTATCAAACCGAGGGCGACTACGGAACTTTTACCTGCACCATAGATGAGCTGAACCCTAACGTGCAGTATTATCTGCATATTGAGACCGATGGCGAGGTGTATGAGTCGGACCCGCAGACACCACTGCCCACAGAGAAGATTGCCGAGGTGAGGGGCGATCAGAGTACACCAAGGAGCGATATCGACATACTGGTTACGCCTGCTGAGCCTTTTGACAACAGCAAGATTAACTACTACACATGGACATACGAGGAGACATGGGAGGTGCATCCTGAATATAACACCTTTGTGTATTACGATGTTGAGAACATGCAATGCGTTAAGAACAACCATCTGCTGTATCCTGAGCGTGGTTGGAAAGACGAGGCGAGCTCGACAATCATGGTGGGCTCAAGTACAAACTACGATGCTCAGCACATACAGCAGCTGAAGATATACGACATAAGTCGCGAAAGCGAGAAGATGTACGTGAGATACAGCGGACTGGTGCATCAGCGTGCCATATCGAAGGCTGAGTACGAGTATGAGCTTGCACGCCGACAGGCTGGTTCGGAGATGGGTGGACTCTTTACACCGCAGCCATCGGCACTGCCCACAAACATACACTGCCTCACATCGAAGAAGCACGTCATCGGCTTTGTGGGATGCGCCCTGAACACCAGTGAATACCGTTTCTTCCTCGAACCAAAAGATTACTCCATCTATCATCCTATAGATAAAGATAAGCGCAGATGGGTGGAAGCACCCAGTGCCGATGAGTGTGTAGAGCTGGTGAAGAGCGGACTGCACCTGTGTGAGTGGGACGATACCTACATGTCGCCAGAAGGTGTGCCCATCCTACAAACGGCTTGGGCATACGAGTATCTGCTCGACGTGAGACTGAGAGGAGCCTATATTGAGGAGCCAGACTTCTGGCATTTAACTGAAAACGTAAGTTATTGATATGAATAACAAGATAATATCGCTGATAGCTGCAATGGTGCTTGGCTTGAGTGCCATGGCTGCAAACATTAAGACCGACCGTGAGTGGTATCTGGCCGGAGAGCAGATGAAAGTGAACGTAACCGTTTACGATTCGCAGATAGCATATGCTGAGCTATGCGATGCGAACGGATTGGCGGCAAGCACTATAGTAGGCATTAAAGACGGTGTGGGCACAGGCACTATTGAACTGCCTGCCAACCTGCACAGCGGATTCTACGCACTGAACGTCTATACCCGCAACAGCAGTGAGGTGTGCAACAAACTTGTGGCTGTGGTGAACACCATGAGCAAGAGTGCCGACGACGACGTGGAGTGGGTGAAGGATGAAAACACTAAGGCTGTGGCCGACGGTGAGTGCAAGTTTGTGGATGTGGTAAAGACCGACATACCTGAAAAGGAAGGCCACATGATAATGGCCCGCATAAAGAATACCTACGACGGCAAGACTTACCGACGCAACCAGATTACACCTGCATTAAGTATAATAGGTATGCAGATACACTATTTTGAGGGTAAGATGCTAAACGACACCACTGCCGTTTTCTATGTTCACGGCATTCATGGCAAGCTGCCGCTGGTGCTATCGGCTGTTACCGACACTGATGTGAGTCTGCCTATTGAGATGGTAAGTCCGTTTGCTGCCTTGCTGCCAAAGGCACTGCCACACCTGGTGTTCCACTACAACCGTAGTGAGGTGGAGGCACGTTCGCTGGAGATGCAGCGCCATCAGATGGCTATTGCACCAGTGAAGCGCGAACTGCAGATAGGCGTGTTTACCGACGAAGCTACTGAAGAGGCAGTGCCATTGGCCTACGACCCAAGTGTGCTGGGCACTACACCCGACCTTACTTATAATCTTGATGAGTATCGCCAGTTCTTCACAATACGTGAGGTGCTGTTAGAATACGTGGAGTGCGTGAGAAAGGTGAAGAGCAACGGATATACGCAGCTGATTGTGCGCAGGGGGGAGGATCACTACAATACATCGCTGGCCACACTGGTGCTGATTGACGGCATGCCCGTGATTGATGTAGAACGCCTGCTGAGCTATGATGCACGCCGTATTCACTACATCAACATCTACGGCGGACAGTACACATTCGGAAACGGTGTTTATAACGGAATACTATCGTTTGTTACGCGATCGGGTCAGCTTACAAATTATCCTACTGAGCGTAACATGCAGTACTTGATTTACGACTTCCCACAATAAAAAAAGGTGCTCGACTTGAGCACCTTTCTTTTTGTTTATTACTTAACCTGAACTACCAGATACTTGCTTGTTGACCAGAAGGCCTGTGGATCGGTGATGCGGAGCACATACTGCTTGTTGGCATCCTGCTGCAGTGTGTAAGCACTGGCTGGGTGAGTGGTAAGCAGCTTAGCTGACTTGCTGTAGAGCTTGATCTCCTTGTCGACACGGATGTCGATCTTGGTGAAGTACTCCTTATTGAAGTTAGACTGCAGTACCTTGCCGCCATCCAGAATGCGCTGCTTCTTCAGCTCGTCCTTGGTGCCGTAAGCAAACCAAGCGGTGTTGAGCTGCTTGTCCTGAGCGTTGATGGTCTTTGACTGAGCTTCGTTCTCGTCCTGCAGTGACTGAGCATCCTCCTTAAGAGTATTGATGGCATACTTCAGCTCGCCGATGTGGATGTTCTTAAGCTCAAGCTGCTCTACCAGTTCGGTAATCTGCTTGTCCTTGGTCTCCATCTGCTCGGTGAGGTTGGCGATAACCTTCTTAAGCTTGTCGCCCTTGATAGAGCTCTCGCGAACCTGCTGCTTCAGCTTATTGATAAGGTCCTTGTTCTGCTGCATCATCGACTGGATGAACTGGAAGTTCTCAGCGATGCGCTGCTTGGTGTTTGTTCCCTCTCCTGATTTGGCTAAGGTTACACGATTCTGTGCCTCTGTAATCTCGCGGAATCCCTCCTCGATGTCAATCAGAGTTGTCATCATGTCGTTGATCTCGTCATCTTTCTGGGCGATTACCTGGTTAAGAGAGTCACGCTCTGCACGAGCCTGAGCTTCTGCCTTCTTGGCACCCTCATTACAACTTGCCAAAGCTATGGCACACATTGCAAAGATAAATAACTTCTTCATAATTACTTTTGTTTATTGATTTGTTCTTTATTATCGTTTCCTGCCAGGATGATTACTATCTCACCCTTAGGCTCATGTTCCTTAAAGTGGGCGATTACCTCGGCCAATGTGCCGCGAACGCTCTCCTCATGAATCTTTGATATCTCGCGGCATACGCTTACCTGGCGCTCGGGGCCGTAGGTATCGGCAAACTGCTGCAGAGTCTTTACCACACGATAGGGCGACTCGTAGAATATCATGGTGCGCTGTTCGTCGCGCAGTGATTCGAGCTTGGTCTGGCGGCCTTTCTTCTGAGGCAGGAAGCCCTCGAAGGCAAAACGGTCGCATGGCAAGGCGCTTGATACCAATGCCGGTACAAATGCTGTGGCTCCTGGGAGGCACTGTACCTCGATGCCTGCCCGCACTGCCTCGCGAACCAGGAAGAATCCGGGATCGCTGATGCCGGGAGTGCCTGCATCGCTGATAAGAGCAACGTTCTCGCCTGCCTGAAGGCGGCTTACGATGTTGGCCGAAGTGCCATGTTCGTTAAATTTATGGTGCGACATAAGCTGATTGTGAATCTCATAATGCTTAAGAAGTTTGCTCGATGTACGAGTGTCTTCTGCAAGCACAAGATCCACTTCCTTCAGAATTCGGATGGCACGGAATGTCATGTCTTCCATATTCCCAACTGGAGTCGGTACGATATACAATATACCCATTACGAGGGGCAAATATAGCGCAAATTATCAGAATAGACAAAAAAACGGCAAAATCTTTGCAATTTTTAAAAGGTATTTTGTAATTTTGCAACCATATGACAGAAAACTTAACAGGTGAGGCACACAGACCTGGTAGAATTGAAGTTGTGTGCGGCTCGATGTTCTCGGGCAAGACTGAGGAGCTCATCAGGCGAATGAGGCGAGCTAAGTTTGCGCGCCAGAAGGTGGAGATTTTCAAGCCCGCCATCGACGTGCGTTACTCTGAGGAGGATGTGGTGAGTCACGACCAGAAGCATATACAGTCTACTCCCATCGACTCGTCGGCAAGCATTCTGTTGCTGGCAAGCGACATCGATGTGGTGGGTATAGACGAAGCCCAGTTCTTTGATATGGGCATAGTAGATGTGTGCAACGAGCTGGCCAACCGCGGTGTGAGAGTGATTGTGGCAGGACTGGATATGGACTTCAAGGGTGTGCCATTCGGTCCGATGCCTGCACTATGCGCAATAGCCGACGATGTGACCAAGGTGCATGCCATCTGCGTGAAGTGCGGAAATCTGGCCTACGTTAGTCATCGTAAGGTGGATAACGACCAGCGGGTGCTGCTGGGAGAGACTACCGAATACGAACCACTGTGCAGAGAGTGTTACCAAAAAGCTATAAAGGAAGAGAATGAAAGAAAAGACAATAACGCTTGACCAACTGGTGCGTTGGGTGGGGGCAGGACTGCTGGTGTTAGGAATACTGCTGTTGGTGAACTACCTTAGTAAAGTGCTGTTGCCATTTTTTGTGGCCTGGCTGTTAGCCTATCTGCTTTACCCTATGGTGAAGTTCGTGCAGTATAAACTGCATGTGGGTAACAGGGCGCTTAGCATTGTTATCACATTGGTATTTGTGATAGCCCTGCTGGGTGGCGTTATCTACTTGATTATCCCCCCGATGATTGAGCAGTTCGAGAAGTTGGGCAGCTTGGCTACCGACTACATTCAGAAGGAGGCGCACATAAGGGATATACCCGGTGCCATACAGGACTGGATACAGACAAACCATCGCGAGATAGAGAAATTCTTTAAGAGCTCTACGTTTACCGACAGTATGAAGACGGTGCTGCCAGGCCTGTTTAATGTGCTGGGACAGACGGCTACCGTGGTTATAGGTATCGTGGCATCGCTTATTACATTATTATATATGTTCTTTATCCTGCTGGATTACGAGTATCTTACGGATAACTGGATTCGTATCTTCCCCAAGAAGAGTCGTCCATTCTGGCAGGGCTTGGGTAAAGATGCCGGACAGGCGCTTAACAACTATGTTCGCGGTCAGGGCACCGTGGCGCTCATCATGGGTATACTGTTCTGCATCGGCTTTACTATCATCGACTTCCCCATGGCCATCGGTCTGGGTATTATGATAGGACTGATGGACCTTGTGCCTTATCTGCACACCTTTGCCCTGATACCTACGGTGCTACTGGCTCTGCTGAAGTCGGCTGATACAGGGCAGAACTTCTGGGTGATACTGATTATGGCGCTGGCGGTGTTCATCATCGTACAGCTTATTTGTGATATGATTGTTACTCCTAAGGTTATGGGAAAGGCCATGGGTCTTAACCCCGCCATACTGCTGCTTTCGCTGTCGGTTTGGGGTGCTTTGTTAGGTTTTATCGGACTGATTATCGCACTGCCTCTTACCACACTTTTGATTGCATATTATGAACAATATGTGACAAAAGATAGGGAAATTGAGGCCTTAGGAGAAAATAATTCCGAATAAATTTGGCGGTTTCAAAAAAAGTGCGTACCTTTGCACCCGCTTTTCGTAAGAGAAGCATCCGTCATTCAAAGGTTGATCCGTTAGCTCAGTCGGTAGAGCACAACACTTTTAATGTTGGGGTCTTGGGTTCGAGCCCCAAACGGATCACAGAAAGAGGCTTCCGCCTCTTTTTTTTTTGTTTGGGCTCTCACCCAAGGGTTCTTTCAGTCGTTTCACTTTGTGAAAGCGTCTCCTTTGGAGCCGAGCGCGAGCCCCAAACACTAATTCTTAAGTGCTTGAATTTGCTCTGGGGTTAGTCTGCCTGAGTCAATATACTCATTCATGATGTCGTGGAGTCTCTTCTCCATCTGCTCGCTCATGTGATAGTCCCATTTCAGAGCTTCCTCTATGCTCACCTGTACGCCGCCGTTGTTGTGGTTGTTGTCCAGGCAATAGAGTTCTACGTCAGGATGATTCTCTTGCAGATAGGCTATGCGACCATGGAATCGTGGATAGCTAAGTATATAATAGTAGAGACTCATGGCACGATTGCTTTTTATCATGCGGTTTATCATGTTGGTGAATCCTGTTTCAGGATCATTATGCACAAACACGATACTGGCCTTGAAACCACGATCCTGCACCATCTTAAGTCGCGTCTCGAACGAGGGAACACTGATGAAGGCACCATCGTACACCAGACCGGCTTTCTCTACCATCGCCTTTATTTCAGGGTTGTGCCTCAAGGCTGTTGATTTGCCTGCAGCCGTACTACCCATCATAAAATAGATGGTTTTGTTTTCCAATTTCTCGGCACGGTCTAACAACTTTATCAGTACCAGACTGTCTATCTGGCGGCTGCCCATGATATAGTCGGTTACGTTCAAACCATTGTAGCCAATGGTTTTCAGTTCCTCGCGAACGATGTCTGGGTCGAGGATGTGCCCATGCTTGGCCAGATACGACTCAGCCAGTGAGTCAAGATGCTCGCCAATCCACTGGTATGCTGCGTCGCCTGTGAGTATAAGCTGGGTACTATCTTTCTGATTGCAGTTAACATCAGAGATGCTGGCTGCGAATACCACAGTGTGGAAAAACAGTATCTGAATTAATAGAATAATTCTTGTAAAAAATTGCCTAGTCATATTACGATTAAATTGTTTCTGACTGCAAAAGTACAAAAAAAACTGATACTATCATATTTTCTGCGATATTTTTCAATCTTTTAAGAATTTATTCTTACAAGTTTACCTCCATACTGTTTCCGTTATAATCTATGATACGCTGGGTGCCATCGGGTAGGGCGATGGTGAATTTGCGATCCAGAATCATACCCTTGTAGCCGCCCTGACGTGCGCTGATAGAGAGGGTGCGGGTGCGATTGTTCCACTTGAAGATGATGTTTGAGTAATATCCCTTCTCGTAGTTATAGTTATCGCCTTCGTCCTCATAGAGTGTAAACTCGCCATCGGCTCCAGGATAGATACGTATCTCCAGATTATCCCATGCCTTCTCGCCAACGTACTGCATCTCTGGACCCAGAGGCAGTATGCTACCGGCGCGAACAAACATAGGAACCTTGTCGAGCTGAGTGCTGAGCGTTACATTCTGACCACCCTTGTACAGCTTGCCAGTCCAGAAGTCATACCAGTCGGCACCCTTTGGCAAGTATTTGGTAGCAGTCTTGGTTGCGGTCCAGTCTATACCTCTTACATCTTCCTTCTCACCTCTAACATCTTTACGGTCCCATCCCGTCATGGCATCTTCCTTGATGATCTTCTCCTCAGTATACTGTGGATCAACGATAGGTGCGGCAAGTATGCTCTGGCCAAACATAAATTCATCGGTCATGTCCCAAACCTTTTTGTCGGCAGCAAAGTCGCTGAATAGTGGGCGCATGTAGCTCTGGTTATTGCTTGTTACCTGCCAGGCTGTACTATATAAATAAGGTATAAGGCGGTAGCGCAGGCGAATCATCTTTTCGATGGCATCGTAAACGGGCTCGCCCTTCTTACCACGCTCGGCTTTGCCGCTCCGCTCGTCGGAGAACTGCCATATCTCGCGAGGGGCATCGGCACCATGACTGCGGAACACAGGACAGAACAGTCCGTACTGCATCCAGCGAACATAAAGCTCCTGATATTGTGGGTTCTTGGGTGCTGAGTTAGGACCCTTGGTGTTGTAAGAACCGCAGAAGAATCCGCCGATATCGGTATTGAAGTTAGGATTGCCAGTGAGCGAGAAACTGAGTCCGGCAGGAATCTGCTTACGCAGCATATCCCACGATGATGCCACATCGCCACTCCACATGTTAGAGCCATAATGCTGCTGACCGGCAAAGGCCGAGCGCGTCATGATGAACACGCGCTTGCCGCGATCGTCTTTACGCTGTGAATTGTAGATGCCACGAACAGTCTCCAAAGGGAAGGCGTTGCGCAGTGAGCGCCAAGTACCACCAGTTACTTTATGCTGGTAGTCGCTCTCACGTGGGTTGAAGAAGTCAGGATCGGTAGAGTCCATCCACCACGCATCAGTGCCGTAGTCGTAGAGCTTCTTCAGGTGTTTCCAATATATTTCGCGTGCTACAGGACTGAAGGCATCGTATACTTTCACACCTGATGGGTAGTCCATTCTTGGAGGCCAGATGTGCGACAGTCCGCTCTGTGGCCATGTTTCGATAGGCAGCAGAAGTCCCTTCTCGTCAAGCTCGCGGAACTGCTGAGTCTGTGGGCCAAAGCTTGCCCAGATGCTAATCATGAAGTGGGCGTGCTTCTGGTGAACATTCTTAATCATCTGCGGACCATTAACAAAGTCTTCTGAAAGGAAGTCCATTGCATTCCACAGATAATTTGAGCCCCAATACTGCCAGTCCTGAATGATACCGTCAAGAGGTACTTGCAGCTCACGGTACTTGTCGACTATGCTCTCGGTCTCGGCAGCTGTCTTGTAACGCTCCTTCGACTGCCAGAAACCGTAAGTCCATAGTGGGAACATAGGCACGTCGCCACTGAGGTAACGTATCTGAGCGATAACGCCATCAGCACTTCCGCCATACATAAAGTAGTAGTCGATATAATCGCCAGCCTCTGAAGTAAGCGACATACCATTGGCATCGTCGTCGAACTGGGTGGGAGAGTAGTTGTCCCAGTAAAGTCCCCAACCTTTTATGCTCTGGATTACGTTCTGGAAGTCTTCAAGGTTAGACTGCTCCATGCGCTTGTGCTCACCGCGGCGGTTCATCTTTCCGTTCTGGATGGTTCCCAGTCCGTAGATGGCTTCACCCTTGTCGAGAGTGAAAGTCTGGTTCAATGGCGAGAAACCATGCTTCTTCTCGCGCAACAGCACTCTGCCTTTGGCATCGGTAAAAGTGATGCAGCCGGTCTTCTCGTCCAGCTTCACGCTCAGTTGGCTACTAGATGTGGTGTTGCCCTTACGGGTAAGCTTTACATCTTCGGGTTTGGCAATAATTACCTTACTTTCTGGGGTAACGGCCTGGCCTTGGTACTTTACTACATGGACAACAGAAGGTGTGAAGAATTCTATCTTTACACCTTGTGCCCAAATAGCTATTGGTGCCAGCAAGGCAAGAATGGCTATTGTTCTTCTGTTCATAGTTATTTTATTTTGTTGTATGCAAACTCGTCAACATCTACGTATCCTCCTACTTTCTTGGTAGAGTAATTGAAGATTCCGAACTTCTGACCCATAAAGAATCTGCGCCAGTCGAAGCTCATGCGGTAGTCGCCACCCATCTGCTTCCACTCTTTGCCGTCGAGGCTGTAGAAGAAGTTGGCAATATCTGTACGAGGAATGAAGTTGGCATCGATCTTAAGCCATATCTTGTTCTGCTTAAGCTCTACGCTCTCAATAACCTTCTCTTCTACATTTTCTACTTTCTTTTCTCTGTCGCTAAGCGATACCTTCTGCTCGCTCATCTCGAGGAAAAGCTTCTTGCCCTTCTTCTTGATGGTAAGCACACCTGAGTCGCTGTTGAATGCAGCAAGTCCGGCGCAGTCGCCATCCTTCATCTTGCTAAGTTCCATCATGATAGCACCTGTGCACTTTGGACCCTCCATACGCTGAGTAAGTGTGTTGGGAGCCAGATAGAGGTTGGGTACTACACGACTGGTCTTGAGTCGCAGATAGCCTGGACGCTCGGTAAGGCTCCAAGCCTTGTCAACAGGGTTGTGGTTCCACTGCCAGTGAAGTCCTAACTTCTCGCTGTCGAAGTCATCTGCCTTTACGATAGATGTCTCTGGCTGTCCACTCTTAAGTGGACGAACGCGTGCAGGAACTTTTCCCTCCTCGTCGCCAAGCATTGGCCATCCGTCAATCCAGCGGCAAGGCATAACGGTGAGCACACGGCCTACACCTGCGCGATCCTGGAAGATGATGCCATACCAGTCGCCATCCTCAGTATCGACGATGGTTCCCTGAGCCTCATACGAAAAACCTCCGAAGTCGCTCTCCAGAATGGTAGCTTTCTCGTAAGGACCTTGAATATTGTCGGCACGATAGCATACCTCGCGGCGATGGCGGCCAGGAGCATAAACGTGCGAAATCATCATAAGATAGTACTTGCCATTGTGCTTAATCATACGTGAACCCTCAAGCAGACCGGTCTCATCGGCTTCGCGCTTGAAGATGTGACGATGTGTTCCTTCGATGACATCGCTCAGGTCCTGCTTAAGCTCCATCATCTCGCCTGTACCATATATTACGTACACGCGATCGTCATCGTCGAAGAACAAAGAGCAATCGTGGAAGTGGCGCATACGCGACAGAATCTTCCAAGGACCTTCAGCCTTGTCGGCAGTAAAGATATATGTGTCGCCCATAGCTCCCTGCTCGTTAGGAGCCAGCAGAGCGTAGAACTTTCCCTTGTGATACTTGAGCGATGTGGCCCACTGGCCGCGTCCGTAAACGGTACCCTCGGTAGCCGAAAGGTCGTACTTTGGCGAATCGGTAAGCTTGTCGAATATGTAACCCACGGTCTCCCAGTTCTTCAAGTCCTTTGACTTCATGATGGGTGCTCCAGGCATCAGGTGCATGGTTGTAGATACCAGATAGAATGTATCGCCCACACGGATGATGTCGGGATCGGGTACGTCGGCCCACAGCATGGGGTTCTCAATCATGTTGTCACTAGTGTTCTGTGCCTTCAGTTCTACTGAGGCACAAAGCATCAATGCGATGCTTAAGTAAGCAATAAGTCTCATATAGTTGAATTAATTCTCAATGTCGCCCTTGTAGTGGAACTCGGTGATGTTTGGTGTTTCGCCCAAATCATCATCCTGAGTGTTTATTGGAGCATTGTTCAGTTTCTGCTCGTAGCCTTTGTGTACAGGACCGATTTCAAGCAGAATATCTTCATAGAGCACTGTTGGGATGATGATACCAAAGATACCAACACCAACGCGTGTGCCCTCTGGGTGCATATTGTTGTAGATGTGAGATGTAGAGTAGAACGTATGGCGATACGACTCTAATTTATTATACTTATGGAATGTTTCCAATTCATCCTTTGGAATCACGGTTGTATCAGCAGTAGTGAAGATGAAGGTAAGGTTGTGGACATAGTCATCCACTGCATCGCCCTTTATTCCATCGTTCACCTCAAGACACTGCATAAGGTTGTCCAGCATCTCATCGTCCATGTCGTTTTCCTTGGGGGCTGTGAAGTAAGCTAATAACAATCCTACCAGTATGATAACGCCTGCGATAATGATACGCCCCAGACAGCTGCGGGTGAACTCCTGAGTAATCGACTGGTTGGTCTTGAAATTGGTGTTTTCTGCTTGATACATATTTGAGTAGTTTTAGATTTGATTATTGTGTATTAAGTTCATGAACTCCTGGCGTGTCTTTGCCTGATTAAAGGCTCCGCTGAAGTCGCTTGTTGTAGTTATGCTGTTTTGTTTCTCAACGCCACGCATCTGCATACACATGTGCTTGGCCTCTACTACCACCATCACTCCAAGTGGGTGCAGGGTTTCCTCAATGCAGTCCTTAATCTGCTGAGTCATACGCTCCTGAACCTGAAGGCGGTGGGAATATATATCTACTACACGAGCTATTTTAGATAGGCCTGTGATATATCCGTTGGGTATGTATGCCACGTGTGCCTTACCGTAAAAAGGCAGCATGTGGTGTTCGCACAACGAGAAGAAGTCGATATCCTTTACTATCACCATCTGGTTATAGTCTTCCTTGAAAAGTGCGTCTGTCAGAATCTTATGGGCGTCCATCTGGTAGCCTTTTGTAAGAGTCTGCATAGCCTTGGCCACACGCATAGGGGTCTTCTGCAGTCCCTCACGCTCAGGGTCTTCACCCAACAGCTTGAGCACCTCCTTGTAGTGATCCGCCAGTTCTTCTATTCCTTCGCGATATCGCTCGTTGTCGTATTCCTTTTTCTCTATGTTCATTGATATTGTACGATGATTTTTCCTTTTACGATGATTGCACTCTGGTATCCGTTGTTCTTTACGCGTTCCAGCACTGCGTGTGCCTCCTCGTATGTACGGTAGTTGCCCATGCGGCAGATCCATCGTGGTGAGTAGAAATGTACGTAAACAGGCACTCCGGGAAACAGACTCTTTATCTCGCTGCCTATACGTTCTGCTTTTACTCGGTCGTTGCGGGTGTTACCACCAGCAAACACCTGCACTCTGTATCCAGCCACCTTTACGCCCTTCATAATCTTCTTCTGTATCTCTTCGGGGGCGCCGATGGTGGTAGTGTCGTGATGTTCTACTGCAACAGCCTTTGGTTCTAATTCTTTCTTTTCAGCAGGCTTTTCTGTGGTCTTCTGCTGTGTTTCAGTTGGTTTCTGCTGGGTTGTGGTTGTTTTTGTTCGTGTGGGGGCTGTTACTACTGGTCCGTTAACCAGCTCGTCTATTGCCTTATCCTGTGTAACGGTAATCTTTCCTTCGCCGTTCTTGCTCTGTTGGAGTCTCTGTGTAAACGACGACTGAGCATCGGCCGCACTGATGCAGCCGATGCAAAGCGTCATTATGATGATAAATCGTTTCACTTTCTTACTTGAATGCGTCGATAATACCCTTGAAGTCAGCAGCCTTCAGTGAAGCACCACCAATCAGACCACCATCGATGTCGGGCTTAGCAAACAGCTCAGGAGCGTTGCTAGCCTTGCAGCTACCACCATAGAGGATAGTAGTATCGTCGGCTACAGCCTGACCATACTTCTCAGCGATAATTGAACGGATGTAAGCGTGAATCTCCTCAGCCTGCTCAGCAGTAGCGGTCTTACCAGTACCGATAGCCCAGATTGGCTCGTAGGCGATAACGATCTTGCGGAAGTCCTCCTCAGAGAGGTTGAATACTGAACCCTCGAGCTCGGCCTTAACTACCTCGTTCTGCTTGCCAGCCTCACGCTCCTCAAGGCTCTCGCCGATGCAGAAGATAACCTTCAGATCGTTCTTCTGAGCCAGAAGCACCTTCTCCTTCAGGATCTCTGGAGTCTCCTTGTAGTACTCACGACGCTCTGAGTGACCCAGAATAACGTACTGAGCACCTGTGCTCTTTACCATCTCTGCAGATACCTCACCTGTGAAGGCACCCTTCTCCTTGTCAGCGCAGTTCTCAGCACCCAGACCGATGATGTTCTGGTCGAGGAACTGTGCAATAGATGCGAGGTGGATGAATGGAGTGCAGATAACTACACCACAGTTTGGCTTCTCAGCCTTCAATGTCTCGTTCAGCTCCTTTGCCAGAGCAATACCGTCCTGGAGATTCATGTTCATCTTCCAGTTTCCTGCAACAATTTTCTTTCTCATAATTCTAAATAAATTAATATGTATAAAAACTCTTTTCTCTTAATTCTTACTCTTTCTCACCCAATTCGTCCAAGCCCATAGCCTATCGGCAATTGTGAGTAACAGCAGTGGCAGCACAAACCACGTCAGAACCCATAGTATCTTTGTGGTTACTGTCTCAGTGGGCAGTTGTCCCAGCTCACTGTCTTCAAGTTTCTCGCTCAACTCCTCCTCTTCGGGCAGGTTGTTGTGGCTCCACTTGCGTATTACCTTTCCGTCCTTCATCAGTACCAAGCCTGGGTTAGAACGTACTATCGTCTTCAGCGTTATGTCGTCTGTCAGACAGAAGGGGTATTCTGCACCTGTAAGATCGCGCCATTTCTCAATGGCTTTCTCACCACTCGCAGTCAGACAATAGAAGGGATATCCGTTGTCCAGACTATATTCGTACATCTGGTTTATCTCGTCCAGTCGAGAGTCGTCGGCCTGTTCCAGGTGTGGGGCTATTAATAAGAATGTGTAGCCCTTTTCTGCCAGAATCTGCTCGGTAATATCCTCACCTTCCTCTAACTGTTCAATGAACAGCTCCTGGTATGGCGATTCCTCACCCTCCATCATCTTTGTCCATCCCTCGCGAACGTCGGCTCCGATGTGGTATGGGCGGAAGTCGAACTGGGGTAGGGTGTACAGACTCTTTGCTGATATGAACAGCAGAATGAACACCAGCGAATAGTTCATCACAATCCATTGGTTTGTTCTGCTTATCAGGCGTGGCATGTCAAGTGGCCACTTCCACACCACGATTGCTGCACATAGCAGTATCACGTTCTTGCCAAAGGTCTGCCAGTTGGTCAGCACCAGTGCATCGCCAAAGCATCCACAGTCGCTAATTGGGTCGGATATGGCAAGCCACAGTGTCAGCGGTGTCATAACCGCCATTATCAGCAGCACCAGCTTCGATACTATGCGTCGCCTTATGGCGAACAGCAGACAGATTCCCAAAAAGAATTCTGTTGCCGCCAACAGTACAGAAGAGGCCAGAGTGGTGAAGTCGGGCACCATCTTTGCTATGCCCCAGGCAGTAAGGTAGTCGTGTATCTTGTACTGTGTGCCAAGTGGATCAACGGCCTTGACAAATCCCGAAAAGATAAATGTCAGTGCCAGTACTAGGCGACAGATGTTTACAGCAACTTTCCTCACTTTCTCACTCTTCAGTAAGTTTAATTACTCCAAAGACCGCGTAGTTGATGATATCCATATAGTTGGCATCGATACCCTCGCTAACGAGTGTCTCGCCCTGCAGGTTCTCGATTTCCTTTATACGTTCAATTTTTGTCAGAATCAGGTCGGTATAGCTACTAACCCTCATTCCGCGCCACGCCTCGTCGTAGTCGTGGTTTTTACGCTTCATCAGCTCCAGAGCCTCTTTTGCATGCTTGTCGTAAAGAACCATTGCCTCTTCGTTGGTAATGTCGACGGTATCGGCAAATCCCTTGCTAAGCTGAATCAGTCCTACTATTCCGTAGTTTATCAGTGCCACGAATTCAGGACGTATGCCTTCGCCTACCAGCGATTCCTTCTTAATCTCCAGGCTGCGAATGCGCTTGGCTTTGATGAACAACTGGTCGGTAAGTGCTGATGGTCGCAGAATGCGCCAAGAGGCTTTATAATCATGAAGCTTCTTCTCAAACAGTGCTCTGCACTCTGCCAGAGCCTGCTCAAACTGAGCGTTTGTCTTATCAAATTGAGTCATATCGGCTGCAAAGGTAGCAATTTTTAGTGAATAACGAATAGTGAATAGTGAAAAGTTGCTTTTTCTTCTACATTTATTAACAATGTATTCACTAATCACTAATCACTATTCACTCTGTTTCTTGTGTATGTACCGAATCTTCAGCCCTAAGGCTTCGTACTGCGTACGTATTGAATCGCGCTTAACACGGAGCTTAGTAAGTGCTGTCAACTCCTCTTCGGTTGCTTTCAGCGCTTTCTTATGTTCCTCAACCTGCTGCGTCATAGCCTCCAGCTCTTTGTTGGCTATCAACAGCAGGCTGTCGGTCTTCCATAACTCAGTTTCAGCTTTTTTCAGTTCTGTTTGCTGATGCTCCACAAGAGCGGCCTTGCGGCGATTAATCTCCTTTCGGGTCTTAGTCTCGCCGCAAGCCGTTAATAATAGTATTGCCAATAAAGGCAGTATGATCTTTCTCAAAGTTTAATATTTTTTGATGTTTACTCTTCGCCAAGTTTCTTTCCGCTCATCAGCAGTTCTACCAGCGGACGGTCCTTATAGGTGTGGCGCTGCTGATCCCAGAATCCGAAGTCGGCATCATAACACCATGTGGTCCATGCGATGTTGAATTCGTCGAACACTGTCAGCATGTCGCGATACCAATTGTAAGCTAACTCGCGGTCAACAGGCTCGTAAACACCCCACTCGCCGCAGAACAACTGCAGGTCGTACTTCTTGGCAGCCTCGATGGCATCCTTGAACTGCTCACGAATCTTGTTGATATCCCAAACCTCTTCGGTATACTGCTTCAGTTCAGGCTTGATGGCGTCAGGAGCAGCATCGTAGTCCTCCTTTGATACCAATACTCCTGGATAGTGTACCTTGCCCTTGTATGCAGCACACAGTGGCGACCACCATGCTCCGTAGTGAGTAAGAATCATTGGGTTATAGTAGTGGAAGCTCAGAATGATGTTCTTATCGCCCTCGGGAACCTTCAGATACTTAATGGTTTGGTGTCCCTGCCACAAGTTACTACCTATTACCAGTGTACGCTGAGGCTCCAGCTCTCTCAGAGCCTTGTGAACCTTTGCTATCAGCTGGTTCCACTGCTCGTGCTCATCAGCCACAGGCTCGTTCATAAACTCGTAGGCCACCCAATCGTTGCTGCGGTCCTTTAGGAAGTCAGACAGCTGTCGCCACAGGTTAATCAGGTCATCCTGTGCCTTCTCCGATGTAAACAGCGTGTTGGCTGCCTTGTCGCCCTCGTTCACAGCGTTGAAATAATGACTGCGAATGATGTGCAGATCCACGATGGCGCGCAGGTTGTGCTTGCGACTCCAGTCGAGTGCGTTCTTCAGTAGGTCCCAAGCCTCAGGCAGCTTTGTGCCTTTCTCGTCCCAGAACTGCTCCTCATCGATGGGGATACGTACAAAGTCAAAGCCCAGCTGCTCCAGACGCGCAAAGTCGTCCTCCTGGATGTGCAGTCTTCTTGCCTCACCTCTCTGCTCGCTCTGAGAGAGCCAGTGGCTGATGTTGGTACCACGCTTGATGCGGAAATCGTTAACGCCGTTCTCGGCCTTTTCCTGGTTCTGTGCCTTGTTTCCGCACGATGTTGTTCCTGCTAGCAGAGCCGCAATCATCACGGCCATTGCAAAAATGTTTTTTCTCATACCTTTTTTTGTTTATTAGTTATTCGTTAATCACTATCAAACTCGTTCAAACGATTCTCCCACAGGTACTTCTTCGTTTCCCTTGCAGCCACACCACTAAGTAGCAACAGCGCTATAAGGTTTGGTATCGCCATCAGCGCATTCATGCAGTCGGCAATATTCCAGATAATGTCAAGATTGATAATCGAACCGAAGAAGAGCGATACTATAAAAAGAATGCGATAGAATCGGTTGGTTTTTCTGCCTTCCAGATAGTTTACTGCACTCTCGCCATAGTAGCTCCAACCAATGATGGTGCTGAATGCAAACGTAAGAATACCGAATGCTAACAGGGGCGCACCTACATATGGAATCTTTGAGAAGGCTACCTTGGTAAGGGCTGCACCATCGGCGTAAGTGATGTCGGGGTAGGCTAAGATACTGCTTACCAATACTAAACCTGTAAGTGCGCAGATAACTACAGTGTCCCAGAAAGTGGCTGTGCTCGAAACCAAGGCCTGACGCACTGGGTTGCGTGTCTGGGCGGCGGCTGCTACAATAGGGGCACTACCCAGTCCGCTTTCGTTACTGAACAAACCACGAGCGATACCATAGCGGGCGGCCATCATAACTGTGGCACCAACAAGACCTCCTCCAGCTGCCGATGGGTTGAATGCCGATTCTGCTATCAGCTGTATGGCAGGCCACACAAAACTGCAGTTTATACACAGTATCACTATGCATCCCAGTACGTATAGTCCGGCCATAAACGGTACCAGTATGGTACACACTTTTGCTATCATCTTTACTCCTCCAAGTATAACAAGGGCTGATAGCAGACATACTATCATACCTATTATCCATGGGCTTATGCCGAATGTCTCTTGGGCAAGTAGTGCTATCGAGTTAGCCTGCACTGTGCAGCCTATTCCGAATGATGCCAACGCAGTGAATATAGCAAAGAGTATTCCCAGCCATCGCATGTTCAGTCCGCGCTCCAGCACATACATCGGTCCTCCGTATGTGCATCCGTCGTCACCTTTTACGCGATACTTGACAGCCAGAAGTCCCTCTGCATATTTCGTCGACATTCCGAAAACACCTGTAAGCCAGCACCACAGTACAGCTCCGGGACCGCCAAGTGCCACAGCTGTTGCCACTCCCACTATGTTTCCTGTTCCTATTGTCGCAGCCAGTGCGGTGGCAAGTGCTCCAAACTGGCTAACGTCACCATCGGCCTTATCGTCTTTCTTTATCGACAGGCGTATGCCGGTCAGCAACTTACGCTGTGGAACACGTAGTCTTATAGTAAGGAATAGGTGCGTGCCAAGTAGTAATATAATCGTTGGCCATCCCCAAAGGTATGTGCTCAGGAGTGAGAAAAAGTCGCTTATTGGTTCCATTTTTGCTATAGTTTTGCTTCTTTGCGGTGCAAAAATACAAAAAAAGTTTCAAAAACATTACGTTTTATAAAAAAATGTCTTATCTTTGCCGCGGTAAATCATAAACATAACCAATAAATAAAATGAAAAAAACTATCTTAACTATATCCGCCCTCATGTTGGCGTGTCTGGCTTTCTACGGTTGGAAGCCATTGCTTGAGCAGCCCTCAAGTCCACAGATGCAGTCGTATTTCCAGGAGTCGGAGGTCCTTGGCACAATGCCTGCTGACAGTGCAAGTCGTTTCATCGTCGACTTCATGGGCTATACTATGCTCAATCCCCGCGCAAAGCTCGATCCGCTCTATCCAGAAATCGAGTCAAATATCTATAATTACTCCGTGTCGCACTAGTTGCATTGTGTTGCGTTTATGCGTAATAGGCGCAAAATAATGTTTATTAATCCTTAATTAGTTGGTGGAATGGAATATTTTCCGTATCTTTGCACCCATAAATGAGAAAAATTGAGGATGAAACTATATAGCGACGGGGAGTTAGCAGAGATACTAAATCAGGAAATATTTCACCAAATAAGTGAGGCCGCAGACAGTCTGGGGCTGGAGTGCTATGTTGTAGGGGGATACGTTCGGGATATATTTCTGGAACGCCCATCGAACGACATAGATGTTGTAGTTGTAGGTAGCGGAATTAAGGTAGCCGAAGAACTGAAACGTTTGGTGGGAAAGAAGGCTTACCTGTCTGTGTTTAAGAACTTCGGTACTGCACAGGTAAAATTCCGCCAGAAAGGCGTGGAATACGAAGTGGAGTTTGTTGGAGCCCGGAAAGAGAGCTACAGTCACGACTCGCGCAAACCTATAGTAGAGAATGGTACATTGGAGGACGACCAGAATCGTCGTGACTTTACCATCAACGCAATGGCTATATGCCTGAACAAAGCACGTTTTGGCGAGCTGGTGGATCCGTTTAACGGGCTGGCCGATCTTGAGGATGGTATAATAGCCACACCGCTTGAACCTGGTATTACCTTTAGCGACGATCCACTGCGCATGATGCGATGCATACGCTTTGCCACGCAGCTGAACTTTGAAATAGAACAAGAGACCTTTGAGGCACTGCAGCGCATGGCCGACCGTATAAAAATTGTGAGCGGCGAGCGCATAAAAGATGAGCTTAACAAGATAATAATGGCTCCGCACCCAAGCATAGGTTTCGAATACCTACAGCGCAGCGGACTGCTGCAGATAATACTGCCGGAACTGTCTGCACTCGATATTGTAGAGGAGAAGAACGGCCGTAAGCATAAGAATAACTTCTATCATACGCTGGAGGTGCTGGAGAATGTATGTCTGCATTCTGACAACCTTTGGTTGAGATGGGCGGCGATACTGCATGACGTGGGCAAGACAAAGTCGAAGCGTTGGGACGGTAACATAGGCTGGACATTTCATAACCACAATCTGATAGGAGCCAAGATGGTACCACAGATATTCCGTCGACTGATGCTGCCTATGGATATGAAGATGAAGTACGTGCAGAAACTGGTGGAGATGCACATGCGCCCCATAGTGATAGCTGATGATATAGTGACCGACTCGGCCGTGCGCAGATTGCTGAATGATGCGGGTGAGGATATTGGAGACTTGATGATACTGTGTGAGGCTGACATTACATCGAAGAATGAAGTACGCAAGAAAATGTTCCTCGAGAATTTCCGTATGGTGCGTGAAAAACTGACGGACCTGAAGGAAAAAGACTACAAACGACTGCTGCAACCCGTGATTGACGGAAACGAGATTATGGAGATGTTCAACCTCAAACCGAGTCGCGAGGTTGGTACACTGAAGCAGTATCTTAAGGATGCTGTATTAGATAATAAGGTGGAGAACGAGCGTGAACCGCTGATGGCTCTGCTCATGGACAAGGCAAAACAAATGAAACTGATTTAATCATGAAAAGACTACTAACTATTATCGGAATTATGATGGCCCTGAACGTATTGGCTAATCCAGTGGATGACCTGTTGGAGCGTGTAGATAAAGGCGCTTCAAAGAAGTTTAAAACCGAGTTGGTTAAGAGCGATAAAGACTTTTTTGAGCTCGACCAGCAGGGAGCGAAGGTGGTGATTCGTGGAAACACATGGGTAAACATCGCATCGGGACTCAACTGGTATCTGAAGTACTATGCAGGGATACACATTAGTTGGAACCAGATGCAGGCTAAACTGCCCGCCGTGATGCCAAAGGTTCAGAAGAAGGAACGTCACGAGACCGACCTGACTCTGCGCTATGATTTTAACTACTGTACATTCAGCTACTCTATGGCGTTCTGGGACTGGAACCGCTGGGAGAAGGAGATCGACTGGATGGCTCTGCACGGAATAAATCTGCCACTTGCCATTGTAGGTGAGGAGTGCGTGTGGCGAAACATGCTGCTGAAGCTGGGATACAGCGAGAAAGAGGTGGGCGAGTTTATTGCCGGACCTGCATTCCTGGCATGGTGGGAGATGAATAACCTTGAAGGATGGGGTGGACCGCTGCCCACATCGTGGTACGCCCGACAGGAGAAACTGCAGAAGCAGATTCTGGCCCGCATGAAGCAGTTGGGTATGCACCCTGTACTGCCAGGATACTGCGGGATGGTGCCTCATGATGCTAAGGAACGTCTGGGACTGAACGTTGCAGATGCTGGACTTTGGAACGGATTTCAACGCCCTGCCAATCTGTTGCCCACTGATGCTAGATTTGCAGAGATTGCTACATTATATTATAATGAGCTTACAAAACTGTTCGGAAAGGCTGATTACTACTCTATGGACCCTTTCCATGAGAGTAACGATGACCCATCTATAGACTATGCTAAGGCTGGAGAGGCTATGATGCAGGCCATGAAGAAGGTGAACCCAAAGGCTGTGTGGGTGATTCAGGGATGGACAGAAAACCCACGACCACAGATGGTGGATGGCATGAAAACGGGCGACCTGTTGGTGCTTGACCTGTTCTCAGAGTGCCGCCCTATGTTCGGCATCCCAAGCATCTGGAAGCGCGAAGAGGGATACAAGCAGCACGAGTGGCTGTTCTGTATGCTTGAGAACTTTGGCGCAAATGTAGGTCTGCATGGTCGTATGGACCAGTTGCTGGATAATTTCTACTCTGGTAAGAAGAACTGTAAGGGTATTGGCTTTACCATGGAAGGAAGCGAGAACAATCCCGTGATGTTTGAGCTTATGAGTGAGCTGCCTTGGAGAAACGAGAAGTTTACTAAGGAGGCATGGATAAAGAAATATGTAAAGGCCCGCTATGGCGTGGAGGATGCTGCTATCGAAAAGGCTTGGCAGATACTGGTTGCCTCTATTTATAACTGTCCTGCAGGAAACAATCAGCAGGGCCCTCACGAGAGCATCTTCTGTGGACGTCCAACACTAAACAACTTCCAGGCGTCAAGCTGGTCGAAGATGAAGAACTACTACGATCCAGCTGATACTAAGAAGGCTGCCGAACTGATGAACAGTGTGGCTGAGAAGTATTGTGGTAATGACCGCTCGGCTATGCCGCTCTCAGGAAGAGAGAATTTCGAATACGACTTGGTGGATATCACTCGTCAGGCACTGGCCGATCAGGCTCGTATCCAGTATCAGAAGACCATTGCTGATTATAAGGCTTTTAGCCGTGAACAGTTTGATAAGGATTCCAAGCGTTTCCTCGAAATGCTGCTGAAGCAGGATGAGTTGCTGGGTACACGTTCAGAGTTTCGTGTAGGACACTGGACGCAGGATGCCGTGAACGCAGGCTGTAACGCAGCCGAGAAGAAACTGTACGAGTGGAACGCTCGCGTTCAGATAACCACATGGGGCAACCGTTATTGTGCCGATACCGGTGGGCTGCGCGACTATGCCCACAAGGAGTGGCAGGGATTGCTTAAGGACTTCTACTATGTGCGCTGGAAGGCATATTTTGATGCTCTTGCTGCACAGATGAAGGCCCAGACTGCACCACAACCAGAGCTGTTGGGTGGTGGTCCGAATGCTACTAAGACTGCAGCTGAGCTCTTCCAGATGGCTCTGCCTCAGGAGGTGAAGCTTGATTACTACGCTATGGAAGAGCCTTGGACGCTCGACCAGAAACCCTACTCAGCCGCTCCCGAAGGCAGCCCCGTAGACGTGGCCAAAGAAGTCATTGAGTTGATAAAATAATCATTAATGTTTAATCTTTAATGTTTAATATTTAAAGTATCATGGCAAGTAACAGTCAACGTCTATTGTCGCTCGATATCCTGCGCGGAATTACAGTAGCAGGAATGATACTGGTGAACAATGGTTGGGGAGAGTCGTTCGAGATGCTGGGACACTCTGAGTGGAACGGCATGACACCATGCGACCTTGTGTTCCCCTTCTTCCTGTTTATAATGGGTATCTCATGCTATCTGTCGTTGGTGAAATCGGAGTTCAAACCCACTCCGCAGGTTATCCGACGCATAGTTAAGCGTACGGTGCTGCTGTTCGCCATTGGACTGTTTATCAACTGGTTCGATCACGCCATTGAGGGCGATCTGCTGTGTTTTGGACATCTGCGTATATGGGCAGTGATGCAGCGTATCGCTCTGTGCTATGGTATAGTATCGCTGTTTGCCTTGTTCTGCAACCACAAGTACACCCTGCACACTATAGTAGGATTGCTGGTGGTTTACACCGCTATTATAGTGCTGGGCAATGGATATGAGTATGATGCTGACGTGAACATACTGGCACAGGCCGATCTGAAGCTGTTTGGATACGATCATATTTATCACAAGAGTCCTGTAGACCCTGAGGGACTGATGGGCACAATATCATCAGTGGCACACGTGCTTCTGGGATTCTATTGTGGTATGTTGATACGTAAGCGCGAAACGGTAGAGCAGAAGGTAATAGCACTGTTCGTGGTTGGTGCTATAGGCGTGATAGGAGGTTATCTGCTAAGCTATGGGCTGCCTCTGAACAAGCGCATTTGGAGTCCTAGTTACGTGCTGATGACTTGTGGTCTGGCATCGCTTTTGCAGGCTTTGCTGATGTATATTATCGATATACAGAAGAAAAGCGGTTGGACCACTTTCTTCCATGTGTTTGGTGTTAACGCACTGACACTGTATGTGTCGAGTGAGTTGCTGGCTATTTTGTTAAAAAATATCGGAGTGTCCGAGACTATTTATAATGGTATTCATGCCGTTATCCCTGCACTTAAGTGGGCTTCGCTGGTATATGCAATTTACTTTGTGATGCTTAACTTTGTGATAGGCTATGTGCTTTACAGAAAGAAAATCTATATAAAACTATAGACGTATTTGTATTATTAATTAATTTCTTAAAAAACTGTTATGAAAAAGTTTTTGATGATTGTAAGCGTTATGATGTTCAGTATGACATCTTTCGCTCAGGTGGGCAAGACAACTTTTGGTGCACACTTCAACTACATGATCGATTCGCCTAACAATGCTGGTCTTGGTGCTAATGTAGGCTATGAGTTCATGAACAATGTTCGTGGTGTAGGCCAGTTCGATTATTTCTTTAAGAAGGACGGTGTGAGTGCTTGGAACGTGAACGCCAATGTAGAGTATCTGTTCCGTATTCCTAACAGCACTGTTATTCTCTATCCTCTGGCTGGTCTTAATGTGCTGGGTTGGACTGGTGATACCAGCGATTCAAAGCTTGGTCTGAACATCGGTGCTGGTATTGAGGTGCCCCTCAACAGCAATCTTGGTTTCAAGGTTGAGTACAACTACAAAACTCAGTACGATGGTAAGAGTACGCTGAACATCGGACTTGTTTTCCCTCTGTAAACAATAAACTTTGTTAAAATACATCGTTTAGGATATATCTTTAGATATATTTTTATTATCTTTGCACCCCGAAAACTACACGCAACTCGCAAAGTTTTCGGAGTGCGATTTTTTTTAAGAAACAAATTAGATACAAATAGTTAGTATGATGAAAAGTAAGTTTTTGGTTATGGCTGCAGCGTCAATGATTTTGGCGTCGTGTGGCGGTGGTGGCGGTCGCCCAACCTTTGGCGACAACGAGTATCCTGTAGTAACAGTTGGTACTCAGAGTTCAACAACTCAAACCACTTATCCTGCTACTATCAAGGGTGTGCAGGATGTGCAGATTAGTCCTAAGGTGGCTGGTTTTATCACACAGATTAATGTAAAAGAGGGCCAGACAGTAAGTGCCGGTCAGGTATTGTTTGTTATTGATAACGTTACTTATCAGGCACAGGTGCGTCAGGCTCAGGCAAGCGTAAATACTGCAAAAGCAAGCGTAAACACAGCTAAACTGTCTTTCGAGAATTCGCAGAAGTTGCATGAGAATGGTGTAATTGGTGACTTTGAGTTGCAGAGCGCAACAAACTCTTATGAGCAGGCTAAGGCTGGTCTGGCTCAGGCAGAGGCTTCGCTGTCTTCAGCCAAGGAGATGTTGAGCTACTGCTACGTGAAGAGCCCTGCAGCTGGTGTGGTAGGCACACTGCCATATAAGGTAGGTGCACTGGTAAGCACAGGCAATGTGCTGACAACCGTATCGAACAACTCGTCGATGGAGGTTTACTTCTCAGTAACAGAGAAGGACGCACTCGAGATGAGCAAGGATGCAGGTGGTCAGAAGGGTGCTATCGAGAAGTTCCCTGCTGTGAAGCTGCGCCTGGCTGATGGTAGCATGTACGACCTCGAGGGTACAGTAACCAAGATGAGTGGTGTGATCGATGCTGCTACTGGTAGTGTACAGCTCATCGCCCTGTTCCAGAACCCACAGCGTGTACTGAAGAGTGGTGGTTCTGGTGCTATCGTTATTCCTCACAACTCTTCATCTGCTATCATCATCCCACAGTCGGCTGTATCAGAGGTACAGGACAAGAAGTTTGTTTACCTACTGGGTGCCGATAACAAGGTTAAGTACAGCGAGATTACCGTTGCTCCACAGAATGATGGTATGAACTATATTGTTACTGGCGGTTTGAAGACTGGCGACAAGTATGTTACTAATGGTATCACCAAACTGAGCGATGGCATGGAGATTGTGCCCATCACTCCTGAGCGCTATACCCAGAAGATTGAGGAGCAGGCTAAGGCTATGACTGCTGGTGACATCGTTGGATCGATGAAGAAATAGTGAAAAGTGAATAGTGAAAAGTGAATAGTTAGATTATGACATTTACGAATTTTATTAAACGCCCGGTATTGTCTACGGTGATTTCTATCCTCATCGTACTGCTGGGATTTATCGGACTGGTCTCGCTTCCTATCGAGCAGTATCCGAATATTGCGCCGCCTAACATCGTGGTAATAGGTAGCTACCCAGGTGCCGATGCTCAGACGGTGAAGAATGCCGTTGTTACGCCACTTGAGGAGAGTATCAACGGTGTTGAGGGTATGGATTATATCACATCTACTGCATCGCCTGGTTCGGCTATGATTCAGGTAATGTTCCGTCAGGGTATGAACCCGGATATGTGTGCTGTTAACGTTCAGAACCGTGTGAGTCAGGCCACAGCCCTGTTGCCTGCCGAGGTTAACCAGATTGGTGTGCGCGTGGTAAAACGTCAGTCATCACAGGTACTGATGTATTCGCTGACATCCGACGGACGTTACGATGACGAGTTCCTTACCAACTATAATGCGATTAATATTGTACCTGCCCTGAAGCGTATCGAGGGTGTGGGTGATGCTTCTGGATTCAGTTCAAAGACTTACGCCATGCGTATATGGCTGAAGCCCGACGTGATGAAGCAGCACAGTCTGATTCCATCGGATATCACCGCCGCTTTGGCCGAGCAGAATATCGAGGCTGCACCAGGTAAGTTTGGTGAGCAGGCTTCGAATGTGGCTTATGAGTATTCGATGCGTTACACGGGTCGTTTCCGTACTGCCGAGGAGTTTGGCAACATCATCATTAAGAGCGATGCCAACGGACAGACTCTGAAGTTGAAGGATCTGGCTAAGATTGAGCTGGGTGGTGAAGGCTACTCGGTATCGATGAAGAACAATGGTGTACCTTCGGTCATGACAATGATTCAGCAGGTAGCAGGTTCGAATGCTAACGAGATTGCCAAGCAGGTAAAGGCTGAGCTGGAGTCGCAGAAGAAACTGATGCCACCGGGCATGGAGGTGAAGATTAACTACGATGTAACCGAGTTCCTATATGCATCAATCGAGGAGGTAGTGTTCACTCTCTTCATGACCTTGGCGCTGGTGTTCTTCGTGGTTTACATCTTCCTGCAGGACATGCGTTCTACACTGATCCCTCTGATTGCCGTGCCTGTATCACTGGTTGGTACATTCTTCTTCCTGAATGTCATGGGATTCTCAATCAACCTGCTGGTACTGTCGGCCCTGCTGCTGGCCATCGCCATTGTGGTGGATGATGCCATCGTGGTGGTTGAGGCTGTGCATGCTAAGCTCGATCAGGGTTATAAGAGTTCACTGACGGCCTCTATCGATGCCATGAACGAGATTTCAGGAGCTATCATCTCTATCACCTTGGTGATGGCTGCTGTGTTTGTGCCTGTATCATTCATTGGTGGTACATCAGGTACCTTCTACCGTGAGTTCGGTGTAACCATGGCTATCAGTATTATCATCTCGGCTGTTAACGCTTTGACACTGTCGCCAGCCCTGTGTGCTGTCTTCCTGAAGCCTCATGATAAGGATGGTCACGAGAAGAAGATGTCGCGCGTGGATAGGTTCCACCAGTCGTTCAACGTGGCTTTCGATACCACTATCGGTAAGTATAAGAATATTCTGGAGAAACTGGTACGCAAGCCATGGGCCATTATCGGTACGGTTGTTGTAGGTATCGCCGTGTTGGCAGTAACCTTCGTTACCACTAAGACAGGTCTGGTGCCCGACGAGGATACAGGTACTCTGTTCTGTACTATCTCCATGCCTCCTGCTACTTCTGAGGCTCGTACCAAGCAGGTTGTGCTGCAGGTGGATTCTATTCTGTCGCAGATTCCTGCTATCAAGAACCGTGAGATGGTTCAGGGTTATAACTTCATCGCAGGTGCCGGTTCCGACCAGGGTACGTTTATCATCAAACTGAAGCCCTTTGAGGAGCGTCAGAAAGGTCTCTGGTGGAAGATCAGTGGTCTCTGGCAGGGCGATGGCATCTATCGTTTCTTTATTAACCCATACGATGCAACTGGTGTAATTGCCCAGATATTTATCAAGACGGCTCATATCAAGGATGCACAGATTCTGGCATTCTCGCCCCCAATGATTCCTGGTTTCTCTGCTAACTCAGGTATCTCGCTGGTTATGCAGGACCGTACTGGTGGCGATCTGAACCGATTCTTCGGTGTGGTTAAAGAGTTCCTGGTAGAACTGAATAAGCGCCCAGAGTTCCAGACGGCACAAACCTCTTACAACCCAGGCTATCCTCAGTACATGGTACATGTGGATGTGGCTAAGTGTAAGCAGGCTGGCATCTCGCCAACAGCTGTGCTCAGCACACTGCAGGGTTACTATGGTGGACTGTATGGTTCAAACTTCAACTCATTCGGTAAACTCTACCGTGTGATGATTCAGGGTGCTCCCGAGACACGTATGACCCCCGAGTCGCTTAATAGTATATATGTACGTACACCCGCGGGAATGTCGCCTGTTCAGGAGTTCTGTAACCTGGAGCGTGTATATGGCCCATTGAACATTAACCGCTTCAACCTGTTTACATCTATCAACGTAACAGGTACTGTGGCTGATGGCTATTCAACTGGTGAGGCCTTGAAGGCTATCGACGAGGTGGGCAAGCAGATTCTGCCTGCAGGTTATACTTACGACTATTCTGGACTGACACGTGAGGAGGCTAAGGCATCTAACACCACAGGTATCATCTTCCTGCTGTGTTTCATCTTCATCTACCTCATCCTGTCGGCACAGTACGAGTCGTATATCCTGCCACTCTCTGTAGTGCTCTCTGTTCCATTCGGTCTGGCTGGCTGTTTCCTCTTTACTCAGCTGTTCGGCCATGCCAACGATATCTACATGCAGATCTCGCTCATCATGCTGATTGGTCTGCTGGCTAAGAACGCCATCCTGATCGTACAGTTCGCACTTGAGCGCCGTCAGACGGGTATGGCCATCAGCTGGTCGGCTGTTCTTGGTGCTGCTGCTCGTCTGCGTCCTATTCTCATGACCTCTCTGGCCATGGTTATCGGTCTGCTGCCAATGATGTTTGCCAGCGGTGTTGGTAAGAATGGTAACCAGACCCTGGGTGCTGCAGCCGTAGGTGGTATGTTGATTGGTACTATCCTCCAGCTGTTTGTGGTTCCAACTCTGTTTGTTATCTTCCAGACTATCCAGGAGAAGTTCAAGCCTCTGGTATTCGAGGATGACGAGAACGAGGAAGTTGCTGCCGAGTTGGCTCAGTATGCACATGCAAAACCCGTAGACTATGAGCTTGAGAAGTGAATAGTGAATAACGAATAGTGAATAGTGAATATGAAGAAATTAATGATATTTATGTCCGCAGCTATGTTGCTGTCAAGCTGCGGACTCTATAACAAATACGAGCGCCCTGAGGTAGACACCAAGGGATTGGTTCGTGACACACAGTCGCTTACCGATACGCTGGCTGTTCAGGACACAACCTCGTTTGGCAACCTGCCATGGCGCACGGTGTTCACCGATCCACAGTTGCAGTCGCTGATTGAGCAGGGTCTGAAGAATAATCCCGACCTGCTGAATGCTGCCCTGAACGTGCAGATGGTGAATGAGGCACTTAAGGTGGCCAAACTGGCCTTCCTGCCATCGGTAGCTATCAGTCCACAGGGAACACTCTCGTCGTTCGATGGCGCTGCTGCCACCAAAGCTTATTCGCTGCCTGTTTCAGCCAGCTGGAATGTAGATTTGTTTGGCAATCTGCTCAGTGCTAAGCGCTCTGCACAGATGCAGCTCATCGCTACTAAGGATTATCAGACTGTGGTGAAGACCAATATCATCTCTGCCATTGCCAATCTGTATTACACACTGCTGATGATCGACCGTCAGCTTGAGATTGTATCAGATATGGAACAGCTCACCAAGGAGACCTGGGACAAGATGAAGTTTATGCACGACAACCGCGTGGGCTATCGCTCTACAGCTGTTCAGAGTGCTGAGGCTGCCTACTATCAGGTACAGTCACAGCGTGTTGATCTGCTGCGCCAGATGCGTGAGGCTGAGAACTCACTCTCGCTGCTGCTTGGTCAGCCTGGTCAGACTATCGCCCGTGGCAAGTTTGCACAGCAGAGCCTGCCCACCGAGTTCTCTACAGGCGTAGGCATCCAGATGCTGGCCAACCGTGCTGATGTTCATCAGTACGAGATGTCGCTGGCACAGTGCTTCTACGATGTTGAGAATGCTCGCAGCCGTTTCTATCCTAACATCACCATTACAGGTACCGCAGCTTTCACTAATCAGAATGGCATGGTTAATCCTGGCAAGTGGTTGCTTTCGGCTGTTGGTTCGCTGGTTCAGCCCATCTTCCAGCACGGTCAGATTGTGGCTGGTCTGAAGGTGGCAAAGATGCAGTACGAGCAGGCCTTCAACAAATGGCAGAACGCTATTTATAAAGCCGGTAATGAGGTTAGCAACGCGCTTGTAGCCTATAACTCTTATTCACAGAAAGTAGAGCTCGATGGTAAGCGTGTACAGGTGCTGAAGCAGAATGTTGACGACACCAGAAAGTTGATGGAGTCATCTGCCAACACCACTTATCTCGAGGTTATCACCGCTCAGAGCAATCTGCTGAATGCTGAGATAGCAGAGGTTAGCGACCAGCTTTCAAAGATGCAGGCTGTAGTGAGTCTCTATCAGGCCCTCGGTGGCGGAGCTAACTAATTGATAATTGATAATTGAAAATTGATAATTATGGCAAGCGAAATATCCCCCAAAGCTGAGATCAGCCCAAAGGCCAAGATTGGCGATAACTGTAAGATATTCCCCTTCGTGTATATCGAGGACGACGTGGTGATTGGTGATAACTGTATCATCTTCCCCTTTGTCAGCATCTGCGACGGCTCGCGCATTGGCAACAACAACAAGATCCACCAGGGCACTGTTATTGCAGCCCTGCCTCAGGATTTTAATTTCCGTGGCGCGAAGTCGTATGTGGAGATTGGCGACAATAACATCATCCGCGAGAATGTGGTTATCAACCGTGGTACTCAGAAGGATGGCGTTACAAAGATTGGTAATCATAACTACCTGCTTGAGGGTACCCATATCAGTCACGATACCGTTGTAGGCACTAACTGTGTGTTTGGTTACGGTACTAAGGTGGCAGGCGACTGCGAGATTGGTAACGGTGTTATCTTCTCATCAGGTGCAATTCAGAATGCTGGTACACGTGCTGGTGATCTCTCGTTGATTCAGGCAGGTTGTACCTTCTCGCACGATGTTCCTCCTTATGTCATCGCTGGCGGTAGTCCAATGGAGTATGGTGGTCCTAACACCACTATGATGAACTATGCAGAGATTGATCCTAAGGTTCAGAAGCATATTGCAAATGCTTATCGATTGCTGTTCCATGGTAAGACCAGTGTCTTTGATGTTATCAAACAGATTAAGGAGCAGGTGCCCGATGGACCAGAAATCCAGAACATTGTCAAGTTCTTGGAGAACACCAAGCGAGGCATTATGTGCAAGTAATAAGAAAAATTATCCCGAAAGTTTGTTCTTTCGGGATTTTTTTTCTAATTTTGCAGACGAAACTTAAAAGACCCAATTATTAATCGATGAAGAGAACGTTACTCTTGCTTATTGCAATTATCTCATTTACTGTTGTATTTGCAGCTTCTGCCCCTGCAAATGCAGAGCAGGCAGAGATGTTGCAGAGACGCTCGCAATTTACTAATGGCGGTATTGCCATGGTTGTGTGTATAGGAGCACTGCTGGTGTTCCTGGTGGTTAACAACCGCTGGCAGCATCGTCTGGAGGTTAAGAACCTGCAATTGCAGCGCGAACGTAACGTGGTTGTTGCTCAGAACAAACAGTTGGCCATTGAGCGCGACCGTGCTGAGGCAGCCCTGCAAGCCAAAACATCGTTCCTTCGTAGTATGACTCACGAGATACGTACCCCTCTGAACGCAATCAGTGGTTTTACTCAGGTACTTACCATGACAGGTGTCGAAATACCTGAAACAGAGCGTATCGACTTCAGTCAGCGTATTCAGGAGAATACCCGATTGCTTACAAATATACTCGACGATCTTATTCTTATATCAGATACCGAGAGTGGTGCAGCCTTGCCTGATGCTGAGCTGTGTGTTGCTGCCTCAATCATCACTCAGGCCCGCGATGCTGTTGAGCCGATTGTTGCTCAGGGCGTAGAGTTGAAGTGCAGCTGTAATATACCCGAGACGGAGATGATTACCACTCATCCGCAAATGATTAACCTGATACTTGTCAAGCTGCTTGATAACGCCGCGAAGTTTACCACTCAAGGCAGCATAACAATCAGCCAGAATAAAGAGAATGATAAACTTCACTTTGCAGTGGCTGATACAGGTCCTGGTATACCATGCGATAAGCGTGATTATATCTTCGAGCGATTCTCTAAGCTCGACAGTTTTGCGCAGGGCGCAGGTCTTGGTCTGTCTATCGCTCGTATGGTCGCCGAACGTCTTGGCGGTACGCTGACGCTTGATGAGAGCTATAGCGGAGGCTCTAAATTTGATTTGATAATACCCATTACAACAAACGCATGAAAGATAAACTCCTATCGTTAGTAGGATTCTCGTCGCAGCGCGACGATTTCAGAACCGAGGTGATCTCGGGCATTACCACTTTCTTTACTATGGTTTACATCCTGGCTTTGATGCCAGTAATGTTTGCACCGCTTGGAGAAAAGGGATTCCCTGTAGAATCCATGTTCACAGCCACTGCCCTTTCGGCCATTGTCGGCACACTGCTCATGGCTTTTGTGGCCAAACGCCCGTTCGGACTTGCACCAGGACTTACTCTTAATGTGTTTTTCATCGAGACTGTATGCATCTCGTTGGGCTATCCTTGGCAGTTTGCACTCACAGCGGTATTGATAGAGGGTATATTGTTTATACTTATCTGCATCAGCAGTCTGCGTCGCATCATTTTCGAGATGGTGCCCACATCGCTTAAGTACGCCATTGCTGCAGGTATTGGTTTCTTTGTGGCCATGATTGGATTCAAAAATAGTGGTATTCTTGACCATGGTACAATGTTTAACCATCTCGATACCCTTGCCACCCCGTCATCCCTGTTGTTTATTTTGGGATTGATACTCACAGGAACATTCTTTATTATGCGCTTCCGTGGCAGTCTGTTGCCAAGCATCATAATCATAACACTTATCGGCATTCCTTTTGGTGTAACGCAAATACCTGATAAAATCTTCTGCCTGCCACCATCGCCAGCACCTCTGTTCTGTCAGTTCTCATTCGATTTTATCTTCTGGCCCGACTTCTGGGTGTGTGTGTTGACTATGCTGTTCTTTGATGTGTTCGACAGTCTTGGTACCGTAGTAGGTGTCATGGCTTGCTCAGGTATTATACGTAAGGACGGTCGTATTCCTCACCTGCGCCGCATCATGCTTAGCGATGCCATTGCCACTGTTACAGGCGCCTGCCTGGGTTGTAGCACTGTTACCACCTATGTCGAGAGTGCCACGGGCTTTGCCGAGGGCGGTCGCACGGGTCTTTCGGCTTTTGTAGTGGCCATCTGTTTTGCAATAAGTCTGTTCCTGGCTCCACTGTTCCTTGCCATCCCTAATGCAGCTACAGCGCCAATCATGGTTATTGCCGGACTCTACCTCTTTGGTATCGTCCGCCATATAAATCTTGAAGATGTAACGGAGAGTTTCCCTGCTTTCCTTATTATCCTGCTTATGACCATCACAGGCAGTATCACCGATGGTATCATCATCGGTCTGTTTACCTACATATTGTTATCGTTTATCAACTCATGGATAAATAGAAAGAAAAAGAGTCTTATTTAATATGATGCTGAGCAGGGGATGCCTTGGGCAATGACGCGGTCGCGGATGGCGTCGAGTTGCTCATGGGTGGCTTTCTGTAGACCTTGCACGGGTGTCTCGCGGTCGATGGTGTAGATCATTACCTGTTGTGGGGCAATCTCTTTAACAGCCTCAAGCCATGGGCTAACGTATTCATCGCCAGTGTTATCTACAGATTCGCCGTTAACACTACCTTGCATGAACATCGTCTGGATGATTACATGACCATTAAAAGCCTTTAGACGTTCGATAATCTTGTGTACATCGTAATTACCATTAGGCTGATCCACCTTATTAATATATGAAGGATTGATGGTGTCGAGCTTAAGGATATTGTTGTCAACACGCATAAGTGCATCGTGGACCTCAGGACGATGAATCATGGTGGAGTTGCTGAGTACAGAAACCTTGGCCTGCGGGCAATACTGATTGCGCAGACGGATCACGTCGTCGATAATCTCGGGGAAATGGGGATTACAAGTGGGTTCGCCATTGCCGGCAAAGGTGAGCACATCGGGCAGCTGACCTTCGGCTGTCATTGACTGCAGTTTCTCTTCGAGCTTAACGGCTACCTCTGCGCGCGTAGGCATGGACAGGGTAGGGCGATGAGTCTCATTGAGACCGCACTCGCAATAGATACAGTTAAAACTGCACACCTTGCCATCAGCTGGCAAAAGGTTGATGCCGAGCGAAATGCCCAGGCGACGACTGTGAACAGGCCCGAAAATGGGCGATGGATAAATAATTGTACTCATAACGGCTGCAAAATTACAAAAAATTATATGTTCTTATGTACTTATGTCTAAAAAATTATGTATCTTTGCAGCCGAATTCGAATTTTTACGTACGTAAATAAATGAAAAGACGAAAAAAATATGCTGGCAACCGTCGTGGTGTGCAGTTGGTTACACTTTGCATAAGTACTGCGATGGTGCTGGTTCTTCTTGGTTTGGTGGTATTCTCAGTGCAGACCAGCCGTAATCTGTCGCAGTGGGTAAAGGAAAACCTTACTGTGACTGTTATGCTTAGCGATGATGTTAGTGTGAACGGTGCAAAGATGTTGTGTCGTGACCTTTACCATCGTCCTTACTCAAGGAATATTGATTATATCAGTAAGGAGCAGGCACTGAAAGAGCAGACTGAGGCCATGGGATCTGACCCATCGGAGTTCCTTGGTGTTAACCCTTTCCCTGCCACACTTGAGCTGCAACTTAAGAGCGACTATGCAAACCGCGACTCGCTGAAGTGGATAGCAAAGGAACTGCAGAAGAATCCAAAGATTACCGATGTGGCATATCAGGTGGATCTGATGGATAGCGTGAACCGCAATCTTACAAAGCTGAACCTGCTGCTGCTTGGACTTGCTGTGCTGCTGACGTTTGTTTCGTTCTCGCTGATTAACAATACAGTAAGGCTGAGTGTCTACTCACGCCGATTCCTCATCCACACCATGAAACTGGTTGGTGCATCGTGGGGCTTTATCCGACGCCCGTTCATGAATCAGGCTCTGCTGATAGGTGTGATTGCTGCTATCATGGCTATTGCCGTTCTGGGTGGACTGTTCTACGGACTGTATTATTACGAGCCCAATATCGTGGCAGTTATCAGCTGGCGCGAGCTTGCCATAACGGCTGGAGCTGTGCTGCTGTTCGGAATAATCATAACGGCTGCATGCTCATATATTTCGGTAAATAGATTCCTCCGCATGTCGGCAGGAGAACTTTATAAAATTTAAAATGCAATAATTAGAAATGGATAAAAAGAATTTTGCATTCGACAAGACCAACTTTATATTGTTGGCAATAAGCATGGTTATTGTAGTTATTGGATTCCTGCTGATGGTAGGTCCAAACTCATCGGATACTGTATTTGAACCCGATATCTTCAGCGCACGTCGTATAAAGGTGGCACCGATAGTATGTCTGGTGGGATTTGTATCGATGATTTATGCAGTTGTAAGAAAACCAAAAGATATAGAATAAGATATGGATTGGATTGAAACAGTCATTATCGCCATTATTGAGGGCTTGACAGAGTTCCTGCCTGTGTCGTCTACAGGACATATGATTATTGCACAGAACCTTTTGGGTGTGCCTCAAGGCGATCCCTTCGTACATGCATTTACATTTATAATTCAGTTTGGTGCTATCCTGTCGGTAGTATGTCTGTATTGGAATCGATTCTTCCAGTTCGACAATACACCTGCACCCGAGGGTAGCTCATTGTTCAAACGACTGAAGCACAGATTCTACTTTTACTGGTTGTTGTTAGTAGGAGTGCTGCCTGCTGTGGTTATCGGTCTGGCAGCCAAGAAGTCGGGACTGCTCGATTGGTTGTTGGATAGTGTAGAGGTAGTAGCTGTGATGCTGGTTCTTGGTGGTATATTCATGCTCTTCTGCGACAAGCTGTTTAATAAGGGCAGTGAGGAGAATAAGGTTGACGAGCGCCGTGCATTTAAGATCGGATTGTATCAGTGTATTTCTGTTATCCCTGGTGTTTCACGTTCTATGGCAACTATCGTTGGTGGTATGACTCAGGGTCTTACACGCCGTCGTGCTGCAAAGTTCTCGTTTTTCCTCGCCGTGCCAACTATGGCAGGTGCAACACTGCTTGATCTGCTTGACCTGCTTAAGGAAGACACTGCCTGGGCAACAAGTCATAACATAACCATGCTCCTGTTGGGCTGCGTAATAGCTTTTGTGGTGGCTCTGCTGGCAATGCGCTGGTTTGTTGATTATCTTACAAAATACGGATTCAAGGCCTTCGGTATTTATCGTATAGTAGTGGGTACAATAATCATTGTGCTGCTTCTTACAGGTCATTCACTTGCAATGGTTGACTAATGAATTTCCAGGAAGGCGCATACATATATATAAACAAACCCTATCGCATGTCAAGCTTTGGGGCGCTGGCACACATCAGATATGTGTTGTCTAAGCGTTTGCATGTGAAGCGTGTGAAAATGGGACATGCCGGAACTCTCGACCCGCTGGCAACAGGTGTGCTGGTGTTGTGTACCGGTAAGGCAACAAAGAAGATCGAGGAGTTGCAGAAACACTCTAAGGAGTATACTGCTACACTGCAGCTGGGAGCCACAACTCCAAGCTATGATCTGGAACATGAGGTAGACCAGACATATCCTACAGAGCATATAACCCGTGAACTGATAGAGCAGACCCTGCCTAAGTTTGTAGGTGACATAATGCAGCGCCCACCGCTGTTTTCGGCATGTAAGGTGGGTGGCGACCGTGCCTATGAGCTTGCCCGCAAGGGTAGTGACCATCAGCTGGAACCAAAGCAGATTCGCATAGACGAGATAGAGCTGATGAGTTTCGATTCAGAGAAGATGCAGCTACAGATTCGTGTTGCATGTGGCAAGGGAACATACATACGCTCGTTGGCTCGTGATATTGGCGAGGCCTTGGGCAGTGGAGCCCATCTCACGGCATTGTGTCGTACACGAGTAGGTGATGTAAGAATTGAGGACTGTCTGACATTTGATAGTTTCCCTGCTTGGTTGGAAGAGAATTTGTCGGATAATATAGTAAAATCGTAAAATTAAGATATGAAGTTATCACAGTTTAAGTTTAAGTTACCAGAAGAGCAGATTGCACTCGAGCCATCTTATCATCGTGATGAGTGCAAACTGATGGTGTTACATCGTAAGAGTCAGAAGATTGAAACGGGATTAGACTTCCGTAATATCCTTGACTACTTCGACGAGGACGATGCCTTTATCTTTAACGACACCAAGGTGTTCCCAGCACGACTGTATGGCACCAAGGAGAAGACTGACGCAAAGATTGAGGTATTTCTGCTGCGCGAGCTTAATGCCGATCAGCGCCTTTGGGACGTGCTTGTAGAACCAGCACGAAAGATCCGTATTGGAAACAAGCTGTTCTTTGAGGAGGATGGTCCAATGGTTGCTGAGGTTATCGATAATACCACAAGCCGCGGACGTACACTGCGTTTCCTCTATGACTGTCCTCATGATGAGTTCAAACAGCTTCTGTTCGGACTTGGTGAGGCTCCACTGCCACGATACATCATTGACCGTCGTCCTGCTAACGAGGATGATATGGAGAGATTCCAGACCATCTATGCAAAGAACGAGGGTGCTGTAACAGCTCCTGCCACAGGTCTGCACTTCAGCCGTGAGCTGATGAAGCGTATGGAGATCAAGGGTATTAACTTTGCCTTTATCACACTGCACTGCGGATTGGGTAATTTTGATGCTATCGAGGTTGAGGATCTTACTAAACACAAGATGGGTAGCGAGCAGATGTTTATTCCTGCTGAGGCCTGCGATATTGTTAACAAGGCTAAGAGCGAAGGTCGCCGTGTTTGCTGCGTAGGTGTAAGTACTGCCCGTGCTACTGAGAGTGCCGTAGGTACCGATGGTATGCTGAAGGAGTATGAGGGATGGACCAATAAGTTCATATTCCCACCATACGAGTTCGGATTGTGTAATGCACTTATCGGAAACTTCTATCACCCAGAGTCGCCAATGATGATGACCGAGGCTTCGTTCGTAGGTTACGACCTGCTGTACGAGGGTTATCAGCGTGCACTTAAGGAGGGATATATGTTCGGATGCTACGGTGATGCACTGTTGATGCTCGACGATTAATGCATAAGATATATCTGGGATTAGGTAGTAATCTCGGTAATCGTAAAGAGAACCTTGCTTACGCTATTCGCTTGATAGGCGAAAGGGTAGGCAAGGTTCTTCGCGTATCGTCATTTATAGAAACTGAACCTTGGGGGTTTGAGTCGGAGAATACTTTTGTTAATGCTGTGATACAATGTGAAACCGATCTTACTCCCCGTCAGCTGCTGGGTTCCACACAGAAGATAGAACGCGAGATGGGACGCCAGAAGAAAAGTACAGATGGAGGCTATTCCGACCGCTGTATAGATATAGACATTCTGCTATATGACGATCTGAGGGTGGATGAACCTGACTTGCAGATTCCCCACCCCCTGATGCTGAAGCGAGACTTTGTTATGATCCCGCTTCGGGAAATTAGAGATTGAATTGATACTTAGAATTTGTAATCCAAACCTACGCCAATCACGTGATTGGTGCGGCTGTATGTTTCTAAACCATAGCTGTTTTGTTTGTCGTAATCGCTGTAGAGTGTGCAGAAGTAGCTCACGTTCAGGCGCATCTTATCGCTGATGTTCCAGGCGCCACCGCAACCTACACTGTAGCTGTCGCAAGCAAACGAGGTGTTCTGCTGATAACCGTCAGAGAGACCATAGTCAGTGCGCTGACCACCACAGCTTACTGTGAATTTGTCGTTGATGTCCCACTCGATACCAGCCAGGATTTCGTGAGTACCATGGGTTAAGTCCTTCTGACGGTCGTTTGCCATCTGGGCATTCTTGTCGTCGAAGAAGTGATACTCCAAAGCTGCGCGCAGATTCTTGTTAAACTCATATCCAGCAGCTATGCTAAGCATGGCAGGCATATCGTAGCGTGTCTTTACGCCGTCCTGATAAGGTTGGATGTAGCCACCCAACGAACTCTCAACCTTAGTGCGGATGCTCTGTGCCATTGCAATGGCTGTCTCTGCTGGCAGAGCGCCTGCAGCAACCAATTGTGCAAGTGGCTCCTCAACTAGTGTGGCGGTGTTTAAGTTGGCGTTCAGACTGTTTGTCTCGTTCTTGGTCTCAATCTTTGTGCGGAACTCATAGCGAGCACTCAGTGTGAGTGGACCTTTATGGAATGCTAAGCTAACAATAGGAGTAAAACCCCATCCCTTCTGGTCTACATCCAGCGAAAGATTTGCCAGTTCGCCCAGTGTTGACTGCGCTGCCTTTACGTGGCCACGATAGTAGCCATCGTAGTAGTTGGCACGGATTCCGACAGCTGCCGAAAGGCAATCAATAATCTTATAGGTGAAATTCAACTGTCCACCATAGATATACTGCTTTCCCTTCATCTCAGCATCGTACTGGTCGGGTGTTACTACAGGAGCGAATCCACTGGTAGCATCAGATAGACTCTGTGTCAGCGAGGTTATTGTGCCACCCAGCAGTGCGTTGAACATGGGTACACCCTCTTTGTACTCAACAAAGCCACCGCTGCCCACAATGCCAATCATGGTTGAGAGGGCCCAGCGATCTTTCTTATACGAAGCAAATAAAGCTGGAACGATAGGTGCTGAGGCTTTGCCTTCATAAGTGTGACTACCTACAGATGTGGTCAGCTCGATGTCGCGGTACTGCCAAGGTTTCTGGAAATTAAGAGAGAACTGCCAACCTTCATGTCCCCATGCCAAACCAGCTGGGTTACTGTAGGCAGCATCTATCTCGGTTGATGCACCACGGGCGAACATGCGGTCGAATGCTATGTGATAATTTGTGTTGGTCATAAGTCCACCTGCATGGACTGAAGTGAATGTGGCCAGAGCCACAATAGCTGAAAAGATAAATTTTCTCGTCATTTTCTTCTATGTTCTTTAAATTCGGCTGCAAAGGTAGCCAAAAAATCTAAAACTTGCGAGAAAATGACGAGAAAAATGCCAAAAAAGAACAATTTATTGCTCAGAATGCTCCTTAAAACGTTCTAAAAGCCATTTTCCCTGTTCTGGAATGGTCATATTACTGTTGTCGAGTTCGATAGCATCATCTGCCTTTCGCAGTGGACTAACCTCACGGTGAGAGTCGATATAGTCGCGCTCTTCAACATTCTTCAGAATATCATCGAAGTCAGCTGGCATTCCCTTGGCCTTAAGCTCGTCATAACGGCGCTGGGCACGAACCTGAGCCGAGGCGGTTACAAAAATCTTAAGTTCGGCATCGGGGAATACGGTGGTGCCTATGTCGCGTCCATCCATAACCACCCCTTTGTCCTTACCCATCTGCTGTTGCTGAGCTACCATAGCAGTGCGTACAAATGGTACTGCTGCAATAGGACTAACATGACTGCTAACCTCGAGCGAGCGGATTTCCTTTTCTACGCATTCGCCGTTAAGATATGTGTCGGGGCGACCTGCCTCGGCATTGAACTTGAACGAAATCTGGATGTTGGGCATCTCCTTTTCGAGTTCGACAGTCTTAACGCTGCCATCCTCGTTAAACAGACCATGGCGCAGGGCATATAGTGTTACGCTGCGATACATGGCACCAGTGTCTACATATACATAGCCCACTTCACGGGCCAGGTCCTTTGCCATAGTGCTTTTTCCGCAAGAGCTATGGCCATCGATTGCAATTGTTATCTTTTTCATAATGTGTATGATATATTAATCAGTAGTGATGATGTGCTGACATGATACTTACCCCAAGCCAACTGTAGTTTAAAACGCTGAAGCGACAGACCTGCACCAAGCGATAGTCCGGCTCCGTGGGCTGATGACCCTTCGGTATCAGAAATCTTCATCTGTTGTGCTTTCCTGAAATTATAACCTGCAGCAATATAAATATTATCGCCCATGAGCACATCTGCTCCGATGGCCAGATGGCGCCCGAAAGCTTCATCCCAATCGGTTAGTCGACTGAGTGTGGCGTGGAATCGAAAAGGTGAGTTCTGCAAACGCTTGCTTACACCTACCTGAAGATCGAAAGGAATACGCTCAAACTCATCTTCGTATGCCTTTATCTGTCCGCCAAGATTACGTGCTACAGCCGAAAAACTCCATCCATGGCTCACGTCAAGGTAGTTTAAACCCAGATCAACACCAACAGCCAATGAGTTGTAGTCGGCAATGGTAGATGTTATGAACTTGGCTGTGATGCCACCGCTGATTCTGTCGGTAAGCTCGTATGCATATGTTCCTCCTATAGCGATGTCGCGGGCAGAGAACTTTCCAAGATCTTCGTTGTATATGGTAGTCTGGTTAATTCTTCCGTAGTCCATCAGCTGAGCCGATACACCCCATGATGAGCGCTCGCCAACCATTTTGATGAATGATGCGCTTACGTTTTTGGCACCCTCCATATACGTCATGTAATTTAGGTTGATGCTTTTGTCGCTAACACCACATATAAGTGCCGGATTATGGAAAATCATAGTCGCGTCATCCTCTGCCAGTGTTATGTTTTCTCCTCCAAGAGCAGCAACATGAGCACTTACGGGCAACCTAAGGAAACTGTAGGCTGTCTCACTGTCCTGTGCGCTGATATTTGTTGATGCACAGGCAAGTAATAACGGTGTTATGACATTTCGAATGTTCATTTCTCCTAATTTGGTCGCAAAGATAGCAAAAAAACTTAATATATATCTATTTTACCGAAAAAATAACTATCTTTGCACTCGGTTTTTATATCAAACAGATGGAAGTCAAGAAGAGTAAAGAGGCTGATTTGGAACAAAAGCGCACACAAGGGTTCCTTTTAGGAGTGGTTGTGGTGCTGGCCTTGTTGTTCGTGCTACTGGAATGGAACAGTGGAGATAGCGGATGGACTTTTTTTGACGACGATGATGATCTGGAGGCCGAGGTAGAGCTGTCGCCACTGAAGCGCGATAAAGACGAGGTGCCAATGATGATGCCTCAGGAGCAGAAGGTGGAGAAGCAGGAGTCGCAACAGCTGCATCTGGTTGATAATGATGTGGAGTTGCCACCAGAGCCTATCCTGCAGAAAGAAACAGAGGAGGAAGAGCCAACACTAAAGGCCGAAGAAGAAAAGCCGCAAGTGGTGGATATGTATGATGAACCAATTGACTTCCGTGTGGTAGAAGACCTTCCTCAGTTCCCTGGTGGAGCTGCTGAGTTTATGAAGTGGCTGACAAAGAACCTGAAGTATCCTGTATCAGCCCAACAGCGCAAGATAAAGGGTAAGGTTGTGGCGCAGTTCATCGTAAATAAAGATGGATCGTTGAGCGACCTGCAGGTGGTGCAACCGCTGGAACCAGCCTGTGATCAGGAGGTGCTAAGAGTGCTGAAAATGATGCCGCAATGGAAGGCCGGCATGATGAATGCAAAACCATGCAGAACAATGGTCTGCATACCAGTAGTATTTAATTTATAAAAAGATATGTATACATCAGAAGAACTTCTCAAGAAAGTGAATGAGGCATTAGATAATGTGGTTTACGACCGCCAGCCAGCCTCGTTGTACGATCCTATCAAGTATGTACTCTCGATAGGTGGTAAACGTGTGCGCCCTGTGCTCACTATGTTATCTTATAACCTCTATAAGGAAGATCCACTGAGCATTATGCCTCAAGCCATCGGACTTGAGACTTATCATAACTTCACGCTGTTGCATGATGACTTGATGGATCATGCTGATATGCGTAGAGGTCATGAGACTGTTCACAAGAAATGGGATGCCAACCGTGCTATCCTTTCGGGTGATACCATGTTGCTTCAGGCTTTCGAAAGAGTAGAGGATTGCGATCCGGCTAAGTTGCCTGCTGTGTTCAAGGTGTTTATCCAAACAACGCTTGAGATTGGTGAGGGACAGCAGTTGGACGTAGAATTCGAGACTCGTAACGATGTTACCGAAGATGAGTATATCGAGATGATCAGACTGAAGACCAGTGTGCTTTTGGCTTGCGCTTGTAAGGTAGGCGCTATTATGGCCGATGCTCCAGCTGAGGATATCGAGAATATGTATAAGTTCGGCGAGAAACTGGGATTGGCATTCCAACTTCAGGACGATCTGCTCGATGTTTATGGCAACCCTGCAGTGTTCGGTAAGAATATTGGTGGCGACATAACATCAAACAAAAAGACCTATATGCTTATCAATGCAGTGAACCGTGCAAATCCTGCTCAGCGCGAACAGCTGATGAAGTGGATTAATGCAAAGGAGTTCGATCGCAACGAGAAGGTTAAGGCAGTAACCGAGCTGTACAATGAGATTGGTATCCGTAAACTCTGCGAGCAGAAGATTGAAGAATATTATCAGGAGAGTTTGGTAAATCTGGCTAAGGTTAATCTTCCCGAGGAGCGTAAGGCTGAGTTGAAGGCATATGCAGCAGAGATGATGAAACGACAGAGTTAATGCAGTTTATAGATACACATTGTCATTTGGATGGCGAAGAGTTCCGCGATGATCTCGATGCCGTAGTAACCCGAGCCCGCGAGGCTGGGGTTGCTGCTATTGGTGTGCCAGGGATAAATCTGGAATCGTGCGAGACGGTTCTGGAGCTTTGCCGCCGATATCCTAACTACTGCTATCCGATGCTCGGTCTCCATCCTGAGGATGTGAAGTCTGATTGGAAGGAGGTGCTGTCTGCCATAAAGCCAGCTCTGCATGCAGTTAAAGCAGTGGGCGAGGTCGGGCTTGACTATTATTGGAGTCGGGAATTCGAGAAAGAACAGCTGGAGGCTTTCGAAGAGCAGGTGCGTTGGGCTGTAGAGTTCCAACTGCCGCTGATGATTCATTGTCGTAAGGCTCAGAACGAGATGGTGTCGATAATAAAAAAATACCAGAATGACCTGCCCGGTGGAGTGTTTCACTGTTTTACAGGTAACGAGCACGAGGCTGCAGAACTATTACAGTTCGACAAGTTCGTTCTGGGAATAGGTGGCGTTTCTACTTTCAAGAAGTCGCACCTGCCAGAAGTTCTGCCTGCGGTAGTGCCTCTGGATCGTATCGTACTTGAGACCGATGCACCTTATATGGCGCCTGTGCCAAAGCGTGGCGAGAGAAATGAACCTGCCTTTGTGGCATATGTTTTGAAGCGCCTTGCTGAGGCCTACGGAGTGAGCGACGAAGAGGTGGCGCAGAAGACAAATGAGAATGTGGCACGAGTGCTCGGAATTATACTTTAAAGAATATTAAATTATCAATTGTCGATTATAAAATATCAATTAATAACGCTAACTTTGCATCCACTAAACAAAAGGAGAGGTGCTCGAGTGGTTGAAGAGGCACGCCTGGAAAGCGTGTAACCGGCAAAACCGGTTCGCAGGTTCGAATCCTGTTCTCTCCGCACAACTTACATAAAAATATGAAACGACTGTTTTTTCTATTTTCACTGATAGGTTTGCTAACCATAGTGCAAACCAGTGTTGCCCAGAACAAGGTTGACTCTGTGGCAATAACCGACACAACTGTTATCACTGCTGATGTTGACTCGATGGCTGTGATGGCCGAAGATATCGATGAACTTGCAGGCGATGAGGCCGAAGGTGGATTACACAAGCAGCTTAAGACTAAGTTTGTTGATGGTAACGTGGCATTTATGTCACTTGTGGCATTGGCACTCGTACTTGGACTTGCTTTCTGTATAGAGCGTATCATCTATCTCACACTGTCTGAGATTAAGACTCACCAGTTGATGAGCGACATTGAGCAGAAACTAAAGGCAAACGATGTTGAGGGGGCTAAAACGCTTTGCCGCAATACCCGCGGACCTGTGGCATCGGTATGCTATCAGGGTCTCTTGCACATCAAGCAGCCAATGGATGCCATCGAGCGTAGTATCACAAACTTTGGCGGATTGCAGACTGCTAATCTTGAGAAGGGATGCTCGTGGATTAAGCTGTTCATCGCTATGGCACCTTCACTTGGATTCCTTGGTACTGTTATAGGTATGGTAATGGCGTTCGACCAGATCCAGATTGTTGGCGATATTGGTCCTACTGTAGTTGCCCAGGGTATGAAGGTGGCACTTATTACCACTATCTTCGGTATTGTAGTAGCGTTGGTTCTGCAACTGTTCTACAGCTATATCCTCTCTAAGATTGAGCGCCTGACAGCTCAGATGGAAGAGGCTGCTATCATGCTGCTTGATATGATTAGCGAGTATAAAATGAAGAGTGAATAGTTATGAATAACTTCATTTCGCCTGCCATAGCTGATGTGATGCTGGGACTAATGTACCTGGCTCTTGCTGTTGCCATCCTAGCCACAGCCTATTCTGTATGGCATGGATTGCGATTCCGCAGAAAGGGCGATGATGTGGTGAATGGTGTTCCCGCTGGTAAAATCGGGTGGATTGTGGCCATCGGCTTTGTTCTGTGTATGGCAGTCACCTTCGCACTTGCATCTACTAAGCCTATAATGACCAATGGTCAACTGCTTACCGACACGTTCTGGCTGCGTGTCGCTGATATGTTTATCTACACCTCTATTATATTGATTATCGGATGTTTCGTAAGCGCTATCGTCAGCAGATTCCGGAGCTGAATACCACATCTACAGCCGACATATCGTTTATGCTGTTGATTTTCTTCCTCGTGACATCATCGATGGACACGGAGAAGGGATTATTGCGCCAGATGGCTCCACCACCATTGGAGCAAGAACAGCCGAAAGACATCAATCGCGACAATGTGATGCAGGTGAAGCTGGATGCAAATAACCAGCTGACATGCGATGGTAAGACTGTTACCTATCAACAGCTTACTGCCGAGGTTCACTCGCTGGCATTTGTTAACCGCACAGGACATGTGATATCTATACAGGCCGATCCTGCTACAACTTACGAGGCTTATTTCCAGATGCAAGATGCTATAGTAAGCGCATACCAGGAGTTGCGCGAGGAATATGCCAAGAAGCATTACGGCCATAGCTATGCAGCATGTACCAACGATGAGAAGACTGCTCTTAACGAGTATTACCCGCAGCGTATTAGCGAGTCGTCTATTAAGGAAGGAGGTGCACAATGAGACCGATGAAGAGTATGTTCCATCAGAGTCGCAAGAGTGTGCCATCGCTAAATGTGGCATCAATGCCCGACCTGATTTTCACTGTCCTTTTCTTCTTTATGATTGTTACACATATGCGTAGCGATGAGGTTAAGGTGCGCCTGCAGGTGCCTCAGGGTGTTGAGGTTCAGAAACTAGCCAACAAGCAGGCTGTGGTGAACATATATATTGGTAGAGAAGGAGGCAAGGAGAGTAGGAGTGAAGCAGGTCGTTGGGCTGTTCAGCTTAATGGCGATATTGTCAATCCTAAAGATATCCCTGCTCTGATAGAACAGATACGAGGCGGTTTGAGTGCTGAGAACCAGTCACGCCTTACCGTATCACTGCGTGTAGACCGCAAGGCGCCAATGGGGCTTGTAAGCGAGGTGAAGCGAAACCTGCAACAGGCTTATGCCCTGAAGATAAATTATAGTGCAACTGAAATCAAAAAATAACTGCTATTATGGTAAAAATTGACGAACTCGACAGACAGATACTTAGTCTGATAGCCGCCGATGCCCGCATTCCTTTTCTTGAAGTGGCACGTGCATGTAATGTGAGTGGTGCTGCCATCCACCAGCGTATTCAGAAGTTGAATAGTCTGGGTGTGCTTAAAGGATCGCAGTTCCTTATTGAACCCGAGAAGATAGGTTATGAGACATGTGCTTATATCGGATTGAATCTTAAGGATCCTGCACGCTTTGACGAGGTGTTGGATAAGTTAAAGCAGATCCCAGAGGTTGTGGAGTGTCATTATACAACAGGTAACTTTGATATGTTTATCAAGTTGTATGCCCGTAATAATCATCATCTGTTGACGATTATTCACGATAAGCTTCAGCCCCTTGGGCTTTCTAGCAGTCAAACGCTGATTTCATTCCATACAGCGATTGACCGCCAGTTGCCCATTGCCGACATCCTTACTACAGATGCTGAGGCTGAGGATTCATTTAAATAGATTTACTTGCCCTTCTTAAGCAGATTCAGTTTCTGCTTAGGAGCAAGGGCATTAGTTGTTTTTTCTGTATATTCAGCAATCTTAAGTGTTGCTGTAGCTGCTATGTCGCGGCTGCTGTTACCGATACGGAAGGTGTATGTACCAGCTTCTGTAATCCACTGACTACCTGCCTCGTCAAAGCTTGCCAGATCGCGTACAGGGATTGTCATTGTAAGAACCTGACTCTCGCCTGGCTGAAGTTCGCGGGTCTTGGCAAATGCCTTCAACTCCTGACATGGCTTTTCCAACTTTCCTTCTGGAGCCTGAACATAAACCTGTGCAACCTCCTTACCGCTAACCTTACCGGTGTTCTTTACTGTGATGCTAACCTCAACAGCATCCTTGCCCTTAGCCTTTACTACAGGCTTTGAGAATGCAAATGTAGTGTAGCTCAAACCATAACCGAATGGGTAAGCAACGTTCTTATTGAAGGTGTCGAAGTAACGATATCCCACGTAGATATCCTCTTCATGATTTGTGTAAGCATGTCCGGGAATCTGCATCTTGTTACCAACCATCATCTTGAATGTATAGTCATCAATACTTCCTGGGAAGTTCTTTGTTGATGCATGATCGGTGGCAGCGATAGGCCAAGTCATAGTGAGCTTACCTGATGGGTTTACCTTACCTGTAAGCAGATCGGCGATAGAGTTACCACCTTCCATTCCTGGCTGCCATGCACACAGGATAGCATCGGGATATCCGCTCCATGAAGCAGTCTCGATAACACTACCAGAGTTGATGATTACGATTACCGGCTTACCAACTGAGTGGAATGCGTTACATACGTCAACAATCAGATTACGCTCCTCGGGAATCAGGTTGAACTCTGTGTCGATATCACGATCGATACCCTCACCAGCCTGACGTCCGATTGTGATGATTGCTGCATCAGCAGCCTGTATCTCCTTGTTGATGGCGATAGGTGCGATAGATATTTCGGGATACTTCTGCTGGCCCATCATCTCTGTCTGGAACCATTTCGCAGGATGACGTTCTGCCTGGAACTTTACGCGGGCAAACTCTATGTATTTGCGATAGATGTCGGTAAGAGTAGCCGATGAGCTGATGCCTGCATTCTTCAGTCCTTCGAGCATGTCAACCACGTATGGTGGGTGAACGCAACCAGAACCTGTTCCACCGCTCAGGAAGTCGTATGAGTTCTCACCAAACAAGGCAACGGTCTTAACAGCACCGTTCTTCCAAGGCAGAGCTCCGTTGTTCTTAAGCATAACAATACCCTCGGCAGCACTCTGACGTGTGATGGCTGCATGAGCCTTGAAGTCAGGGTTGTTAGATGCTGGATATTTGTGGAAGCTAGGAGTCTTAACGATATACTCAAGCATGCGGCGAACATTACGGTCAACATCGGCAATGTCGAGCTTTCCGTTCTTTACGGCATCAATAATCTCCTGAATCTGTGCAGGCTGTCCTGGTTCCATAAGGTCGTTACCTGCATGAACCTCGCTGGATGTGGTAAGTCCCTGGCGGATACCAATCCAGTCTGTCATCACGATACCCTTATATCCCCAGTCCTCACGCAGAATCTTGGTCAGCAGGTCGTGATTACCCATAGAGTACTCACCGTTCACCTGGTTATACGATGCCATGATGGTCCAAGGATTACTCTCGCGCACTGCAATCTCGAATCCACGCAGATAGAGCTCGCGTGCAGCACGCTGTGATACTCGCTCGTCAACAGCTGTACGATCTGTTTCTTGTGAGTTGATGGCAAAGTGCTTGGCACTTACACCTGCACCCTGACTCTGTACGCCCTGTATGTAAGCTGCTGCAATCTTACCTGTAAGCAGGGGGTCCTCAGAGTAGTACTCAAAGTTTCGTCCGCACAGAGGGTTGCGATGCAGGTTCATTCCAGGACCTAAGATAACGTCGCAACGATATTCCTTTGTCTCGTTTCCGATTGCCTCGCCCACCTTGCTCACCAGTTCGGTGTTCCAGGTAGAAGCCAGGCACGAACCGATTGGGAATGCTGTAGCGTAGTAAGTCTTAGGTCGGCCTCGCCGCCAACAACGGCACCTGCACCGAAGAAATTGTTAGCACCGCCAACAAGTAGTTTGGCTTTCTCTTCAAGGGTCATAGCCTTGATAACTTCGTCGATATTCTTCTCCGAGAGAAGCGGCGTAGCCGAGCGATCTGCGCGAAGTTGTGGCTGAGCATTTGTTGTCATTGCGAATGTTGCTGTAAGTAAACAGGTTGTTAGTAATCTTTTCATTGTTGTTTATTAATTTGTTTTATGGAAATATTCTGAAGCTATAGCCTTGGTCTTTTAGCCACTGCAGACTCTCTGGCAGTGCGGTCTTTAGTTTGTCTATGCTCTTAAGCGAATCGTGGAATGTAATAATCGAACCATTACGCGCGTACCTCTTTATATTATTAACCACATCCTCAGCAGTCATCCATTTAGAGTAGTCACGGGTAACAAGATCCCACATCACAATCTTGTATTTTCGGCTTAACCATGCATATTGTGCCATGCGCATCCATCCATGGGGCGGGCGCACATAGTGGCTATGGATATAGGCATTTGCCTTTTCCACATTATAGCTGTATTCCTTAATTGAGTGGCGGAGTCCGCCAATATGGTTGTGAGTATGGTTTCCCACCTGATGACCTTCGGCTAGAATACGTTTGTAGAGTTCTGGGTATTTCCGCACATTGTCGCCCACCATGAAGAAGGTGGCTCTAGCGCCAAATTCTTTCAGAGTGTCGAGAATAAATGGCGTAGCCTCTGGGATGGGACCATCATCGAAAGTCAGGTATACTGACCTTTCGTGACGGTCCATTCTCCAGTATGCTCTTGGATATAGCCAGCGCAGATATATTGCCGGTTGCTCTATAAACATATCTTATTGTCCGTAAGTTCCACCTTTAGCTGTATAGATTTTGTTGATGCCCTGGAACTGCTTCTCCTTCTCCTCAGCCTTCTTCTCGTCAACTGCCGACTGCAGGTCGAGAACCTGGTTCAGAATGTAGAGATGCAGTATGCAGTCCTGCTGCGAGCTCTCGAAACGCTGTCCGTCAAGCGAGCAGTACCACAACATATACTCGGCTGATTTACGCCACAGCTGGTCAATCAAGTTCTGTGCCTTCTTGGTCTGTCCGGTAAGTGCATAAGCACGTGCCAGATCCATAGAACCGCTTTGGTAGTCGTGAGGAATGTTGTAGCTTGGCAGCATCTTCTCACACTTGTCAAGTACCTCCATGGCCTTCTTGTCCTTACCTTCATGAATAAGATTCATAGCCAGCATTGACAACAGGCGGCGGTGGGTATAACACATGCGCATCACAGTCTCATCAAGATAGATGCCTGGCTTGTCTACACCACCGAACTTGAACTTGTTCATAACATTGTTATATGTCTTCTCTGTGTCGAAGTTCTTAGCACCAGGTGCGTTGGTTGTGAATGGTGTTATGCGGTTAGCCAGTCCCTCCTGAACAAAGTTGTCACCCAGATTCATGTAGTTCTCTGAACCAACGGTGGTAGCTACGTAGATAGGACGAGTCCAGTTGCACTGTGCAATCATCTCAAGCATCATCAGGTCGCCCTTGTACAGCGCACTCTTACCCTTCAGCGAGATAACCATCTGGTCGGGTATAGAGTCGCTGGCCATCATCATTCCGCTCTTACGTACAGCATCCTTGTCGATGGTTACATATACTGTGTCTGTAGGGATAACGTGCAGATCCTTGTTGGTAGTGCGAACCCAGTACTTAAGTATGTTCTTAAGTTCGAAAGGTTTCTCGCCAAACTGCTTTGCGGCTTCCTCAGGATTCTGGCGATACAGTTCCTCCACCTGCTTCTTCAGCGATGGGTCAACCTGTACATACTCGTTTGTTCCAGCACAATACTCCAGTCTGCTCCAGCTTATGGGCACTGATGGAGAATTGTATGCCGGGCGACGCATCTGGTCTATATACCAGTCGGTCTGCAGGTATGACAGGTTACATACTCGTGCATCAGTACGGAATCCCTCTGTATCCTGGTTGTACCAGAGTGGGAAGGTGTCGTTATCTCCGTTTGTGAAGATAATTGGATTACCCTCTTCCTGCAGTGTCATCAGGTAGTTCTGACCGAAGTCACGACAACAGTAGCGACCTGAACGATCGTGGTCATCCCAAGTCTGACTAGCCATCTGGATAGGTACTATCAGACATGCCAAGCCTATAACGATGGCTGCAATCAGATTCTCTTTCTTTATCTGACGGTTTATCCAGTCAATTATTGCTGCTACACCCATACCACACCAGATGGCGAAGGCGTAGAACGAACCAGCATAAGCATAGTCGCGCTCACGTGGCTGCATTGGGGTCTGGTTCAGATATACCACAATGGCCAGACCAGTCATGAAGAACAGGAAGAATACAACCCAGAACTGACGAATTCCTATTGGATCGTCTATGGTCTTCTCCTGACCGTTTACTATAGTCTTGCGCTTACGTGTGTACCAAGCCTGCCAGAAGAGTCCCAGCAGTCCCAGAATCAGAGGCATGCAGTAGAACACGTTGTGACCCTTGTTCTCCTTCAGCTCCTGTGGCAGCATGCTCTGGTCTCCCAGGCGTGCGTTGTCTATGAACGAGAATCCTGTAAGCCAGTTTCCATGCTCAAGCTCACCATTGCCCTGAATATCATTCTGGCGTCCGGCAAAGTTCCACATAAAGTAGCGCCAGTACATAAAGTTGCACTGATAGCTCAGGAAGAAACGTATGTTCTCCAGCTGACTAGGCACCTTAACCATCATCTGCTCACCGCAACGATCGTAAGGAACCTGCGAGCCGTCAACACCACCCATCCACGACTCGTAAGCTGCAGCATGACCAGCATCATACATACGTGGGAACAGCATGTTCTGTGCATACTTATATTCATCCTTTGTACGAACTACAAAGTAAGAGTCCTTCTCATCGGCCGAGGCCTTCTCCTTACGCTGATATACGGGCTTACCGCTTGTCATTACAGGTTTGCAGTAGTTTCCTTCCTGCTCTAAAGCCACCTGTGATGTGTAGGCCTGACCATAGAACAATGGGCGCTGACCGTACTGCTCACGTCCCAGATAGTCGCCGAGTGTAAAGATATCCTCGGGAGAGTTCTGGTCCATTGGTGGGTTAGCCGATGAACGTATAACAATAAGTGCATAGCTTGAATAGCCGATCATAAGCATCAGCATGCACAGCAGCATAGTATTCTTTACACGGACACTAATCAGTGGCTGGTTGTTCTTGGTGTACTTAAGCAGGAACCAGAGTGCAACCAATACAACAACACCGATGAAGAACGCACTCCAACCCCAACCGTAGAAGGGTACACCCAGCATACCAACCGATGCAAGGAATGCTATATTCTGTATTTTCAGTGAGTGTTTCTGTGTCTGAGTCTCGTAAACAGCCCAGATAACACAACCCACCAACATGAATATGTAGATAATCTCACCGGTATTGAATGGCATTCCGAGAGTGTTTACAAAGAACAGCTCAAACCATCCGCCAACGGTAATGATACCTGGAACTACGCCATAAAGTACTGCAGCCAGAATCACTAATGATACAGCGAGTGCTATGAGCGAGCCCTTCAGGTTTGCATCGGGGAATCGGCGATAGTAGTAAACCAGCACGATGGCAGGTACACAAAGCAGGTTCAGCAGGTGTACTCCGATAGAGAGTCCCGTCATATACATTATAAGTATAAGCCAACGATCGCTATGAGGCTCGTCGGCATGGTCTTCCCATTTAAGTATCAGCCAGAACACCACAGCTGTAAATGCTGAAGAGTAGGCATAAACCTCGCCCTCAACAGCCGAGAACCAGAATGTGTCACTGAAGGTGTATATCAGTGCTCCAACCAAACCTGATGCTTCTATGGCAACCATCTTTGGCATTGTCAACTCGTCCCAGTTGCTTATAAGCAGTCTGCGGGTAAGATGAGTGATGGTCCAGAACAAGAACAGGATACATGTTGCCGATAGCAGTGCACTCATCGTGTTCACCATTCGTGCCACCTGTGTTGGGTCGCTTGTAAACTGCGAGAACAGGTTGGCAGTAAGCATGAAGAATGGTGCCCCGGGTGGGTGACCGATTTCAAGTTTGTAACCAGTGGTAATAAATTCCGGACAGTCCCAGAAACTGGCTGTCGGCTCGATGGTAGAACAATAGACAAAGGCTGCAATAAAGAATGCCAGCCAGCCAATGGCGTTGTCTATTAACCTGAATTGTTTCATTACAGAATATTATACTTTAACGTTAAAAATCTAAATAGTGGTGCAAAGTTACACAAAATAATTTTATATAAACAGACCGGCTCCGTAAATTAAGATAATATAACGGAACAACTTGCCCAGCGTTATTGCGATGAATGTTATAATCACATTCGAACGCATCAGTCCTAAGGCTATTGTTATGGCACTGCCCAGAACCGGCAGGAATGCAAAGAATCCCATCCAGGCACCATGCCCTGCCAGGAATCTATGGGCTTTGTCCAGGTCTTGTTTCTTTACATGCAGATATTTCTCTATCCACTCTAGCTTTCCCATTCTGCCCACACAGTAGTTGAACACACTGCCCATCACGTTTCCTATGGTACCATATATCATCAGCACCCATGGGTCAAGTCCTGTAGCCATCAGTGCCACCATAACAGCCTCGCTCGAGAATGGGAAGAAACTTCCGGCCAGAAAAGCAGCCAACAGCATTCCCCAGTAGCCGTATTGCGAAAGTAGCTCTATTATGAAATCCATAGGTTCATGCCTGTTAGCATAAATATTATGGCCATCAGCACCATGAAGAATATGTTCGACAATCTGGTATGCGTCAGCGATACAAAATGCGCTATAATCGGACTCACGGCTATTGTCAGCATGTAAATCAGTATATTATACATCTGTGGTTGTACAGCCAGCAGCACTAAGGTATACAGCGTAAGCATAATCATACTTGTGTATATCTGTCGTACTCGTATCTTGTCCATATAGCTTGTAATCCAGAAGTGTATGGTTCCCACCAGGAACATCACTACCAGCAGTGCCAGATATATAATTTGTGGTCTGGTCAGAGCATCATAGTCTATTACCCATTGTATTTCGGTGAATCGCGATACAAAGCTCAATGCCATTTCCGGATTTTTTATGTTGTTGAACAACAGCCATCCGGCATAAAGCCAATAAGGCGTAATCAATCCGATTACCGATGCAAGGAAAGTGCGGAAACACAATGAGTATACTGTTGTTGCCATTAGTAGCCATATGATGGGCACAAACAGCAGATAGCGCGGCTCCAGCAGACTAATTGCGCTTGCTATAAGGAATATGTAGAAAGCCCTTCCTTTGGTCTCGTGGTCTTGATAGCACGAGAATAGCAATAACAATATTAGTACCGATCCCAGTTGTATAACAGCACCGTTTACCGATGGGAATAGCCAAACGGTAATGCACGATAGCAGAATGTAGAAAACCGACACAGAACGGCTGTATATCCTTATCATCTGGTTTATGTTGTTCAGATGTATCATACCATAAACCGATGCAAAGAAACACAGGAACTGGAACCACCAGCCGTTATTTACCAAACCGGCCAACAGCCATATGCCGACACCATATATTATGGTAATCGGCAATGTCTTTCGGCTTTCGGCTATTATGTTCTGCGTATGCTTCTTACTCATACTGCTTTACAGGTCGGCTCCTATGTCACGACGGAAATACTTGTCGGTAAACTGAATCTTCTGTGCCTCTTCGAATGATTTCTGCAGAGCTTCTGCCTTGTCCTTTCCGTATGATGATACAGCAATCACGCGTCCTCCGGCAGTAACCACCTCACCATCTTTCAAGGCTGTTCCGCTGTGGAACACAATCGAACCCTCAACATTCTCGATGCCCTTGATGGGGTAGCCTTTCTTATACTCCTGTGGATAACCACCGCTCACCAGCATAACGCATACTGCTGCACGTGGGTCGAACTCTATAGCGCGCTGGTCAAGGTTGCCCTCAGCCACACCTTCAAACAGGTCTACTATATCGCTCTTCAGTCGCAACATCACGCTCTCTGTCTCTGGGTCACCCATACGGCAGTTATACTCAATTACGTATGGCTCTGGCTCCTTGCTTGGAGTATTGGTGCGGTTGATAAGTCCGAAGAATATGAATCCCTTGTAGTCGATGCCGTCGGCAGCCAGTCCCTCAACAGTTGGACGGATGATGCGGTCCTCAACCTTTTGCATCCACTCCTTTGTGGCAAAAGGCACTGGTGTAACACTACCCATACCACCGGTGTTCAATCCAGTATCATGCTCGCCAATACGCTTGTAGTCCTTAGCCTCGGGCAGAATCTTATAGTTCTTACCATCAGTTAGTACGAATACCGAGCACTCTATACCGCTCATGAATTCCTCGATAACCACGCGACTTGAAGCATTGCCGAACATACCGCCAAGCATCTCCTTCAGCTCTTTCTTTGCCTCGTCGAGTGTTGGCAGTATCAGCACTCCCTTACCGGCACACAGTCCGTCTGCTTTAAGCACATAGGGTGCCTCGAGTGTCTCAAGGAACTTCAATCCCTCTTCCAGATGCTCGCCGTCAAAGGTCTGATAGCGGGCTGTAGGGATGTTATGACGCTGCATGAATGCCTTGGCAAAGTCCTTTGAGCCTTCGAGCACTGCACCGGCCTTCGATGGTCCGATAACAGGTACGTTCTTGGTACGCTCATCGGCCTTAAGCTCATCGTAGATACCCTTTACCAATGGGTCCTCAGGACCAACCACCACCATGTCAACGCCCTTCTCAACCACGAAGTTCTTAATAGCCTCGAAGTCATCGGCTTTCATGGCTACATTTTCGCCACAGTTGCCTGTACCTGCGTTACCTGGTGCTATGTACAGTTTCTCGCATTTGTCACTCTGAGCAATTTTCCAAGCCAGGGCGTGCTCACGTCCGCCACTTCCTAAAAGTAATAATTTCATATGATCAATGGTTGTTTTCTATTTCAAGTAGTCTTCAAAATACTGGGTAATACGCTCATGCAGATGTACTGAGGCATGACCTCGCATGTTGTGCTCCTCACCGGGGTAGGCAAAGAAGTCGGGCTGTGTTCCGGCCTTCACACATGCATCGAGGAAACTCAGACAGTGCTGTGGCACCACGGTGTTGTCGTTATATCCTGTGATGATCTGCAACTTTCCCTTCAGGTTCTTGGCCTTGCTTATAAGACTGCTCTTAGCATATCCCTCAGGGTTGTCCTGTGGTGTACCCATATAGCGTTCGCCATACATCACCTCATACCATTTCCAGTCGATTACAGGACCGCCTGCTACAGCTACCTTGAACACATCGGGATAGTTCAGCATAAGCGATATGGTCATGAATCCGCCGAAGCTCCAGCCGTGAACACCCAGTCGGTTCATGTCTACATATGGCTGCTGCTTAAGGAACTCAACACCTTTCATCTGGTCCTGCATCTCTACCTGACCCAGCTGATGCCAAGTGGCCTGTTCAAAGTCTCTACCGCGATTCTCCGATCCTCGGTTGTCGAGAATGAATACGATGTATCCCTTCTGAGCCATATATGTCTCCCAAGAGCGACTGGCATAGTGCCATGATGCATCAACATTGTGAGCGTGTGGACCGCCATATACATATACCACTGTTGGGTATTTCTTATTTGGGTCAAAGTCATGTGGCTTCACCATTCTATAATATAGGTCGGTCTTGCCGTCGGCTGCTTTTATGTTGCCGCAGGTGAAAATAGGCTGCTGGTACTCCTTCCATGGGTCGGCAGCTTTCAGCAGGGTGATGGGTGAAGCCTTATGTGTACTTGTCACCTCAATAGCATTTGGAACGGTGGGCTCCTGATACTTGTCGTACAGCAGTGCGCCTGTTGCCGACAGCTCACCACGATGTATTCCCTTACCATTGTCAAGCAGTGTACGCTTGCCTGTGCTGATGTTCACAGCCCATAGGTTGCTCTGCACAGCACTCAACTCGTTCGATGCGATGATCACCGATTTGTCCTTTTGGTTGAAGCCCAGTATATCCATTACAACCCACTTGCCGCTGGTAATCTGCTTTAGCTCCTTACCACTCTTGTCCATAAGGTACAGATGGTTGTATCCGTCCTTCTGACTCTGCATAATGAACTTCGTGCCATCCCATGGCAGGAACAGTATCGGGTTCTGTGGCTCAACATATTTGTCTGATGTCTCGTGATACAGCTCAGCAATCTTCTTGCCCGATACAGCATCGTACGATATCAGTCGACAGTCGTTCTGTTTACGGTTCAGTTCAAACATGTACACGGTCTTCTCGTCGGGGCTCCATGCTATGTTTGTGAAATAGCGGTCTGTTGGGTCGCCGGCCTGCAGATACACAGTCTTGTCGGTATTCACGTCATACACACCCACGGTAACCTTATGACTGGTCATACCTGCCATAGGATATTTGTCGGGCTCATAACTTGCCGAACGGGGGAAGATATCTACCTGCGGATAGTCGGTCACCATGCTCTGGTCCATACGATAAAAGGCCAGTCTGTTGCCTTTTGGGCTCCAGAATGTACCTTTTCTTATTCCGAACTCATTGCGATGCACGCTCTGTCCGTAAACTATCTCCCTGCAGCCATCCTTGCTCAGTTGGTGCTTCACACCCTTCCCGTCAACTACATACAGCTGGTCCTTCTCTACATAGGCAGTGGCGCGCGATATTGGGTTCCAGTCGTTTGCTGTCTGTCCTGATATGCTGTCCTGCCATACTATCTTCTTTGCCTCGAAGTCAAGCAGTATGAACGCCTTCCTGTTACCCAGAGCCACAATAGGTTTGTCGGGGTAGGGGAAAGTAGCGTTCATCAGGTGGCGCACGTATGTCTCATCGTTACTGCCGGCCCATGTGTTTATGTCGTCGAGTGTAAACAGGCATTTCTTCTTGCCAGTCTTGGTGTCTATCACCTTACACTCTTCTACACCAGTCTCTATCAGTTTTTCGCCCCACCATGTAAGCCACATGTTCTGTGGTCGCAGGTTGGCGTAGTTGGTACCGCCGAAGTTCAGGTCTTCGAGTGTAAACAGTTTCTTATCCTGAGAGCTCATGGTTGCGGGTATTGCCATCATGGCGATAATCGCCAACAATGTTTTAATCTTCATCATCGTCAAATCTCTTTTTCTTTCCACCGAAGTCCTTGCCTTTGCCGAAGTCTCTCTTTCCGCCACGCTTGAAGTCCTTACGGTCCTTGCCGCCAAATTCCTTACGGTCTTTGTTGAACTCCTTACGCTCCTTGCGCTCTCTGCGTTCCTTACCACTGCGGTCAAAGCTCTCGTGTCCTCCACGATTCTTGCTCAGGTCGTGACGATGGAAGGTGAAGCTCAGAATGTCGGCCTCTTCGTTCTCCTCTTTCTCTTCCAGACGCTTCTTGAACTCACGCTCCTTCTTGAAACGGTGCTTCTCTGCCATCTGGCGCTTCTCTTCTTCGGTCTTAACAATACCACCCTCCGAGCGGAAGTCCTTAAGCTTTCCGTCAAACATCTGATACTTGCGGAACTCACACTCCAGACTGCCGTTATACAGAGGAATCTTTATGCTTGGCTTCAGTCCTATCTGGTCGAAGCACTCCTCGCGATAGCTCAGTATCCATGCATCGTTACCCTTGAACTGGTGCTTCAGTCTCTCACCTATCATCTTGTATGTTCCAAGCAGGTCGGGTGTTGAGATACGCTCACCATAAGGTGGGTTCGATATCAGAATACTCTTGTTTGCAGGCTGTGTAAAGTTCTTGAAGTCCTGCTGCTCTACGCTTATTATATCGCTGAGACCTGCAGCCTTTACGTTCATGCGAGCAGTGTTCACTGCCTTCATGTCAATATCGTAGCCGTAGATCTTGTGGTTGAACTCGCGCTCCAAGCTCTCGTCGTTATAGATCTCATCAAACAGGTCTGCGTCAAAGTCAGGCCACTTCTCAAATGCAAACTCCTTGCGGAACAGGCCAGGTGCCATGTTCTTTGCTATCAGTGCTGCCTCAATCAGCAGTGTTCCGCTACCACACATCGGGTCGATGAAGTCTGTGTCAGCCTGCCATCCAGAAAGCAGGATCATTCCTGCAGCCAGCACCTCGTTCAGTGGTGCTTCTACGCTCTCCTGACGGTATCCGCGGCGGTGCAGACTCTCACCGCTTGAGTCCAGACTCAGTGTGCACTTGTCTTCGGCAATGTGCATGTTCAGTCTGATGTCAGGGTTGCTTATCGAAATGTTAGGGCGCTTACCGGTCTTCTCGCGGAATTGGTCTACAATCGCGTCCTTAACCTTATACGATACAAACTTAGAGTGGCGGAATTCCTCCGAGAAAACCACCGAGTCAACAGTAAAAGTCTTGTCTGTACCGAGATATTCGGTCCAGTCAATCTTTTTGATTTCATCATACACATCGTCAGCGCTTCTTGCTTTGAAATGTCGTATAGGCTTCAGAATTCTGATAGCCGTGTGCAACTGAAAGTTTGCACGATACATCATTTCCTTATCACCTGTAAACGATACCATTCGTCTACCGATCACTACATCACTAGCCCCCAATTGGGTCAACTCCTTTGCCAGCACAGGTTCCAGTCCCATGAACGTTTTGGCAATCAATTCGTACTTTTCCATTATATTAATGTTTACAGGGTGCAAAGTTACTGCAAAGTTGCCGAAAAACGCACTTTTTTTCTGTTAATCTAACAAAAAAACTTTGTTTTTATGAAAAAACGTGCTAAAAATGTGGTTTTTCCAAATAAAATTCTTACTTTTGCCCATTGAAATTACGAAACTATGTATAGTTTACTACTCTATACCCAGACAGAGAACAAGTATCTCATCCCGATGCTGTGGGCTATCGGCATCGTGTTCCTCATTGCGCTTATCATCATGCTGCTTCTTCAGCGTAGGGCTGGTGGTAGGCTTAAGCGTGAGCTTCGCGATCTTGATAAGGTTAAGCAGAACAGCATTGAGTACGAGTTTGTTCTCAAAGCCATGCATCTCTGTACCTGGCATATCGACTGTAAGAGCCGCACCATAGGTGTCGATGCCGATTTCCGTGATGACCGTGGCGACCTTGTCTCTATCCCCGAGGTTCCTATCGAGCAGTTGTTCAGTCTTATCGATAAGAGCGATGCCCAGCGTGTTCGTATTTCCCTCGAGAGTATCTGCAGTGGCGAGAGCTTCTCTTATCACGAGACCTATCGTGTGCTCGCTGGCAAGTCGGGTATGACTTATTGGGAGGAGAGTTTTGGTACCATATCTTCCCGTGATGAGAATGGTAATCCTGCACGAGTGGTAGGTACATCAATACGTATCGATGCTCAGAAGGAGATGGAGGCTTCGCTTATTGCTGCACGTAACAAGGCTGAGGAGAGCGACCGCCTTAAGACCGCCTTCCTTGCCAACATGGGTCATGAGATCCGAACCCCGCTTAATGCCATCGTGGGTTTTGCCGATCTGTTGCCTGTTGTTGAGAGCGAGGAAGACCGTAATCAGCTTATCTCTGAGATTCAGAAGAATAACTACAAATTGCTCAGTATTATTGACGGATTGGTTAGCATGTCTAAGGTTGAGGCCGAGGCCAAGAGTCTTGTCAAACAGCAGATCAATCTTGTTCCTGTTCTCCAGCAGATTGTCGATTCCTTCTCGGGAATGGTCGATCCTCAATCAGTTATCCTTGCTGCCCAGTTCCCAATTACCGAGCTTATGGTTACTACCGATATTGATAAGGTAAAAGAAATTGTCACAAATCTTGTTCAGAATGCCGTTAAGTTCACAGCTCAGGGTTCTATCACCGTTGGTTTCGATATGCCGCAGGGCGATAAGATTATGCTGTGGGTTCTTGATACCGGTAAGGGTATTGCCGAGGCCGACCAGCAGCGTATCTTTGAGCGCTTTGTCAAGGTCGATGAGTATATCCCTGGCACAGGTCTTGGTCTTTCTGTTGCCAAGAGTCATGCTGAGAGTCTCGGTGGTGCCATCGGTGTCGATTCTATCCTTGGCGAGGGTTCACGTTTCTGGGTAGAGATTCCTATGCGATAATTTTTTTTATTGCTATGCAACTTTTTCTACGTCTGTTACGTCTAACAGACAGAAATGTTTAATATTTAAGTTCGATTTATGAAAAAGATTTTTCTTCCTTTTTTGTTTGCTGTCGTAGCTCTTACTCTGATCTCTTGCAGTACCTGTAGCGACAGCGGTTTTAAGTTCAGTTATACCTCATCCGACGAGATGGATGTGTCTACCCGCGATGTCCGTGGCTTCGAGAAGATCGAGGTCATTGGCTCGCCCACGGTAATCTATTCTCAGGCCGACTCGTTCTCGGTACGTGTAAAGGGCCCGAAGGACCTTGTTCCTAATATCATCACCGAGTTGAATGGTAGCACCCTTTCCATCCGTAATAAGGGTAAGATAGGCATTGTTAATGTTGATTTCGGTCGTAAAAAGGGACTTACTGTATATGTCACCTCACCCGATCTTATTGGCGTTGTCCTCAGTGGCTCTGGCGATTTCGTCAGCGAGAAGACTGTCGATACCGATGTTCTCAACATCCAACTCAAGGGCTCAGGCGATGTTAAGTTCGCTAATGTTGTGTGCGATCGCTGTGATGCAGAGCTTGTTGGCTCAGGTGATATTGATATCGAGCGCCTCGACACTCGTGAGACTTCAGCTACTCTTATTGGCTCGGGCGACCTTGATATCCGCCAGATGAACGCTGCCAATACCAATCTGCAGCTTCGTGGCTCAGGCGATATCGATGTAGAGTTCATCAGTGGTTGTGGTTCTGTAAGTGCTGAGCTCCAGGGCTCGGGTGATATCCGACTCAAGGGTCAGGTAAAACACTACGAGATGCGCAAACGAGGCTCGGGCGATATAGACTCAAGCGATTTAAAGGTAGGGCGTTAAGCTCTACTTTTTTTTTGTGTTTTTATTATAATAAAACCTAAATAAGTGCGCAAAGTTTTCGTCATTTCGTAAGAAATGCGTACCTTTGCACACTGAATTAGATTTAGTTGGAAAGATGAAGTATGCAATAATTGCTGCTGGCGAAGGATCGCGATTAGTGCAGGAGGGCGTTGCAGCGCCTAAACCACTGGTAAAAGTGGGTGGCGAGATGCTTATTGACCGACTGATACGCGTGTTTATGGATAACAATGCCAGCGAGATATGCGTGATTTGTAATGAGCAGATGACGGCAGTTGCCGAACATCTCAAGCAGATATCAGAGGCAGGACGTGTGCCCCTGAAGTATACCGTTAAGAGCACTCCCAGCTCCATGCATAGCATGTGGGAGCTCAGCAAGTGGCTCGGCGATGAGCCGTTTATCCTTACCACGGTCGACACAATCTTCCGCGAGAACGAGTTCAAGGTATATGCCAACACCTTCCAGCTTTTTGCTGCCGAGGGAGTGGCCGACGGGCTCATGGGGGTAACCGACTATATCGACGATGAGAAGCCTCTGTATGTAGACGTTGCCGATGGTATGGATATCACAGGTTTCCTCGATACCTGCGATAATCCCAAGTATATCAGTGGCGGAATATATGGTCTCACACCAAAGAGTATCGACACTCTGCGTCGATGCATAGAGCGTGGCGACAGCAGGATGCGTAACTTCCAGCGCGCCCTGGTCAGCGATGGACTTAAGCTCAAGGCTTATAGCTTTTCCAAGGTGCTGGATATCGACCATGCCAGTGATATTCAGAAAGCCGAGGACTTTTTGACAATGTAAAAATTGGAAAATGTAAAAATGTAAAAATTGTAGCGTTGAAGATACTGATGATACAACGGGCGGAGAAGTTCTCACCCAACTCGGTTGAAAAGGACAGAGCGATACTGGATACAGTAGCCGCCCGACTGATGGCTGCCGGTCATCAGGTGGAGACTGTCAGCGAGGAACAGCCTTATGCCCCGGAGCAGTACGACCGCATTATGACCATGGGTCGACTGCCTGAGACGTTAGACAGACTGAGGAATCTTAACGCCATCAATTCTTCAACAGGAATAGATAACTGCTCGCGATGCAAGCTCGAGACTATAATGCGGCATATAGGTATGCCCATGCCTCCGCGCCATGGCAACTATGGCTACTGGCTCAAGCGTGGCGATGCAGCTGCACAGAGCGAGGGCGATGTGCAGTATGCTGTTACCAAGGGCGAGCTTGAGCGTAAGATAAGTGAGTTCGAGGCTCGCGGCATAACTCAGTACACCATCAGTGCCCATGTCCCCGGCGATCTCGTTAAGTTCTATGGGGTTGCAGGCACAGGGTTCTTCCGTTATTATTATCCCACCGACGATGGTGATACTAAGTTCGGCGATGAGCAGCGCAATGGCGAAGCTCGTCATTTCCCCTTCGAGGTCGAGGCCATGCAGGCCTGTACCGAACAGTTGGCCAAGGCAGTAGGCGTCAAGGTGTATGGTGGCGATTGCATAGTAGGCGAGGATGGCTCTTTCTGCATCATCGATTTCAACGATTGGCCCAGTTTCTCTCGCTGTCGCGAAGAAGCCGCCACGGCAATCGCGTCTCTTGTAGAGACAATGTAAAAATTTAAAAATGAGACAATGTAAAAATTAGGATAATAATGGCAAGTTTTAAGGAATTATTGAAATTATCTTTTAAGTCAGAAGATACTGAAGAGTGGTTGGATGTGCATTTTACGCGCCCCATTGGTTTGGCGTTTGCCTTGTTCTGGAACAAGCTCGATGTGCACCCCAACGTCATCACAATCATTTCTATATTCTTGGGAGTAGGTGCCGGTGTGATGTTCTCTTACACCGACCTAATGCATAACATCTGTGGCGTGCTGCTGCTTATGTTTGCTAACTTCTGCGATTCTACCGATGGTCAGATGGCTCGCATCACAGGCAAGAAAACCCTTATAGGTCGAATGCTTGATGGATTTGCGGGCGACTTGTGGTTTGTTAGTATCTACCTTGGCATTGTGTTCCGTTTGTGGGATCAGCCCATGCCTTTCCTCGATACCAACTGGAGCTTCTGGGGCCTTGTTCTTTGTGCTGTGGCAGGATTCCTGTTCCACTCCGATCAGAGTTCTCTGGCCGATTATTATCGCCAGATACACCTCTTCTTCCTGTTGGGTAAGGAGGGTAGCGAGCTCGATAACTATAAGCAGCAGCGTGACACCTACGAGTCACTGCCTAAGGGCGATCTGCTTTCACGCATTTTCTACTTCAACTATGCCAACTACTGTAAGAGTCAGGAGAAGCGCACTCCCGAGTTCCAGAAGTTCATTGTTCGTTGGAAGCAGAACCCGAGTGAGGAGATTCGCCAGAAGTTCCTTGAGGGCAGTCGTCCTCTTATGAAGTACACTAATCTGCTTACATTCAACACCCGTGCCATAACAATCTATGTCACATGTCTGCTTGATTGTCCATGGGTGTACCCTCTTGTTGAGCTTACCGTTTTCCAGGCCATGTACATGTACATGCACAGTAAGCACGAGGCGCTCTGTGCCAAGTTGTAAATTATAATTTTTACATTTTATAATTTTTACATTTTAAAATGGTAAAAGGCTACATTTTTGATTACGGCGGAACACTCGATACAGGTGGTCAGCACTGGGGTAAGGTGATATGGCATGCTTATGAGCGCCAGCAGGTGCCTGTTAGCGAGGCCGACTTCCGAGATGCATATGTTCATGCCGAGCGTACACTTGGCAAGAACCCCATCATCCAGCCCGACTTCACCTTTAAGCGCACTCTTGAAGAGAAGATACGTATTGAACTTGAGTTCCTTGGCAAACCCGAATATCAGCAGACCATTGTCGATGATCTCTATGCTCTCACTCTGGCTGAGACAGCTCGCAGTCGTGAGGTGCTGCTAGCGCTTAAAAAGCAGTATCCCATGGTCCTGGTAAGTAATTTCTATGGCAACATAGCCACCGTGCTTAAGGAGTTTAAGCTCGATGGCATCTTCGATACCATCATAGAGAGTGCTGTGGTGGGTGTACGTAAACCCGACCCAAAGATCTTTACTCTTGGTGTTGAGGCTCTTGGTATGCAGCCCGATGAGGTTGTGGTTGTGGGCGACAGCATGGATAAGGATATCATCCCTGCCAGTAAGGCTGGTTGCCACACAGTATGGTTCAAAGGCGAAGGCTGGACTAACGACCCTGTAGACGAAACTAACGCAGAGCGTGTCATCACTGCGCTCAAACAATTGATAGTGAATGAATAAAAGGATAACAATATTATTCAGTTTGATGCTGATGACCATGAGTGTATGGGCACAGCAGATGCTTACCGGTCAGATTATTGATGCCAAGACCGGTGAGCCTATACCCTTTGCCAGTGCCCAGTATCTGGGCCATGGAGTAGGTGTGGCATCCGATATCGATGGAAACTTCCAGATAGCACGCCACAATGGTTGGCAGCTCACATTTACTTCTGTGGGCTATGTCTCACAGACCATTAATGTAAACTCTGGCATTAAGAGCAACATAAAGATCAGTCTTAAGACCGACAATAAGATGCTTAAGGAGGTAACCATTAAGACTAAACGTCAGCGTTATAGCCGTAAGAACAACCCGGCTGTAGAGATGATGAAGAAGGTTATTGCTGCAAAGAAACAAACCGATCTTAGCAATCGCGACTTCTATCAGTACAACAAATACCAGAAGATAACCCTGGCGCTGAACGATTTCAGTCCCGAGGTGCTCGACTCACCGAAGTACAAGAAGAAACAGTGGCTCATCGACCAGATCGAGGCCTGTCCTTATAACAACAAACTCATTCTGCCCATCAGTGTCGATGAAACCGTGTCGCAGAAGATCTATCGTAAGAAACCTCACGATGAGAAGACCATCATCAAAGGTATCAACACCCAGGGTATCAACGACCTGATACAGACTGGCGATATCCTTAACACTGTGATGAAGGAGGTATTCACCGATGTGAATATCTACGACGACCAGATACGCATGCTGCAGTATCCCTTCACATCACCTATCGGAAAAGATGCCATTGGCTTCTATCGCTATTATATCGAGGATACACTCTATGTCGATAAGGACCTGTGCTTCCAGCTGCACTTCCTGCCCAATAACCAACAGGACTTTGGTTTCCGTGGCGACCTGTATATCCTGGCCGACTCCAGTTGGCAGGTAAAGCGCTGCGAGATGACCATCCCTAAGAAGAGCGATGTCAACTGGGTTGAGAATATGCAGGTGGTACAGGAGTTTACGCAGTTGCCCGATGGCAGTTGGGTGCTCAGTGTCGACGATATGTTCACCGAGATAAAGGTGGCCAGCTTCCTTCAGAAACTGGCAGTAATACGTAACACCCGTATTAACGACTATGCCTTCGATGAACTGCCACGCCAGCTGTTCAAGGGCACCAAGAAAGAGGTCAAGGATGTTAACGCCATGATGCGCAGCGACGAGTTCTGGAATCAGTACCGCCAGGTAGAGCTTACCAAGGGCGAGAGTCAGATGGGCTCGTTCATCAGTAACATCGAGAACATAAAAGGCTTTAAGTATATCATCTTCGGACTTAAGGCACTCATCGAGAACTTTGTGGAGACAGGTACCAAGAATCATCCCAGCAAGGTGGATATCGGTCCTATCAACACCATGCTCACCAAGAATGTCATTGATGGTATCCGTACCCGTATCTCTGCCCAGACCACGGCTAATCTCGACTCCAACCTGTTCCTGCGTGGCTATGTGGCTCGTGGATGGGGCTCTAAGAAGTGGTATTACAAGGGCGATGTCATCTGGTCGTTCAACAAGAAGGAGTACCTGCCCCGCGAGTTCCCGCAGCGCACACTTACCTTCTCAAGCACCTACGATGTCATGTCTCCATCCGATAAGTTCATGCGTACCGATAAGGATAACGTGTTTACCGCTTTCAAGTGGAGCAAGGTCGACAAGATGATGTTCTACAACCGTCAGGCCATCACCTTTGAGCGCGAGGAAGACTGGGGTTTCCGCACCACATTGCAGTTCAAGGCTGAAGAGAACGAGGCCTGCGGAAATCTCTATTTCATCCCGTTGTCAGAGGATGGCGATCGTAGCAAATGGACCAACTGGAGTAATCCTCCATCGCCTATATCAAGCGCTAACAGTGTTCCAAGTCAGAAAATCCGAACCACCGAGCTTCGCGCTGAGTTGCGCTTCGCTCCTGGCGAGACCTTCATCAACACCAAGCAGCGCCGATTGCCCATCAATCTCGATGCACCGGTGTTCACCGTTAGTCACACCCTTGGACTCCGAGGTGTCCTTGGTGGAGAGTACAGCTATAACTATACCGAGGCTTCTATCTACAAGCGCTTCTGGCTCAACTCATGGGGTAAGATGGATATCAAGGTAAAGGGTGGAATAGAATGGGAGAAGGTTCCCTTCCCATTGCTCATCATGCCTGAGACCAACCTCTCGTATATCGTACAGGACTATACCTTCGAGGCTATCAACAACATGGAGTTCCCCACCGACCGCTTCCTGTCTGGTCAGCTCTATTGGGACCTGAACGGAAAGATTCTCAACCGCATCCCGCTCATCCGTAAACTCAAGTGGCGCGAGTGGTTTGGCTTCCGTATCCTGTGGGGCGAACTGTCAGAGAAGAACAACCCTTATCTCGATAAGAATGCCGGCAGTCCTATGCTCATGTACTTCCCCGAAGGCAGCTATGTCATCAATTCTAATCGTCCTTACATGGAGTTTAGTGTTGGTATCCATAACATCTTCAAGATTATACATGTAGAGTATGTGCGCCGATTGAACTATAACGAGCTGCCCACTGCCCATAAGCATGGCGTCAGGTTCATGGTGCGCGCCACATTCTAAAAAAAATATTTGTAAACGTTTGCTATTCACAAAAAAAAGTGTACCTTTGCAACGTCGCACTTTTTGTAGAAGAAATAAAAACCTCTATATATGAATATTAAGCAACTGTTTACCTCTATAATCTGTATGGCCTGCTTGTCGGCGAGCGCTGCTACTGCAGTAATCCCCGACATGAAGTTCCGTAGGCTTGATGCACGCGATGGCTTGTCTAACTCTCAGATAAACTACATGTTCCAGGACTCTCGCGGATTCATATGGATAGGCACTTCTTATGGTCTTAATAGGTACGATGGATATCGCTTCCGTACATATTACTCTGACCCGAGCGATTCCACCACTCTGCGCAATAACTATGTCGACCAGATATGGGAAGACGGCGATGGTAAGCTGTGGCTTAAGCAGGGCATGAACTACAGTGTGTTCGACCCTGTAACCGAGAAAGTGAACCGTAACCCAACCACCATCCTCTCTAAGTGGGGCATCAAGGGCGGTATCGACAGGTTTTATATCGACTCGCAGAAACGCTTCTGGGTTAAGACCTACGACGAGGGCCTCTATTGCTATAACCCCCGCAAGAAGACTCACAAGCTGATTAAGTACGGCTACGAGCCCGACCAGATCAATAAGGAGTATTATTTCTCTAACTTTGCCGAGTGGAACGATAAGCTGTTGGTAACATCCAGCGATGGTGATATCATGGCCATCGATGGCGATAAGGGAAAGGTGCTGTGGAAAGACGATTTCATGAAGAACAATGGCGGACAGCCCAGTCAGGCTTACTACTGCTATGTCGATAAGCACAGCAACTACTGGATCCTTACCACCAACCGCCTGTTCATCTTCAACCAGAAGGATAAGGTATGGTACAGCTCACTCAACGATTATCTTGCCACATTCGGCATTGCTCCTTTGGATCCCAGCCTTCAGGCATGGGATGTATGCATGGACCAGCGAGGCTGGATATGGCTCGCAACCGACCACTATGGTATCTATGTCATCGATACCAAGAACGCCGAGATAAAGCAGTTCGTCAATAATAAGTTCGATGCCACATCTATCAGCGAGAACACCCAGAAGAAGCTTATGCTCGATAAGAGTGGTAACATGTGGATAGCCTGCTATCGTAATGGCTTGAACCAGTACATCGAGAAACTCATGGGCTTCAATACCCTCGAGCTGGGCGATATCAACACCACCACTGTCGATGCTGCCGGCAACTACTGGTTCGGTACCGATAACCGTGGTATAATAAAATATGTACGCGCGACGGGCGAGACCGAGGTCTTCGACAAGGCTCGCTTCGGCATAGCCTCTGATATTATGGTGGCCAGCCATTGTGCCAGCGATGGCTCGGTGTGGTTTGGTACATATAACGGCGGACTTATCCACATCTCTAACGGTCAGGTAAAGAACTACACCATGGCCAATACCAATGGCGGTCTGCTTAACAATAATGTATGGTCGGTTACCGAGGATAAGTGGGGCGACATCTGGCTTGGCACCCTTGGCAGTGGTGTGCAGAAACTCTCTCCAAAGTCGGGAAAGTTCAAGACCATCAACTCGCATAACTCATCATTACCAGGCGACTTCATGACTTCCGAGTACTGGACAAAGAAGGGCTGGCTCATGGTCGGCCACTCCGAGTTCTACTCGCTCATCAACCCCGTAAGCGGCAAGGTGGCAAACATCAAGATTCCCGCCATCCAGGGGCAGACGGCTGCCATGGCCACCACAACATGTGTCATGGAGGATAGTCGCGGACTGGTATGGCATGGCTCTACGGCGGGCTGCTGTGTGGTTGATTTCAAGACCAACAAGCAGCACATGCTCGACATGAACTCGGGTCTGCTTGGCTCAAGTGTTGTGGGCATCGTCGAGGACCAGCTCCACACCATGTGGGTCATCACCGAACATGGAGTGTCTAACGTTGTTCCTAAGAAAGATGCTAATGGCGAGTGGAGCTTCAATGTGCGCAGCTTCAGCAGTAAGGACGGACTCCAGCAGGGCCCTTACAACCAGCGCTCTGTAAGTGTCACCCCCGACGGACTGATCCTGGTTGGTGGTATGAATGGTGTCGACGTCATCAACCCCAAACTCATCACCAGTACCGATAATAACGAGACTCCTATTTTCAGCGGACTCAAGCTGTTCGGACAGCAGATGGGCGTAGGAGATGAGTACGATGGTCGTGTCATCCTTGAAGAGGATCTTAATGTAAGCCATGAACTTGTGCTCCGCCATTACGAGAGTCAGTTCACCATCCAACTGGCCACCGACAAGGGTGAGATACATAACGACTCGCGCTTTGTCTACCAGCTCGAGGGCTTTAGCGATAAGTGGATAACCACCGAGGAGAACGATCCTAACATCACCTACATGTCGCTTCATCATGGCAACTATGTGCTGCATGTACGCATGCTCAACGAGGATGGAACAATGGGTAAGAACGAGGCTATTCTCAATATCACCGTCACACCACCATTGTTGCGTAACCGCTGGATCATGGTCATCTTCCTGAGCATCATAGCTCTCGGCATCTTCCTGTGGCGTAAGCGCTTCCTCAGGCAACAGGCCGATAAGACCGAGCGCGACTATCTGCGCATGGAGGTGATGAAGAAACAGTGGATGAACGAGATGCGTGCCGAGTTGCAGAAGCAGCAGGAGAACGACCAGAAGGCTCAGGCCGAGGAGCTCTATGCTCAGGCATGGTCAATCGAGGAGACTGTCAAGAAACCTCACGATCTGCAGCACTTCATGAAAGAGCAGTGCGCCCTGTTCAAGGCACCTCTTGGCAAGCATGTCAAGTTCTCATTCTTCCCATTGGCTAACGATCTTACCGTCGATTTCGATCACGACCAGATGGCTCAGGCAGTACAGATGATTCTCAGCAACAGTGCCCTGTTCTCGCCAACTGATTGTAAGATAAAGGTGTTTGTCGATAAGACCTCAACCTCTGGCACCATCCGTATCTCTGATAATGGTGTTGGTATCCCTGAGGGAGCCGAGGAGAGCATTTTCGATCCTATGATTAGTGACGACGACTCTGGTATGAGCCTGTTCTTCGTCAAGGCTATCGTCGAGATGCACGGAGGTACTATCGTTGCCGAGAACAACCCAAGTGGCGGTTCTATCTTCACCATCAACCTGCCCGTTGATGAAGAGACAAGAATAGAAGAGGCAGTCATGATGGACGATGATGAGTAGTACATTAAACATTAGACATTAAACATTAAACAATAATAACTAAATAATGAAACGAATTAAGATTTTTGTGTCGGCACTGATGATGTCTTCGGCAGTGATGGCAGCAGAGGTGCAGACCAGCGGAAACAATGTGACTATTCGTCCTGATGGTGGTCAGGCAAAGGTAATCAAACTCGAGGTGATGAACGACAATATCATCCGAGTGCGTGCTACATCCAAGGATGCTCTGCCCGTAAAACCTGCCTCACTTATGATTGTGCCACAGACGACTCCAACCAAGGGCTACACTATTAGCGACGAGGGCGACAATGTTGTAGTAAAGGCAAAGAACGTAAAGGCCGTTGTCTCTAAGGCTACAGGCGAGATTACGTTCTATGATGCTGCTGGCAAACAGTTGCTTAAGGAGGCCAAGGAGGGTAAGCAGTTCTGGGACTTCACCGTTCCTGAGCGCGAGCTTGGTATGAAGACCGGCTATACTGTTCCTGAGGAACAGAAACATGGCTTGTCTTGGCAGATGAAGTTCGACTCGCCCGATGATGAGGCTTTCTATGGTCTCGGTCAGCATCAGAGTGAGGAGTTCAATATGAAGGGCAAGAACGAGGACCTGTTCCAGTATAACACCAAGGTCAGCATCCCATTCGTTCTTTCTAATAAGAACTACGGACTGCTTTGGGATAGCTATAGCTATTGCCGCTTTGGTAATCCCAACGATTATTTCCAGCTCAATCGCGCTTTTAAACTCTACGACCGCACAGGTAAAGAAGGCCATCTCACAGGTACCTATGTTGATGCCCGTGGCAAGAAACTGGTACGCGATGAAGACTCTATCTATTACGAGTATGGCACCCCCGAGAAATCAGCTATCGCCCTCAAGACCGACAATGGTGGTATAAAGAACTTCCCTAAGGAGATCAGCCTCTTTGGTGCAAATGTAACCTACGAGGGCTTCATCGAGCCCGAGTGCTGCGGCAAGTGTAAGGGCAAGAGTCAGCTCTATCAGTTCATCCTGTATTACTCAGGATACGTAAAGGTTTACATCGATGGTAAGGAGGTTGTTCCTGAGCGCTGGCGTACAGCATGGAACCCCAACACCTATAAGTTCTCTACCGAGTTGCAGAAGGGCAAGCGTGTTCAGCTTCGCATAGAGTGGCGTCCCGATGGTGGCGAGGCTTATTGCGGTCTGCGCGTTTCTGAGCCACGCAACAAGACTGAGCGCGAGCAGCTCAGTGTATGGAGCGAGATGGCCAAGGATATGGACTATTACTTCATCGCTGGCGAGAATCTCGACCAGGTCATCTCTGGCTATCGCACACTCACAGGTAAGGCTTCGCTCTATCCTAAGTGGGTACTTGGCTTCTGGCAGAGTCGCGAGCGTTATAAGACTCAGGATGAAATCGAGGGAACCCTCGCTGAGTTCCGTAAGCGTCATATTCCTATCGATAATATCGTACAAGACTGGAACTACTGGCCCGAGGATCAGTGGGGTTCACATAAGTTCGAGGCCTCACGCTATCCTAATCCACAGCAGATGTTAGACAATGTCCACCAGATGCATGGTCGCTTCATGATCTCTGTATGGCCTAAGTTCTATTGCAATACCGATAACTATAAGGAACTTGATTCTAAGGGTTGGATGTATATCCAGAGCCCAACCGATGATATCCACGACTGGGTAGGCCCCGGCTATACTAATGGCTTCTACGATGCCTACGATGCTGGTGCCCGCAAGATGTTCTGGCGCCAGATGGACGAGAATCTTTACTCTGCCCTTGGTAAGGGCGTCGACGCCTGGTGGATGGACGCCTCAGAGCCAAATGTCCGCGATTGCACCCCAATGTGGTATCGCAAGGCCCTCTCAGGCCCAACAGCCTTAGGCACCTCAACCGAGTATTTCAATGCCTACAGCACCGTTAATGCCGATGCCATCTACAATGGCCAGCGCTCGGTATGGAATGGCAAGCTCAATGAGCCACGAGTATTCTTGCTCACTCGCAGTGGATTCGCTGGCGAGCAGCGCTTCTCTACCGCCACTTGGAGTGGTGATATAGGCACACGTTGGGAGGATATGCGCGCTCAGATGACTGCCGGCTTGAACTATTCTATTTCTGGTATCCCATTCTGGGGTATGGACCAGGGTGGATTCTGTGTTGAGAACCGTTATGTTGCTGCCCAACAGCTGTTCGATCGCACTGGTCAGGAGAACGAAGACCTTAAGGAGTGGCGCGAGCTGCAGACTCGTTGGAACCAGTTCGGTACCTTTATTCCTCTGTTCCGCAGTCATGGTCAGTGGCCTCTGCGTGAAATCTGGAACATCGCTCCCGATAATCATCCTGCTTATAAGTCATTCGTTTACTACGATAAGCTCCGCTATCGCCTTATGCCATACCTCTATTCTCTGGCAGGCTGGGCTCACTTCAAGGATTACACCCTGATGCGTGCTCTGGTAATGGACTTCAATGGCGACCGCGAGGTAGAGAATATCGGTAACCAGTGGATGTTCGGTCCAGCCCTCATGGCTTGTCCTGTAGGCTATTACAAGGCCCGCAACCGCTCAGTATACTTCCCCGCCCAGTGTGGCTGGTACAACCTCTACACTGGTGAGAAGGTTGATGGCGGTCAGCGATTAATCGTTGAGGCACCATACGAGCAGATACCAGTCTTCGTTCGCGAGGGTGCCATTATCCCATTCGGTCCTGAGATGGAGTGGAGCGACGAGAAACCAGCCGAGCTCATCAACCTCTATGTCTATGCCGGACAGGATGGTCAGTTCCAGCTCTATGAGGACGAGGGCACCAACTATAACTACGAGAAGGGCAAGTATGCCACCATCGATATCACCTACGATGATGCCACCCGCACAGTATCTTTCGGTGCTCGCAAGGGTCAGTTCAATGGCATGTTGAAGAACCGCCGTTTCAATGTGGCTCTCGTCACTGGCGATGCCCCCAAATCTCTCAACCTCGATAACCCTGAGGGCAAGATGGTTCAGTACTCTGGCAAAGCAATTAGCGTAAAGCTTTAATTCAAATATTTTTATTATTTTGGGGCGTAACTATATCGGTTATGCCCCGTTTTTTTATTGGTCCACCTTGTGTGTCGTTAACACTAATAAACTTTTAACGCAAAAAAAAGTGTGATAAATCCGAAAATTTCTGCTCAAAAATGCGCATTGTTCGAAAAATTTTGTTAACTTTGCCCCCATAGAGTAAACTTTTAACAAAACTATAAATGCGTATGAGAAAACTGCTACTTATTATCGTGGCGTTTATGGCAACCATCAGTGCTAGTGCTGACGGCCTTAATGTCGTTAGCTTTAAGCTGCTGGAGACCGACCTTACCGCTAATACTCGCGGTACAGAGCGCCGAGACCAGAATGGTGATAAGGCAGCCCTTATCAAAATCGTATCCCCTGAGAAGGGCTTCCATTTTGATGGTGGTTCGCTTGGAATCGTAGGCACAGAGCAAAAGGCCGCTGAGTTGTGGCTGTATGTTCCGCCAAGAGCACAGAAGCTAACTATCAGCCACCCTGTGTTCGGTATGCTACGTGATTATTACTATCCTGTTTCTATTCAGGGAGGCCGTACCTACGAGATGCTGCTCGATATCGGTACTGGTCGTTATGCTACAATCACAACCTCTATGGCCCGCTCGCTTGTTTATGTCGATGGCGAGAACCTGGGTCGTGCTCCTATTTACAACAAGTACCTCAACTTCGGTCGTCACATCGTTACAGCATCAAACGACCGTTTCGAGGGTGCCGACACAATCTACATCATGCCTAATGACGAGAAGAAGACCAACGTGTTCAATGTTGAGATGCGCAACATCAGCCATCTGTTTGGCGATGTGAAGGTAACTGTCGACAACAAGGCCGATATCTATTTCGAGGGTAGCTTGGTTGGTACAGGCAGTTGGTCAACACAGCTCCGAGAGGGTAGCTATACCGTTGAGACCCGCAAGGCCGATTGTGATTCTGTAAAGAGTACATTCGAGGTTAAGCGCCAGCAGCTTAACGAGTTCAAGGCTGCGCCTCCTATTCCTCATTCAGGATTCCTTAACATTGTAACATTCCCTGTAACAACCACAGCTCTGCTTGATGGAAAGAGCATGATGGTTGCAGGTGAGACTGTTACTCTGCCCGTAGGTCCTCATGAAATCAGCTATTCTTTGCGTGGATATGTTCCAGAGACAAGAGCTTACGATGTTCTTCATAATGAGACAGTAGCTGATACTATCAACATGGTTCCCATCTCGTATGTTCGCCCAAGTGCATTCTACTTCGGAGGAGGTATCAATGTACGCAGCCTCGGTGGCTTTACTGGAATCTTAGGTATGGTTCTTGGAAATAACGATTTCCAGGTAAGCTACACTTTCGGTAACACAGAGTCTAAGGTTGCTTATTGGACCAGCAACTCTGGTGCTGCCGATGAGATTAACCGTATCACCTACAAGATGAACTCTATTCAGGTAAAATATGGTTATCAGATTGCTCTTATGCGCCGTATCGGATTTGTGCCACAGATAGGATGGAGCATGAATCAGCTTAAGGGTGTTCAGAAAGCCGGTACTAAGATGTATGGCGATGGCGCTTCTCAGCAGGCTCTTACCATCGGAGCTAAGTTGCTGTTTGTGCCCACCCAGCATGTCTATCTCTTTGCAGCGCCAGAACTGGGCATCGGACTCAAGTCTGATGAGACCTTCAACAAGATTGCCGAAGCCGCTGGTTTCAGTACCACAATCTTAGGCGTTCAGGCTGGATTGATTCTTGCGTTCTGATTTGGAATATTAATAGCTAAAAATACATAAGATTATGAATATAGTAAGAAAAAGCTATTGGCTCGGAGCTCTGCTCGCAGCCACATGTGTGTTCTCAGCCTGCACCAGCAATGATGATGCAAACGATGAGAATACCGTGAGCAGCAACTACATCGTGGTTTCTTCAAAGGTTTCAATGTCGGGAAACTCACAGGCTGCTACAGTTGATGTTACCTCAAACTGTCACTGGAAGGTGTCATACGATAAAGGTAGCTGGACCGATCTGATTGTCACCCCTACCGAGGGTACTGGAAATACCGTAATAACTATCGAGAGCTCTGTTAATAATACCGAGAGCGATCGCGTAGTTGTTCTTAACTTCTCGGCCGATGATGGCTCTCTGCCACGTGCTTGTACTGTTACTCAGTCGGCAGGTGACTTCCAGGCAGAGCTGGAGTTTGAGAACCTCGATGGTGAGAAATTCACTGCTCCATACGAGGAGACATCTAAGTCTATTACTATTAAGTGTAACACCTCTTGGGAGGCCGACGTTGTCTTTGAAACAGAAGAGGAAGATAGAAATCCTTGGTGTTATCTTACTGATGAGAAGGGTACCGGAAATGGTCATTTCACTATGGTAATTACCGATAACCAGACAAGCGTTAAGCGTTCTGCAGGTATTATTGTTGCTACATCAAACAAGGCCGGTCAGCAGGAGTTCATCTCAATGATTGTCGAGCAGAATGCAGCACCACTGCCTACTGCAACTATCGAGGGCACTGTTGGTCAGGATGGCGTTACTATTTCTATTAATGGTAAAGTATCATCAGGAAGCAAGTACAATCTTACCGACTATGGATATTGCATCAGTCGTGATCCTAATCCTCGCGACAAGGTATCTATGTTGTCAGGAGCTTCTACAACAGAGACCACATTCTCTACCACCTCAAAGCAGGAAGATGGATACACATATTACATATGTGCATATGCCACTACTGTAGTTGGTACTACTTATGGCGAAGACTACCCAGTCACCCTGCCAGGTTCAACTCCGGGCAATGGTGACAACCCATCACCAAGTCTTGCGAGAAAACAGTAACGGAAATACTAACCTTTAAAGAATTAACGTTATGAAAAAATATATATTACTTGCTGTCACCTTCCTCACATCAATGACTATGTGGGCTCAGACATATGTTCAGCATGAAGGCGTGACATATAAAATTACTAATTCAACAAGTAATTATGTCTCAGTTTACCAGGATAGTTCAAGCGTAAATAAACTTTCCGGAACAGTGAGCATCCCTGGTACGTTTACAGAGAAAACAGTGGCCTACACTGTCACAGGCTTTGATCGTTGGACATATGGTAATGAGGTTTCGCTTGATCTGTCTCAATGTACCCAATTGACATCTATAAATCTTGAGAACATCCATACAAATATTGCGACACTGAAATTGCCCAAAGAGATGGTAACTGTTGATCCATATACTAGTAGCTACTCATATGGTCAAAGGGCGATAGTTGCTTTTGATGTCGTCGCAGGTGGGAACTTCAGTGTAGCAGGTGGTGTTTTGTTTAATAGTGATAAAACAAAATTGGTTTGTTATCCACAACGCAAGGATGGTGTTCTTTATACTGTTCCTTCAACAGTTACAGAAATTAGTTCTGGAGCTTTTTGCTATAACACTGTCCTCCAGAAAGTTGTTCTGCCCACTAATTTGTCGATAATTGGCGACTATGCCTTCTATAATTGTTCAAATTTGACAGATGTTAATATTCCGTCATCTCTAAAGCAAATAGGAACATATGCATTTGCTAATTGTAAACTTAATTTTGCGGATGCTACATTCGTGTTGCCTAGTTCGTTGACATCGATAGGCTCTCATGCTTTTTATAATAGTTTCGTGAATTATGGTAATGTAACTGTTGTATTCCCTTCTAATATGGGAATAAGTGGTAAAGCTATCAATGTGGGTGATTATGCCTTTCAATGTGGTATAGTACGTGCAGAAATGACAGATCCTGCTGTATCGCATACTAATGCATTTTATTATGTTTCTACTATATATGTTCCAAAGGGCTTAAAGTCAACATATACAATTGTTACAGGATGGGGATATAATAATTCAACTATTTATGATAAGATAAAAGAATCTGCATCATCAGCTGTTGATCCGACTAAGGAAACAGTTGCCAAGCCTACTATTACTGAGACCATTTCTGGCTCAAGTTTGAATTTGGCATTCGCCACAACTACAGAAGCCGCAACTATCAGATACAAGATATATTCAGGTGTTGATAATAGCGACCCTGTTGATTGGGATATATATGATAATGAGGCTAAGAGTATTTCTAGTGGACAATCTGTTAAAGTAATAGCGTTGAAGACTGGAATGAACGATTCTGAGATTGCTCAAAAAACTTACGACTTCTCGGAAATGAAGTGTAAACAGCCAACTATTAATTTTAATCAGACTGACACTGTTATTTCTATTACAACGGCCACAGCTGATGCTGTTATCTATTATACTGCAGACGGAAGTGATCCTTCTACGACTAATGGTATAAAGTATGATAAGCCGATTGTCCCAATAGCTAATGATGTTACTTATAAAGCTATTGCTGTAAAAGACAATATGTTTAATTCTCCAATTTCAGATGAATTATACATTGGTTCTTTCTTTAAGTGTCCTGCTGTTTTGTTTAAGCAGATTCAAGAGGATGGTTCTTCAAAAATGGAATTGAAGTTGGCTGATAGTGATAAGGTGAATACCTCAGGTATGGACATTTATTATCAGATAAATAACTATCACTATTCTGATGAGAGCTGGAGAAATTATGGTTCGTTATATACAGGTCCGGTTCCTGTAGAAGATGGTAATACAATTTATGCGGTTGCTATTAAAACAGGTTATAACAGATCTGATTTGACAAGTAAGCGTATGGTATACGCTGATAGTTCTTGGGTTGCATGTGCATCACCTTCAATATATATTGATAGTGAGAAAAAACTGATTTCAATAGCAGCCCCAGATACCTTGGACGTTTATTATGTTATTGAACCTGTTGGTCAATCAATGACTCCATCTACTTCAAGCACAAAATATGACGGAAAACCATTCTCTTCTGATGTAAATGGTACGGTAAAGGCCATATGTGCAAAAGCTGGATATATTAATTCTCCAGTTTCATCTTATAGCTTGGATGAGTGGTTCAGATTGGCTGATGTAATATTTGAACCTGCTTTTGAGGAAAATGATGGTGTTGTAAACTACTCAGTATCGTTTAGTCATGAAGTAGAGGATGTAGATATAAGATACTACGTCTCTAATAGCTACTATTATGATGACTCTGCTGCAAAGTTGTTGTATGATGGAACCCCCGTTCCTGTAACGTTAGGTCAATATGTTTTTGCAAAAGCATCAAAGACAGGCCAGGTTGACTCTCAATGGAGGAACTTCTATGTTTCAACATCAAACTTGAAGGTTGCTCGTCCATCAGTTAATTATAGTGATAGCGAGACAAAGAAAATGGTAGTTACTACAACTACTCCTAATGCCAGTGTTTATTACTATACGGTGGATGATAATGAGAATATATTAACGACAGCAACAAAAATGACTAAGGATACGCTTGAGTTGAAGCGTAATGATAACTTAAGATTCTATGCTGTCAAGGATAAGATGGCAACATCGGATACTCTGTCATATAGTGTAACAAGTTGGTTCCGTGTTCCAGATGTTACATTTGAACCATATGCCGATGGAGATTCTTTGAAGATGCGTTTGACTTGTTCAGATCCTGACGCAATCATTTATTATGATTTTGATGATTTCAATTCTAGTAATTTGCCTGCAAATGTTCTTTATAAGGAACCTTTCACAGTCGCAAATAATAAATATGTTTATGCAAGTGCAGCAAAGGATGGATTTAATAATGCATCCACAAGGAATACATATATAAGATATAGCTCTTATACATGTTCGTCTCCTACTATTTCAATTTCGTCTGCTGATATTGGGGTGACAATCAGTGCTGACGAAGGAGCGGAGATTTACTATACACTTGATGGCTCTGATCCTACAATAAATAGCACAAAGTATACTTCCAAGTTTACTTTAACCGAGAACTGTACTGTTAGGGCTATTGCTGTTGCAACGGGAAAGCTTAATTCTTCGATAAGCGAGAAGTCATACTCTGGTTTCCGTGTAGATGAGGTTTCTATAACTCCGTTTGTTGAGGATAATAAGTTGAAGATAAAACTTGAGACGACAACTCCAGGTGCTAAGATTTATTATGCACTTAATGAAACCAATTCAGAAGTAACTGAGAACTTGCCATATACTGCTCCATTCGAAGTACCTGATGGAACGTATGTATATGCTAATGCTAAAAAGGATGGATATAACTATGCAGGTTGGAGTTCATTTGGTTGGATATATCTCAGTAATTATACTTGTAATCAGCCTACAATTACAATCAAGGCTGATACCACAGTGGTTATGAGTGCTAACGAAGGCGCAACAATCTATTATACTCTTGATGGTACTGATCCTACAACAAGTAGTACTAAATATACCTCAGAGTTTAAGTTAAAGCATAATGTTGATATCAGAGCCATAGCGATTGAGGCAGGCAAGATTAATTCTTCTGTACGTCAGAGAACATATAATAGCTTCTATGTTGGTTATCCTGAGTTCTCGCTTGATGGCACAAAGATGACTATCACTTCTGCTACTCCTGATGTTAATATTTTCTATGCGTACGAGGTTGATCCAAGAGACGAGACCACCGGAAGTATTGTTTACTCTCGTAAATATACAGCTCCGTTCGATCTTGAGTATAATGGTTATCTGTACGTAAGAGTAGAAAAGGACGACTTCCAGTCAAGAACTGGCGATTATTGGGTTAATAGTATTGTAAGATGGCAGAAGCCTGAGGTGCTTTCTAATAATGGACATGCACTTAAGTTTAAGGAGATAGAAGGAGCCACCATTTGGTACACAACCAACGGTGATTATCCTGGTTCTGGATACTATAACTCTATTGAGTATAAGGATTCTATTCTGCTTACAGGTACTGGCACTATTCGTGCAATGGCTCAGGGTAACTATAGAAATGATAGTGAAGTTGCAGAGATCAGTATTAATTCGTATGCCGGTCTTAATGGTGCTACATCTGAAAAGGCAGGTGGATTGGCAACCTCAATGGGATGGGCAAATCCTTCAGCTATCACTGAGTTTACTGTTACTGGTCCTATCAATGCCGATGATATGTCGTTCATCAAGACTAAGATGACATCACTTCAGCATCTTGACCTGAGTGAAGCTACTGTCGATGATGGTAAGATTCCTGATAAGGCATTTGCTGATATGCCTCTGTTGGAGTTCTCTTCTCCTAACGGATTGCAGGCTGTTGGTGATAACATCTTCTCTGGATGTGATAACCTGGCAGCTGTAGTTTGGAACACCACAGCTAAGATTCCTGACAATGCATTCGATGCTGATGTCAACCCGAACCTGTTGCTGTTCGTTCCTTCTGAGGACGCTGCTCCAACAAACTCTTATGCACAGAACATCATCGTTAACGGCACAGCAAAGAACATCATCCTGAGCGATGGCGAGGGTAATAACTTCCACTGTCCACAGGGCTTCTATGCACAGAACATCACCTATACTCACAACTTCCAGCTTGAGTCGGGCGAGGGTTATGGATGGGAGACAATAGCGCTGCCATTCGAGTGTAGCCGATTTGTTCATGAGAGCAAGGGCGAGCTGCTGCCATTCGCTGCTTACGATAGCCTTACCGAGAAGGCCCAGTACAAGCCATTCTGGCTGCGCGAGCTCACCGACATTGAGTTCAAGGATGTAAGCAAGATTGAGCCTAACAAGCCTTACATCATCTGTATGCCTAATAGCGATAGTTATGCCACACGTTATCGCGTTGGTGGTAAGGTTACATTCTCAGCAACCGATACTTGGGTACCTGTAACCGAGCCTCAGTCGGTTCAGAAGGGTGTCAACACTCTCTATGCAAACTTCTTGAATAGTGAGAATACCGACGACATCATGCTGCTCAACACCGAGGAGACCGATGGTAAGAAGGCTGGTAGCATCTTCAAGAAGCGCAGTGGCCGAGCTCTTCGTCCATTCGAGGCTTACGTTATCAGTCGCGCCAATGCTCGTGATTATGTCAGCGTAACACGTGGCTTCAGCGATGATCCTGATGCCGACGATGATACTACACCTATCGAGACCATCAGCACTCAGAGCACTGGTAAGATGGTTAAGGTCTACAGCCTCTCGGGTGTTCTCGTCAAGGAAGCTGCCGAGGAGGATGCTCTCAAGGGTCTTGCTAAGGGCGTTTACATCGTCAACGGCAAGAGCATGATAGTAAAATAATTAAGATTTGATAAATATGAGAAAACTATTTGGAACTTTTTGCCTGATGCTGCTGCCTCTCTGGGCAGCGGCTCAGACACCTCTTGAACAGTTGGCCAAGATTCAGGCCGACGAGAATTACATCTGGGGTGAGGGACGTAACACCACCGATTCGAAGGCGAACCAGGGTGCGCTCAACGACCTTATCAGTAAGATTTCAGTAACAGTGCAGAGCGAGACAAACCTCGACATGCAGCAGATTAACGATGGCGATAAGATCGACTCGAAGACTGCCATGGAGGCTGTGGTTCGTACTTACTCGGCAGGTAGCCTTAACAACACCAAGAGTTTGTGGATTAGCCATGAGCCCGAGGCTTATGTGGTGCGCTATATCCACAAGAGCGAGCTCGAGAAGGTGTTCCAGGAGCGCGAGGATCGCATCCTGAGTTATGTCTACACAGCTCAGAATGCTGAGCGCGAGGCTCGTATCGACGATGCTCTGCGTAACTACTACTGGGCTCTGTGTCTGCTTAAGAGTCTTCAGCACCCCAATGCAGTAAAGATCGATCAGGATGGTATCAAACAGACGCTTACTGTATGGATCCCTGAGCAGATTAATCACATCCTTGGTAACATCAAGACCGAGATTGCCAAGGTCGAGGAGAACGTGGTCGACCTTCTTATCACCTATAAGGGTAAGCCCGTAACAAGTCTCGACTTCCGCTTTATGGATGGCATGAACTACTCGTTCGTTAACTCAGCCAAGGACGGACTGTCGCAGATCGATCTTCACCCAGGCACACCTACCGAGAAGCTTCAGCTCAAGTACGAGTACGAGTTTGCCGGACAGATGCGCCAGGACCGTGAGCTCGAGATGGTTGCCGAGGTGTTCAACCCCACACCGTTCCCCAAGGCCACAGTAGTCATCAATGGTCCTAAGAAGAAGGAGATGAAGGCTACTCAGGAGAAGTTCGAGGAGACCGTCAAGGCCATGAGTGTGGCCGAGCATGCCACTGCAGTACAGCAGCCCGAGGACTATGCCCAGATTATCAACAATATCCTGGGTGCCATCAAGTCAAAGAGCTATGGTACTGTGCAGGATTACTTCACCGAGGGTGGATACGATATGTTCACACGTCTCATCAACTATGGCACAGCCTCTATCCTGGGCACACCAAACCTCAACTTCTACCAGCTTGGCGAGCGTGTCATCTGCCGTAGTGTTCCTATGAAGTTCGCCTTCAAGAATAACAACCGCTCGTTTGTAGAGGATGTAACCTTTACCTTTGGTGCCGATCGTAAGATTGAGTCTATCGCCTTTGGTCTCGACAAGGCTGCACGCGATGATATCTTCAATCGCGAGGCTGCTGGTTGGACCGACTCTATCCGTATGGTCATTGCCACCTTCCTCGAGAACTATAAGACTGCTTTCGCTCTTAAGCGTGCCGACTATATAAAGAGCATCTTCGACGATGATGCTATCATTATCGTAGGTCATGTCATCAAGAAGGCCCAGAAGAGTGCCGAGAACAGCAAGTACCTCGATAATGAGATGGTTAAGCACACCCGCCTTAGCAAGCAGGAGTACATCAAGAATGTGGAGCGTAGCTTTAAGAGCAACCAGTTCATCAACATCCGCTTTACCGATAACGATGTAAAGAAGATGGGCGTAGGTGCCGATACCTATGGCATACAGATACACCAGGATTACTATAGCTCGAGCTATTCTGATACGGGATATCTGTTCCTGATGGTCGACCTGAATGATATCGACCAACCGTGTATCAAAGTGCGAACTTGGCAACCAAAACGAGATCCTAACATCAATAGCACGTTCGATAAGAGCGACCGCTACTATGGTTTGATTTATGGAGGAAACTTCTAAATAATGAAACACCTTTTTTTCTTAATAGTTGTATCACTCTGCTCTCTGGTTTCTAACGCCAGAGAGCGAGTTTGTTTTGATAACGACTGGAAGTTCTTCCTGGGCGATTCTGCCCAGATGGCCAGTCCTGAGTATAACGATTCGCATTGGCGCACTCTCAATGTCCCCCACGATTGGGCCATCGAGGGCGATTTCCACGATAGCAACCCCAGTGGCGCCTCCGGCGGTGCCCTGCCCGGTGGCATCGGCTGGTACAGGAAATATTTTTCACTGCCGGCCGGCAGTGAAAAATATTTCCTGGAGTTCGATGGCGTTTACATGAATTCGACGGTATTCATTAACGGCCATAAAGTGGGCACGCGCCCTTATGGCTATTCTAGTTTCGAGTACGACATAACCCCATATGTCCACGAGGGTGAGAACGTGGTGGCTGTGCGAGTAGACAACTCCGACCAACCCAATTCCCGTTGGTACTCTGGCTGTGGTATCTATCGCCATGTCTGGCTCACCAAAACCCATCCCATCCACATCAAGCACTGGGGCGTCTACATCCACAATGGCAAAGTAGAGGTCGACTACATTAACCCCACCAACCAGCGAGTAACAGTTAAAAACGAATTACTCGATGCCAATGGCAAAGTCCTCGCCACAGCAAAATCTTCTAACTCCCCTAACTCCTCTAACTCCATTAACTCCATTAACTCCTCCAAATTACATAAGTGGTCCCTTCAGGACCCTTATGTCTACAAGGTGCGAACGCAACTTGTAGTAGCCGGCAAAGTCGTCGACGAAGTAACCACCACCACCGGTTTCCGCGACTTTAAGTTCGATGCCAAGACAGGCTTTTGGCTCAATGGCAAGAACTTCAAGCTCAATGGCGTTTGCGAGCATCACGACTTTGGTTGCCTGGGCTCTGCACTCAACGAGGATGCTCTCCATCGCAAACTCACCAAGCTCAAGGCCATGGGAGTCAATGCCATCCGCTGTTCGCATAACCCTCCAGCTCCTGAGCTGTTGAACATGTGCGACACTATGGGCATCATCGTCATGGACGAGAGCTTCGATATGTGGCGCCGCCGTAAGACCCAGAACGACTATGCCCGATTCTTCGATGAGTGGCATGAGCGCGATCTTACCGATCTGGTGCTGCGCGACCGCAATCACCCCTCTGTCCTCATGTGGTCTATCGGTAATGAGGTCCTCGAACAGTGGAGTGATGCCAAGGCCGATACCCTCACTCTCGAGCAGGCCAACCTCATCCTTAATGCCGGTCACGATGCCTCTACCTTGGCCAAGGAGGGCGAGCTCAGTGTCAACTCCCTGCTCACCCGTCATCTTGCTGAGATAATAAAGCGCTACGATACCACCCGTCCTATCACAGCCGGTTGTAATGAGGTCAACCCCAACAACCATCTGTTCAAGAGCGGTGCCATCGATATCATCGGTTTCAACTATCATCACCAGATGGTAAAGGACTTCCCTAAGAACTTCCCCGATAAGCCAATGATCTTCTCCGAGAGTGTGTCGGCTCTGCAGACACGTGGTTTCTATATGATGCCGTCGGATAGCATCTATCGCGCCCCCAAACAGTGGTGGTTGCCTTATACCGATCCCACGTTCATGTGCTCGGCCTATGATAACATGTCAGCCTCATGGGGCTCAACTCACGAGGAGACTTGGGATGTTGTCAAGAACACCCCGTACGTTGGTGGACAGTTCATCTGGACAGGCTTCGACTATATTGGCGAGCCCACACCTTATGGTTTCCCTGCACGTAGCTCGTATTTCGGTGTTATCGACCTTGCTGGCTTCCCAAAGGACAGCTATTATATGTACCAGAGCGAGTGGACCGATAAGCCCATGCTCCATCTCTTCCCCCATTGGAACTGGCGCCCCGGCCAAACCATCGACCTCTGGGCCTACTACAACCAAGCCGACGAAGTCGAGCTCTTCATCAACGGCGTAAGTCAAGGGGTTAAGTCAAAGTTGCCCTCTAGGGCAACTCCAGGAGATCTCTCCACTTCTTGCGTCCTTTCAGTAGCAAGCGACCAGAGGTCGAGCGCGGTCGAGATGACAGTGGGGAAGGATGTGTCATCCCGAGCCACCCCCTCACCCTTGTCATCCCGAGCGACTCCCTCCCCCTTGTCATCCCGAGCGCAGTCGAGGGATCTCAGTACGAAGTACCACGCCGCATGGCGTGTCCCCTTCGCCCCAGGCGAAATCACCGCGGTCTCTCGCAAGAACGGCAAAGTAATCGCCACCCAAACAATAAAAACCGCCGGCCAGCCCGATCACATCCGCCTCAGTATTGACTACCAAGGCAAAACCACCACCTTTATCACCGTCGAAGTAGTCGACAAGGATGGCAATCTCTGTCCATGGGCCGAGAACCAGATTGAGTTCTCAACCACAGGTGGCGCAAAGATCCTTGGTACCGATAATGGTTGCCAGACATCTATGGAACGCTTTCAGGCTCCCCGCCGCAAAGCCTTCTTCGGCAAGTGCCTCGTAGTCGTTCAACACCCGATGACATCGGGCGCCCCCTCAATGTCATCTCGGCCTTCCCCCCTGATGTCATCTCGGCCTTCCCCCCTTATGTCATCTCGAGCAACGTCGAGAGATCTCACCAATAGCCCGACATTGACCGCTCAATCCATCGATTTGGCCCCCTCATCCATAGAATTCTAACCTAAATTCGTTAAAATACTCTAAATAAACGGTGCGTTGGTTGCAATGTATCGTTTTTTTTAGTACTTTTGCACACTTTTTCAGAGTAACGATAGAAATATGAGGCAATTAAAGATTCAAAAAAGCATTACCAACCGATCTAGTGAGGCACTCGATAAGTACCTTGTAGAAATCGGTCGTCAACCCCTTGTCACTATTGATGAAGAGATTGAGCTGGCTCAGGCTATCCGCCGTGGTGGTCCTGAGGGCGAGAAGGCTAAGGAGCGCCTTGTTACAGCCAATCTGCGCTTTGTGGTGTCTGTAGCAAAACAGTACCAGCATCAGGGATTGACACTTACCGACCTGATCGATGAGGGTAATATAGGACTGGTTAAGGCAGCTGAGAAGTTTGACGAGACACGCGGATTTAAGTTCATCTCTTATGCCGTATGGTGGATTCGTCAGAGCATTCTGCAGGCCATTGCCGAGCAGAGTCGTATTGTGCGCCTGCC
>CADCEF010000011.1 GCA_902800365.1 uncultured Prevotella sp. | reverse complement strand
TAGATAGAACCGAACCAAACTTTTTGGCGTGTTTTTGGCGTGATAATTTAAAATTGGCGTGATTAGTTCGATAATTGTTAAAATTATATAATTATATAACGCGTTTATTTTCAGAGATTTACAAACATTTGAATTAGACAGAAATCGATAGGATTTAACGCTTTGTTGTCCGGGTACCCCAACCAAAAGAGACGCTAAGCAAAATGCTTAGCGCTTTTTGTTTTTATACCCCAAAAAAGAATCGCTAAGCGGAGTGCTTAGCGATTACTTTTTATTATTTGTTCTCGGCATCGATTGCCTTTATCTTCTCACGAACCAGATTCATATCATCCTTCAGCTTCTGTACCTTGCGGTTCATCTCGTCGATAAGGCTGTTACCCTTCTTCGAGCTTGCATTCAGGAATCCAAGGTTGTTCTCGTAAGTCTGAATCTCCTGCTTCAGAGCCTCATACTGACGGAACAGGCGTGCACGCTCGTTGTCGAGAGCATTCTCACCACGCTCGGCTACCTGCTTCAGGTTCTGCTTGAAGTTACTCAGCTTGCGCTTTGCAGTGCTGATGTTAAGATCCTTATAGAGTTTGTCGAGAACAGCATGATACTCCTTGTAGAGTTTGTCCTTCTCCTTAAATGGCACATGTCCGATGGCATTGTACTCCTCAACAAGCTTCTGTACCTTCTCTGCCAGACCATCTCCAGTTTCCTCGGCAACAGCCTTGAGTTTCTCGATAATCTCCAGCTTCTTATCCATATTCTCGCGCTCCTCACCACGCTGTCCTGCACCTGCAGCATTACGTGCCTCGAAGAATGCGTTACATGCACCAAGAAACTCAGCCCACAGCTGGTCGCCAAGCTTCTTTGGCACCATACCGATGGTCTTCCACTCCTTCTGCAGAGCGATGAACTTATCACTTGTAGACTTCCAGTCAGTTGAATCCTGCAGAGCCTTTGCCTTCTCAATCAGGGCACGCTTCTTGTCGGCATTCTCCTTGAATGTATCCTTCAGGCCCTTGAAATAAGCAGCCTTACGACCGAAGAAATCATCGCATGCAGCACGGAAGCGCTCAAAGATCTTCACGTTCATCTTCTGTGGAGCGAAACCGATGGTCTTCCACTCTGTCTGGATATCAATAATCTGCTTGGTATGCTTCTCCCAGTCGCCGCTACCCTTGTTCTCCTCGGCAGCGATAGCCTCAACCTTCTCACAAAGAACAGTCTTTCGTGCCAGGTTATCCTCTTCCTTTGCACGAACACCCTCAAAGTGCTGCTGGTGACGCTTGTTGATAACACTCGATGCAGCCTTGAAACGATTCCAGATCTCCTCACGCTGCTCCTTGGCAACAGGACCAATCTCACGATACTCCTGGTGCAACTTCTGCAATTGGTGGAAGGCACTGATAACATCCTCCTCATCGGCCAACTTCTCAGCAGCCTCGCAGAGGGCGGTCTTCAGCTCAAAGTTCTTCTTGAAATCATACTCGCGGGCCTCACTGTTAAGGCGAAGCATATCGTAGAACTGCTCTACGTACAACTGATAGTTACGCCACAACTCGTTGGCCTTATCAGCTGGCACATTCTTTATCTCGCGCCACTGCTCTTGCAGGGCTTTGAACTCCTTGTAGTTCTTGTTTGCCTCATCGGGAGTGGTAATCATGGCCTTGATACGGTCGATGATAGCCAACTTCTTCGTGAGATTCTCCTGCTTCTCAGCTTCCATCTCCTTGAAGATCTTGGCACGCTTCTCCTTGATGATTCCCATCTCGGCCTTGAACGACTCCTCTACCGGATCGGGGGTGTACTGATACTGCTCAGGATCGCCGCCAGCATCCAGATAAGCCTTGAGCTTAGCCTCGCGCTCAGCAATGTGCAACTTGTAGAATGAAGCCTTAAGATACTCCACTTCTTCCTTCTGCGGTGTCTCATCGCTATGAGCGATGTCCTGCAGACGACGCAACACATCTTCCTTAGTCTCGTAAACTACACGAGCCTGCTCTTCGTTCTCAACTTGAGGTTCAGTCTCAACAGCCTGAGATGCAACTTCCTCATTAACTACTTCTTCGTTTGTACCCAACTCGAGGGTATTCTCTTGAGAGTCCATCATTTAAATAAATTAATTAATACTAAATGATGCTTAGCATCATCACATTTGGCGTCAAAATTAAGCAATATTATTGAAACTTCCTAATTTTTTTCAGTTTTTTTGCGTTTTTGGGGCTTAAACAAGTCGTTTTCTGCGGAAAATGCCCCACGCAATGGCTGAAATGGCTACCGAAAAGATGATTGCGATGACGAATCCCCAAGGTTTTGCCTCCATTCCGTTTACCAGGTTCATACCGAACATAGACGTTATCAGCGTAGGTATCATCATAATAATGGTTACCGATGTAAGCGTACGCATCACGGTGTTCATATTGTTGTTGATAATACTCTGATATGTATCCATGGTAGATTCAAGGATGTTCGAGTAGATGCTTGTAGTCTCTCGCGCCTGGGTCATCTCGATATTTACGTCCTCAATCAGGTCGGCATCAAGTTCGTCAATCTGCAGTTTGAACTTCAACTTCGACAACAGTGTCTCGTTACCACGGATTGATGTCTGGAAGTACGTAAGCGAGTCTTGCAGACGGCTAAGTCCGATAAGACTCTCGTTGTTCACCTCCTTGTCAAGGTTACGCTTAGCCTTATCTACCAGCATAGAAATCTGCTTCAGTCGCTTCAGATACCATACTGCACTTGAAAGGAACAAACGGAAAATCATATCTACATGGTCAGTGAATCCCTCACCGCGCTTCTGCTGGAAGCTAACGAAGTCAATCATCACATTGGTCTCGTAGAAACACACTGTAATGGTTACATCACGCTTATGTATGATACCAAGAGGCACTGTAGTATATGGTGTTCTTGAGCGTATCTCCTTTACATAAGGTATACGCAGGATGATGAGCATCCATCCGTCATCGTATTCATAACGGGCACGCTCATCGGTATCGCTGATGTCCGACATAAAATAGTCGGGGATATTAAACTTCTCCTCGAGTTCGCGCTGGTCTTCTTCGGTGGGGCATGTCACCTGTATCCAGCAATTGGGCTGCCACTCTTCCAGTTGGGTCAGTCCACCTTGGGTATTCCAGAATGTCTTCATTTTGCTAATCCTTTTTTCGTTAATGAAATGGTTTTAGCGGCAAAGGGATTAGCAGCCTTGCTCACCATCCCCCGCCTTTACGAATTGTAATTGTCCGCCGGGTAATCGTCCATAATTTTGTTATTAATTTGATTTATCGGGTGCAAAGATAAATAAAAAACGCGGACCTGCCAAGCAAATCCGCGGTTTTTTATTCCAATTTTTCAATTTTTCAACTTTTTATTTCTCAGGAATATCCTCGAGAGTCTTCTTCAGCAGTTCCCAGAAAGGAGCCACAGTCTCGATGAGCGCACGCTCGGTAGTGGTGTGAGGCGACTTCATTGTGGGGCCCATGCTCACTACGTCAAGGTGTGGATACTTACCCAGGATGATAGAGCACTCCAGTCCTGCGTGGTCTACCTGGATGATTCCGTCCTTGCCAAACAGATCCTTATACTCCTTCAGCAACAGGTGCAGAATCTCTGAGTCGGGGTTTGGATCCCAACCGCCGTAGCTACCTGCAGTCTCAACCTTCATGCCTGCCATATTGAAGCAGCTCTCCAAGGTCTTAACGATGTAATCCTTCATATCCTCACGACTTGAACGAGCCAGAATCTTAATCATAGCATGCCCCTCGCCTATCTCGATGATAGCCAGGTTGCTCGATGTCTCAACTACGCTTGGATAGCTTGGAATCATACGAACCACACCGTCGTGGCAACCGTAGATCACGTTGATAAGGTTGTCCTGAATCTCCTGTGGAACCTCCATCTTTGGTGTCTCCACGTCCTCACAGATAACCTCGATACCACTCTCAATACCCTTATACTCGTCGACGAAGTCCTCGAGCCAGTCGGCAGCAAGCTCCTTCAGAGCAGCTACGTTCTCCTTTGGCAATGTCAGCACAGCCTCGGCCTTGAATGGGATGGCGTTACGCATGTTTCCACCCTGCCAGCAAGCCAAACGAGCCTCGCACTCCTCGATGGCCTCGCGAACCAGACGAACCAACAGCTTGTTGGCGTTTCCACGACCCTCGTGAATCTCCAGTCCTGAGTGTCCGCCACGCAGGCCCTTCACTGTTACCTTTACAGCAGCATCGTCGGCATCGGTCTCCACCTCTTTATAATCAAGTGTAGCAGTGATGTTGATACCACCAGCACTACCGATAACAAACTTGCCCCAGTGCTCTGAGTCGAGGTTCATCAGTATGTCGCCGTTCAACTCGCCTTCAGGCAGTCCGTTAGCGCCAAACATACCAGTCTCTTCGTCGGCGGTAATCAGTGCCTCAATAGGACCGTGCTTCAGGGTCTTGTCCTCCATAATTGCCATAATGGCAGCTACGCCCAGACCGTTGTCAGCACCCAGAGTTGTGCCCTTTGCCTTTACCCATTCGCCGTCAATCCAAGGCTGTATTGGGTCGGTCTCAAAGTTATGGGTACTCTCAGGAGTCTTCTGTGGCACCATGTCCATATGAGCCTGCAGAATCACACCCTTCTTTTTCTCCATACCAGCCGAAGCGGGCTTACGCATCACGATGTTATCTGCGGGGTCTTTAAATGCCTCCACACCTGCCTGCTTAGCAAAGTCGAGCAGGAACTGTTGTACTTTCTCCAGATGTCCTGATGGACGTGGAACCTGTGTCAGTGCATAGAAATTCTTCCAGATGCACGTTGGGTTCAGATTTTTAATTTCACTCATAGTTTTTCTATTTTGGGGTTTAATCTTTTAGTAAAAAGTAAAGCAGCCCAGGCGTATATGCCAAGGACTATGACCAGCATGGTCTGCACGGTATGTACGATGAGCACAAACCAAAGCGCCTGCTCATCGGCCACACCATAAAGTATCAGCATGGTCTTGATGGCAAAGTGCCACGGACCGGCTCCGTTTGGTGTTGGCACTATAACAGCAAAGTTGGCCACCACAAACGATACCAACGCACAGCCTATGCCAAGATTTGCGGTGAAGTCGAAACAGAAGAACGTCAGATAGTAATGCAAGAAATACATCACCCAGATGCCTACTGAGAAGAACAGATACAGTGGCAGGTTGCGCACGCCCTTCAACGAGAGCACACCCTCCCAGATGCCACTAAGCGTCATTTTCACCTTATTATATATAGAGAAGTTCTTCAGCAGCAAGTGCAACAGTATCGCAACAGCCACACCACAGATAGCAGTAACTATCCAACCTGTAAGCGAGAAGCTGTTAAGTATACGGTCCATCGATGTACCCGTCTTGCGGAAGAAAGTGCCAAACACGCTCATCTCTACCAACAGTATTATTCCCGAGTATATCATCACTATCAGCGTGTCAACGGCACGCTCGGTTACAACCGTTCCCAGTGCCTTCGAGAACGACACACCATCATAACGCTTAAGAATAGCACATCTAGAGAACTCGCCTATTCTGGGTATTATCAAACTTGCGGCATAGCTGATGAATACGGCATTGATACAAGTATGGTTGCGGGCTTTTATCTCCTTTCCGCCATCAGCCTGTTCAACAGAGCTCGGCCTCAGGTCGATAGGATCAAGTGTCTGTTTCCATCGCCATCCGCGAAACATCTGCGCCAATATGCCAAAGGGGAAGCTAAGCAGCATCCACGTCCAGTCCATTTCTTCTGTCAGCACATGACTGATTACCGAGAAATCCTCGCCTCGGTACATCCACCACAGGATAGCGCCACCCAACACAAAAGGCAGCACCACCTTAGCCACACTGCTGATTATAGTTTTTAAATTCATGGGTGCAAAGATAGTGCAAATCGAACGAAAAACCAAATATTAATCATATTTATTTTTATTGATACGTGTCAACGAATCCCTATTTTTTTACTGTTTTTATGCAAAACGTTTGGCTGTGCGCGCAAACAGACGTACCTTTGCATCGGTTTTAGGATAACAAATATATTTTTTAGAGAAAGGAAATTAATTATGGTAACATTAGAAACAAGTTTTTTATTGATGACCTTGGCCGCTTTTGCACTGGCCGTTTCACTGGTAGTAACCGTTGCTGTTAATGTAGACAACAATAAGTAATTCAATAGGTAACCGAAAAAAAGATGAGTCGCGGATTAAACAATCTGCGATTTTTTTGTGACAAATTTGCTCACTTATTCGTAACATTGGCTTCGCCGAAATTACTCGCGTTCGAAAATTTCCAAATAAATTTGGAATTTTGCTCACTTATTCGTAACTTTGCCCCCATGAAACAAGTTCGACCTAAGAAAAATCTCGGTCAGCACTTCCTGACTGATTTGAATATAGCTAAGCGCATCGCCGACACGGTGGATGCTTGTCCTGACATACCTGTGCTTGAGGTTGGCCCCGGAATGGGAGTAATGACTCAGTATCTGGTAGAGAAGCCCCGCCCATTCAAGGTTGTAGAGATAGACCGCGAGAGTGTGGCTTATCTGCAGGAGAATTTCCCTCGCCTGAATGACAACATCATCGGTGGCGACTTCCTGCGTATGGACCTGCATGAGGTATTTGACGGGCAGCAGTTTGTGCTTACAGGCAACTATCCTTACGACATCTCATCGCAGATATTCTTCAAGATGCTCGACAACAAGGACCTGATACCATGCTGCACTGGTATGATTCAGCATGAGGTGGCCGTACGCATGGCATCGCAGCCAGGCAACAAGCAGTATGGCATACTATCTGTATTGATACAGGCGTGGTACAACGTAGAGTATCTGTTTACTGTAGAGCCAGGTGTGTTCAATCCGCCACCAAAGGTGCAGAGCGCAGTAATCAGAATGACGCGTAATGAGGTTACCGACCTTGGATGCGACGAGCAGTTGTTTAAGCGCGTGGTAAAGGCTACATTCAACCAGCGACGCAAGATGCTACGTGTGTCGCTGCGCCAGATTTTCGACTCAAATCATCCTGCTCCTGCAGGCTTCTTCGATGCCGACATAATGACACGCCGCCCTGAGCAGCTCTCAATACCACAGTTTGTTGAGCTGACCAATATGGTAGCCGCAGCACTGTAACTACTATTATTACCGGAAAAATGAACACTATATATAATAAGGTGCAGATTTATCGCGCCAATATAATCTATACTCCAGAGAGTAAACACTTCGAAGTTGTACCACATGGCTATATAGCAGTTAGCGATGGCAAGGTAGAGGGTGTATATACCCAACTGCCAAAGCACTTAGAAGATTGCCCTGTTACTGACCTTGGCGACAGACTGCTGATACCTGCCATGAACGATATGCACGTGCATGCCCCACAGTATCGCAACCAGGGACTGGCAATGGACGAAGAGCTGCTGCCATGGCTGCAGAACTACACATTCCCAGAGGAGCTGAAGTTTGCCGATGTGGCCTACGCTGAGCATATATACCGCAGATTCATACACGATCTGTGGCGATTTGGAACTATGCGCGTTGTGGCTTTTGCATCGATACACCTTGAAAGTACCCGCTTGCTTATGAAGTTGTTGCAACAGGCTGGCATGGGCGGTCGAGTGGGAAAGGTGAACATGAACCGCAACTGCCCCGAAGGGCTGCAAGAGAGCGTAAGCGAGGCTTGGGAAGCCTGCGATGCACTTGTTAGCGAGTTTGAACGCCCCGATGCCTTGGTGCGCCCGATAGTGACTCCACGTTTCATCCCCTCGTGTACACCAGAGATGCTTGAGGCATGCGGACAGATGGCCAGCAAATACCAACTGCCAGTACAGTCGCACCTGTCGGAGAACCTGGGTGAGATAGAATGGGTGAAACAGCTTGAACCTGAAAGTAAGCACTATGCAGATGCTTATAATCGATACGGACTACTTGGCCAGACGCCAACCATTATGGCCCACTGCGTGTGGACTGATGGCGACGAGCTACAGATGCTAAGTAAACAAGGAGTGATGGTGGCCCATTGCCCAACATCGAATTTCAACATTGCCTCAGGTCTTGCTCCTATCCGCCGTTTGCTCAATGCAGGCATAGCAGTAGGACTGGGTAGCGACATCAGCGGTGGACACGACCTAAGCATCTTCCGTATGATGGTATACGCAGTACAGGTGAGCAAGATGCATTATCAGCGCGATAAGCAGAACACATTCCTTTCGCTATCCGAGGCCTTCTGGATGGCAACTAAGTCGGCAGGCAGTTTCTTCGGAAAGGTAGGAAGCTTTGAACCTGGTTACGATTTCGACGCGTTGGTAATCGACGACAGTGAGTTGCTGATAGATTCGGACTACACCCTACTCCAGCGCCTTGAGCGATTTATCTATACTGGCGACGACCGCCATATAGCAGCGCGCTACTGTCAGGGACGTCTTATCCCCGAGCCCCAAGTATAAAACAACAATTATCGAAAATTTCCCGCTGAAAATTTGCGGGAATGAAAAAAATGTTGTACCTTTGCACCCGGTTTTGAAAATGGGTGTTTTCCAGAGTGGCCAAATGGGGCAGACTGTAAATCTGCTGTCTTTCGACTTCGGTGGTTCGAATCCATCAGCACCCACCAAGAAACAAGTTAAGGATGTGAGAAATCGCATCCTTATTTTTTTTGTTTATATACACTTCCTTTAAAAAGTGTAAAATAAACGCGTTTTCGCACACAATTCGGCTGTGTTCGCACACAACAGCTTGACATACATCAAAAGAAAGGCACTTTTTTGAGGAAAGTAGATAATATTTCTTTGATGGTTGCAAAAATCGTCGTACCTTTGCATCGTCAAAAGACAACAACATGATCTTCAATAGAAGCATAGAAAACAAAATACAGAGGTATTAGTTAAGGTATATAAAGATTGATTGATTTAGGTTTTAGTTAGAGTTAATAGTTAGTTAGAATTTGGTTTTAGGTTTATTAGTTAGTTAGAAATTGGAGATAGGTATTTCTAAGGTGTTAGAAAAAAGAATTGTTAGTAAGGATAACAAAGACGCAGTGGTGACACTCCGTTTTTTCTCAGAAAAAGGTTTTTAGTTATTCATAGATTGTTGGTGCCGCCCCGGAGTCGTTGATGACCCTTGAGCGGCTTTTTTATGTCTAATCGCAAATTATCAATTATTATTTTCCCACTACCTTAAGCTTGTTTGTCCAATTGCCCTTGAACAAACGCACAAGGAAGATACTACCACGGAATGTTAGTTCGATGGCCATAGCGGTCCATACGCCACGCAAACCGAACTTTGGTGCCATAGTAGCTGCCAGAGAGAGTCGTACTGCCCACATAGAGGCGAGACTCAAGATGGCAGGAACGATGGTATCGCCAGCTCCGATAAACACACCATTACAAACGATGGCTGCAGCAAACATAGGCTCGGCCCACGCCTCTATACGCAGAACCTGCGTACCAAGGGCTATGACGTCTTCAACAGGCGACATGATAGACATCAGCTGAGGAGCAAAAATCCACATCAATACTCCCATCAGGGTCATAACACCAATGCCCAGTCCGACTGACATACGGGCAAACGACTGGGTAAGCATCTTCTGACCAGCTCCTATACCCTGCCCCACAAGCGTGGTAGCAGCCTCGGCAATACCATATCCAGGCATATAGCAGAGACTCTCTACTGTGATGGCAAGTGAATGGGCAGCAATGGCTATAGTACCAAGTGGAGCCACGATAAGCGTACTTACCACCTGAGCAGAACCCATGAGCAGATGTTGCAAGCCCATTGGCGCACCTATCTTAAATGCAGTACGCACGGTTTCTGCCTGAGGACGGAACGATCCTGGACGACCAACCAATGAGAGAATCTTGGAGCGATACATAAGGAAATAGAACATAAGGCAGGCTGTTACCAGCATAGCTGCACCTGTGCCCATAGCAGCACCCACAACTCCAAGGTCCAGTATGTAGATAAAGAAGTAGTTGAAAACCACATCCATTACACACATACCTATATTAAGCATCGACGGAATCTTCATATTACCCGAACACTTAAGCATAGAGCCGCAGAGTCCCTCAATCTGGAAGAATATACCCGCCAAGCCGAAAATAGCGAAGTAGAGCGAGGCGTCACGCGCTATCTCAGGAGTTCCACCAAGCCAATAAGGCAGATAAGGCGAGATTATAAGCGAAGTGATGGAAATAAACACCGCCCAGATCATACAACACACCATCGACTGTCGTAGCACTCTACGTGCAGCCTCGAAATCGTTAGCACCAATGAAATGAGCCACCTGAACAGAGAATCCCATGTTGGCAGCAGCAGCAAGTCCACCCATAAGCCAACCAGTACTCTCTACCAGACCTATAGATGCAGAAGCCTTGGCACCAAGATGACCTACCATCGAGGCATCGATAAAGAACATGACAGTGGCTGAGATCTGTGCAAGGATAGAAGGTATACTAAGACTTATGATGAGCCAGAGTTTCTCTCTCTGAGTCATCGTGCGGCCTTCGCGAATATAGGAAAGCAGCACCTCGCTATTCTTAACCTTCTTCATACAAATCAGTAGTTGTGCTGAAAGAAAAAAAGGATGTGATTTCTCACATCCTAACTTTGTTTTGGTGGGCGTTGACGGATTCGAACCGCCGACCCTCTGCTTGTAAGGCAGATGCTCTAAACCAGCTGAGCTAAACGCCCTCATTTCTTGTAAGCGGGTGCAAAGGTAAGAAGATTTTTTGAGACCGCAGCATGTTTTGCAAAAAAAGTGTGTTTTGTTAACACTATTTTGCAATTCAACCCAATAAATGCTCAATATCACCCTGTGGAAGTATGCAAAGTATAGCTTTTCCGTCGGGAGTATAGTTTACGTTTGTACAGGCAAAAAGATCGTTGATAATGCACTCCATTTCGTCGTTACTCAATATCTGACCATAAGGAATGGCAGCACTCTGGGCAAGGCGCAATGACAGTTGACTATTTACAGTAGACAACTGACAGCTATTAGTATCATCTATCATCTCATGAAGCAATGACTTAGGGTCAATACCATCGATACCTGAAGGAATACCGTTAACGGCGAAGGTGTTGCCTCCCAGGTCGGAGAGGTCGAACCCAAGCTTGGTAAGCTCAGGCATCAACTGGAGCAAAGAAACAGCCTCGGATGGCGAGAACTGGACCGTCTCAGGGAAAAGCAGCTTCTGGGTAGTGATGACACGACCATCCTGCTGACTCATGTACTTATCGTACAGAATACGAATGCTGGCACGATGCTGGTCGATAATCATAAGTCCCGACTTAACTGCAGTCATGAGATACTTACCCTTATACTGATAGTGGGCGGGCGATTTCTCTGAAATCATCTCATTGGCTGACTGGGGCTCAATGATATTATCGTCGTCGAAGAATGAAGGCTGCTCAAGAGGCATCTCGATAGTAGTGCCACGCTGCTCTACGCCTTCATAGAGCGACTCCCACTGAGATGGAGCCGAACCTGACGAATGACTGCCACTCTGTTTGAATGGGTTGTAATCAGGATTGTAGTTTACCTTCGGAGCTGTGAAGTTGTCTTGGAAGGAATTATTATCGAACAATGGTATCTCAGGCTGTCCCTGTGTATCGAAGTCAATCGATGGAACTTCACAGAACTTACCTATACCATCACGAACAGCAGCAGAGAGAATCTGCCAGATGGCCTGCTCGTTTTCAAACTTAATCTCAGTCTTGGTAGGATGTATGTTAACATCAATCTCGCTTGGCTCTACCTCTATATATAAGAAATAAGGTATAGCCATACCCTCGGGCACCAAGCGGTCGTATGCCTTCATAACAGCCTTGTGGAAGTAGGCATGCTTCATGAATCGTCCATTAACAAAGAAGTAGTCGCAACCGGTTTTCTTGCGGGCAGCCTCAGGCTTGCCAACAAAACCAGTAACGGTACACATTGCTGTATGGACTTCGACGGGCAGAAGATCCTGACTGTACTGCTTGCCAAACACATCGGCTATGCGCTGACGAACACTACCAGCACGCAGATTGAGCATCTCTACTCCATTGTGATGAAGAGTGAAGTGTATCTGAGGATATACCAGCACAATACGCTCAAAAGCAGTAAGTATATTGTTAAGCTCGGTAGAGTTACTTTTAAGGAACTTACGACGGGCTGGTACATTAAAGAACAGATTGTCTACTTTGAAGTTACAACCCACTGGGCACGACACAGGCTCCTGACGAGTGAGCTTTGAACCTGCGATATTTATAAGCGTACCTATCTCATCTTCCTTACGGCGTGTCTGAAGTTCAACCTGTGCCACAGCGGCTATCGAAGCCAAAGCCTCGCCACGGAATCCCATGGTATGAAGGGCAAACAGATCGCCAGCCTGCAGAATCTTCGATGTGGCATGGCGTTCGAACGAGAGTCGTGCATCAGTCTCGCTCATACCCTTACCATCGTCAATAACCTGAATAGAAGTGCGGCCTGCATCAACCACAATGACATGGATGGTGGTAGCTCCTGCATCAACAGAATTCTCAACCAACTCCTTGATAACAGAAGCTGGTCGCTGAATAACCTCACCAGCAGCAATCTGGTTGGCTACACTATCGGGAAGAAGATGTATTAAGTCGCTCATTTCTTGGGTCGCCAATTAAATATATCGTAACGGTTAAGTGGACGAACATAATTATACCAGACAAATCCTGGCAGATGTCTGCGATCAGCTGGTATCTGGTTCAGAGGATACATGGTTCCGCTGCTCTTAGGCGTCCACACTTTCTGCAGTTTGCGGTCCTTAAGAAACATGCGCAACTCAGCAGTCTCCTGATAATTATATACAATAGGTACACTATCGCCCTCTTCAAAGAAATAGCCTATAAGCACATTGCCTTTAGCACGAGTCTCGTGAATCTTGCCATCGACGAAGAAGGCAAACATCTCCTTCGACGACACCTGGTTATAAAGCGTAGTATCGCTACGGAGCTGCTGTATGGAGAAACAATTATCGATAACATGTGCGTGATCGATAATAGAATCCTTCATAAACACATCGATACGGTCGCCAAGCAACTGCTGGTTCTGATTCCACACGATAGGATCGTGATAGAGTGTAAGACAAGAGTCGAGCGAGTTGTATATAAGCGAATCGCATACGGCCTGAACATCAGTACGATATGCACGCACATGATGGAAACCGAATATCTTACGATAAACAGAGTCGGTCTCGATATTGTATGTTACAACCTTGAAGGTGTCGGCATGCATAAAGAGCGAGTCACCCTGAGAGTAGTCAATAGCCACAGCACTATCAGTACAGAGGGCAAAGCCTGTATTCTCCCAGTATTCGCCATAGTTACCAGTAAGCTTATTCTTGTTTACCGAGTCAACATAAACCACATTGCGGAAAGCCTGACTGAATCCGTCCTTGCTATCGTAATACACACTGTCGCCAACAAGCATCTTGCCTTTATTCGACATTACAGAGCGGTTCATCAGTCGGGCACGGTCATTCTTTGTATCGTAATATCCCTGTTCAGAATATATATGACTATCGCCCGAGGTGATATTTGACGGACCAACAATATGTGCTAAAGACAAGCGGGTATCGTAATAAAGGGTGTCGGTGGTAAGATAGAACTTTGGACTCTTCATCTTAACATCGTAGTTAAACACCGACATCTTTGTCTTTGTGTTATACTCACCCCAGTCGGATGTAAGTGTGGTCTTGCCGTCAATCATCTTTCCGCCCTCGAAGAAGTAGGCGTTATCATAAAGACGGTCGAAGTCGAGACTATCTGTATAAAGTGTGGTTTTCTTATGTTTCAACACCACATTATAGCGGGCACGTGCCATCTGCTCGTTACCATCGTAGTAGGCATAGTCGCTAAGCAGCGAGAGGGTATCACCCTGATACATCTTCACATGACCGAAAGCCTCGAAAGAGTTGCTGGCCTCATAGAAATAGGCACTGTCACAATACAAACGGGCTCCCTGATGAGTGAAGTGAACCTTACCATTAAGGATGGTAGCATCGGCATTCTTAGTCTGATCGTAGTGCAGCACATCGGCATGCACCAGATACACACGGGTATCCTGAGTCTGGGCCTTACGAGCGGGACGACGGCGTTGCTGCTGCTTCTGTGCAAAAGCAGACACCATGCCCAAGGTAAGGACAAAAAGCAATAAGAAATTAGTTGTTTTCCTCACTTCTTCCAGCCTTCGAATTCAAACTCACAATCCTTAAATTCGTCGTTAAGACGTGTATATGTGCTCTTAATCTTATCTACAACCCACTGATGGATACGATCCTCACGACGCTTGTTGATCACAACGTCCTTAAGAGTCTGGAAATCCTCAGTAACAGTAGCGCGATGTCCATCGGTACGACTCTTGAGCTTAGCAATAACGCACACGGTCTTACCACGCTGGTTAATCATCTGGAAAGCATGAGAAATCTCGCCAACCTTAAGAGTATCTACAGCCTTGGCAATCTCTGGTGGAAGATCCTGCATACGGAACTTTGAAGAGGTCTTACCTGTCTTCATCATATCAGTACTAAGCAATCCCTTTGCGTTACGAGTATCCTTATCGTCAGAAATCAGCGATGCAGCATCCTCGAAAGAAAACTTCTCAGCACGCAGATCATCAGCAATAGAATCTAGACGTACAATAGCCTTCTGAACGGCTTCGTCAGAAACAATAGGTTTGCGCAGAATATGGCGTACGTTTACTTTGTCACCACGCTTCTCTATGAGCTGGATGATATGGAAACCGAACTCTGACTCTACAATCTTCGACACCTTCTTTGGGTCGGTAAGGTTAAAGGCAACCTGAGCGAAAGCGGGGTCGAGAGTACCTCTACCCATCAGACCAAGCTCTCCACCACGACGAGCCGAACCAGGATCCTCAGAATAAAGCTGAGCAAGAGTCTGGAAACGTGTTTCACCCTTGTTTACGCGGTCGGTATAGCTACGGAGTTCATCCTTAATACGGTTAATCTCCTCCTGGTCAATCTTCGGAGTGAGCTGTACTATCTGAACCTCAACCTCAGTGGGAACAAAAGGAATACTATCCTGAGGCACATTACTGAAGTATCGACGCACCTCAGCAGGAGTAACAGTGATATCCTCAACCAACTTCTGCTTCATCTTCTGCACCATCTGGCGATCTTTCATATCCTCACGCAAATCGGCACGTATCTGCTGCAGATTCTGATGCTTATACTCCTCAAGACGCTCACGAGAACCGTCAACCATCTCAAGCCAATATGCAATCTGCTGTTCTACTTCGGCAGCGACATCAGCATCGGTAACCTCAATACTGTCAATCTGAGCCTGATGCTTGAACAACTTCTGTACAGCAATCTGCTCTGGTATGGTGCAATCAGGGTTTCCACTCCACTTAACACCCTCCATGGCAGCCTGCATACGCATAGCCTCGACATCAGAACGGAGGATGGCCTCATCGCCAACCACCCATACTACCTCGTCTACAACAGTACCAATAGAATCCTTCTTCTGGGCAGTAGCCAGGAGTGGCAGAGCCAGAAGTGCAAGGGTCATTACTTTCCTTATAATACTCATAGATGTTTATTTACAGTTTTCAATACTTCTTTATTTACTTCAACCTGATAACGACGGCGCAAATCTTCTACCCACTCTTTTTCGAGATAATCCTGCAGATCCTCTACAACCTGCTGACGCACATCGGTATAATCATCAGGACGCTTTACCTTCTTACCGAATACTGCATCAATGGGGTAATTGGCATCGGACATGGCCGATACATTCTGCTTAAACACCATCTTATCGATAGTAGCATTATCGCCAGGCTTAAAGATTCCCTTCTCTACGCGGATGCGGATAACAGAGTCGGGGTTGAAAGTGGTGCGTAGAGCCTCGGTCCACTGATCAAATGGCAGACTCTTAACACATTTCTTCACAGCCTTTACATCGGCCTTGGTCTTTACATGGTAGGCAATACCCTTATAACGGGGTTCCTTCCATGCATAATTCTTTTTGTGAGTATCAAACCAGGCTTTGAGTGCGGCCTCATCCTGCGAGGCTTTATCCCACACCTCACGACTACTAATCTCGTAAAGCAATAGTCCGTCGTGATACTCCTGGAAAAGATACTTAAGTCCGTTATCGGTAGCAGCAAGCGAGTCTGACTGCTGCTGCATAACTTGCTCGGCAGTAAGCTTACCTGCTGACTCATTGACTTTGCGGCGCAGCTTCATATCGGCAATGTCATTGCGGATACCACGGCGCTCCAAAGAGGCAACGATATTCTGCTTCAGCGAGTCGAACGGTTCAAGCTGCTTACGCTCTTTCATCAGCACGATGTGATAGCCGATAGGACTAAGGAATGGCTTACTCATCTCACCTGGAGCTAAAGAATAAGCAACATCCTCAAACTCTTTAAGAGTCTGCGATGGAGCAATCCATGGCAACTCACCACCACGTGCAGCAGAGCCGCCATCATCAGAAATCTTCTTAGCCATTTCAGCAAAGTCGGCCCCAGCCTGAAGAGCGCTATAAACAGAGTCTATACGCTGCTTAATCTTATCCTGCTGCTGGGCAGTAGCCTTGGTAGACAACTTGAGCAGGATGTGTGCAGGACGAATCAGCCCACGACTACCAATCATAGCCTTAGTACGATCGTACATCTGACGTGCCTCAGTAAGAACTTCGGCATCAGTAACCATTGTGGGCTTTACCTGCTGGTCGCGATACATAGCATATTCCTGACGGAACGACGACAATGTATCAAGTTTAGCATCGAGAGCAGCAGCCACCTTAAGTTTGTAATTTACAAACAAGGTGACATACTCATCGACAGATAGTTTATCAATAACCCCTTCGCCGTTGTTCTTGTTATAAGAATACTCAAATTCAGAACGCGACACAGGCACTCCGTTGATTGTCATGATTGTAGGATCAGACGATTGTGCCAATGTTTGCTGCGAAGTTATCGCAGCAAACAAGGAAAGGGCTATAGTGAGCTTTTTCATTAATCGTTAGGACGGCTATAGTTAGGAGCCTCACTGGTGATTGTGATATCGTGTGGATGGCTCTCGTTAACACCAGCATTAGTAATGCGGGTGAACTTGGCGTCATGCAGCTTGTCGATAGTAGGAGCACCGCAGTAACCCATACCTGAACGCAGACCACCAACCATCTGATAGATAACCTCCTGAACGGTTCCCTTGTAAGGAACACGACCAGCGATACCCTCTGGAACAAGCTTCTTAACGTCCTTGGTGTCAGCCTGGAAGTAACGGTCCTTTGAACCGTGCTCCATAGCTTCGAGCGAACCCATACCACGATAAGACTTGAACTTACGTCCGTTGTAGATGATGGTGTCGCCAGGACTCTCCTCGGTACCTGCAACAAGTGAACCGATCATCACACAGCTACCACCTGCAGCAAGAGCCTTAACGATATCGCCTGAGTAACGCAGACCACCATCAGCAATCAAAGGAACACCAGTTCCCTTCAGTGCACTATATACATCGTAAACAGCGCTGAGCTGTGGAACACCAACACCAGCTACGACACGAGTGGTACAGATACTACCAGGACCGATACCTACCTTAACAGCATCGGCACCGTTCTCAACCAGCATGCGTGCAGCATCACCAGTTGCAATATTACCAACAACGATATCAATATTTGGGAACGAAGCCTTAGCCTCGCGAAGCTTCTCAACAACACTCTTAGAGTGTCCGTGTGCAGTATCGATTACGATGGCATCAACACCGGCATTAACCAGAGCCTGCATACGATCGAGGGTATCGAATGTCACACCAACACCGGCTGCAACACGCAGACGACCCTTATCATCCTTACAAGCCATTGGCTTATCCTTTGCCTTTGTGATATCCTTATAGGTGATCAGACCGATAAGACGGTTATCCTTATCTACTACAGGCAACTTCTCAATCTTATTCTCCTGCAGAATCTGAGCTGCAGCAATAAGATCAGTCTGCTGATGTGTGGTTACGAGGTTGTCTTTTGACATAATCTCCTCAACGGGACGATCAAGACGACGCTCGAAACGGAGGTCACGGTTGGTAACGATACCTACCAGGTGCTTGTCATCGTCAACTACGGGGATACCACCAATATGATACTCCGACATAATGTCGAGAGCCTGAGCCACTGTACTGCCCATAGGAATGGTGATAGGATCGTAGATCATACCGTTCTCGGCACGCTTTACGATAGCAACCTCACGAGCCTGATTCTCGATAGACATATTCTTATGGATAACACCGATACCACCTTCGCGAGCAATGGCAATAGCCATCTGGCTCTCGGTAACGGTATCCATAGCTGCTGTTACAAACGGAACATTAAGCTCGATGTGCTTTGAAAAACGGGTTTTCAACTCTACCGTCTTAGGCAGCACTTCTGAATAAGCGGGAATCAACAGGACGTCGTCAAATGTCAGGCCGTCCATCACAATCTTGTCTGCAATAAATGAAGCCATAAATATACTACTTTAAATTTTATTGCGTGCAAAATTAGTCATTTTTTCCGAGATAGCAAGCGTTTTCGCCTATCTTTAATAGGATTTAACGTAGTGTAACTACAACCCTGCCCTGTTTGTCGGTCGAAACAACTACTGTCATGTTGCCCTGACGCCATGTTTTCTGGTCGGAAGAAGTGAAACCATAGGTCTGCAAATCCTTGCATATTGCGGCAATATCATCAGTTGCAGTGATGGCAACAGAAGTAATATTCTGCTTTTTACGCGCCATACTTACCGATGCCTGATAATCGGCCATAGCAAAGGTTGCTGGCACCACTTTGGCAGTAACTTTTCCAATCTTATAGTCATAGCTACGCAGAATGATCTGAGCAGCCTTGAGCTGACGGTTCTGCAACAGTTTTACACCCAACCCAACCAAGTCGGTATGGTTACAAGCCAGAGCCAATCCGTTATCAATGCTACGTGGAGCATCCTCATATTCTTTATCTTCGGCATCCATCTCACCATAAGCCATATTATAAGCCTTGGCATCATCAAGAGTAAAACCTATGGTGTAGCTGCTGGTAAGTGAACCACGCTCATAATGAAGACTTACGGTACCAAGTCGAGTCTGGATGGTATATGCCTCACCCTGATTGTCGATAAAACCTTGTCCGTAAACACCGGTAAGTTGCTTTTTCAGTTCTTGGAATCGCTGCTGAACGGCCTGCAGCGATGGATATATCTGCTCCTCTTCTACGTCAACAGCATAAACACGGGCTGTCTGATCGGTAGTCGCCAAAGTAACAATCGATTTTGCCCCGTACACATCACCCTCATAGACATACGACTTTGCAGTCTGTTTTCCCTCAGGCTTGCGCTCGGTGAAGTTCTGCTCCATCAGAGATTTCTCAAAGCGGTCGGCCTTTATTCCTAATGGAATATTCAGGAAAGCATTACGGTTATTCTGATTATCAGCTACTGTAGCCCAATCAGCCATTGCAACCTGAGCATCATCATCGATACCATCGGCCTTAGAACCAGACTTCTTTTTCTTCTCTGTCTTTGCTTTCTTCTTAAACAGCTTCTTAAGGAACTGTGCATCTGCAGGTTGGGCAACCAATAAGGCGCCCAACACTATCAATAAAAGTTTCTTCATAAATCAAAATCAGTTTGCCATTTCTGAGATGAACTTAATACGTACCAGTCGTATCTCGTCCTCAGAGTAGTCTTCGCCAAGTTCTTCTTCTGCAACTCGTAAGTTGTCGGTCTCGCTCTCAGCAAAGTAATCATATATATCATCAATATGATCCTCATCGATAACCTCCTCAAGGAAGTAATCAATATCAAGTTTTGTTCCGCTATAAACAATGGCCTCTACCTCGTCAAGCAGCTCCTCGAACTCGATACCCTGAGCATCAGCAATATCGTCAAGGGCTATCTGACGGTCAATGCTCTGGATAATCTTTACCTTGAGCATCGATTTCTTTGCCACCGTACGAACACGCATATCAACCTGGCGCTCTATCTCGTTCTCCTCGCAGTAGGCTTTGATTAGATCAACAAACTCCTGAGCATAAGGCTGTTTCACCTTACCCTCTCCCACTCCCTGGATATTCTTCAGCTCCTCAAGAGTGATAGGATAATCGGTAGCCATCTGGTCGATAGACACATCCTGGAAAATAACGTATGGTGGACGAGACAGTTGCTTTGACCACTTCTTACGCAAGTCGCGAAGCATAGATGTAAGCACAGGATCAAGCGAGCTTACTCCACCCTCATGGTCAGCCGAATCGTCATAATCACTGAACTCAGCATCCTTAACAATCATGAACGACTTTGGTGCCTTGAGGAACTTCTTACCAGCCGATGTAAGCTTGAGCAATCCATAGTTCTCAACTTCCTTTTTAAGGAAGCCGGCAATAAGAGCCTGACGGATAACGGGATTCCATATCTTCTCGTCGTCATCTGCACCAGCGCCAAACAACTCCTGCTGCTCGTGGTGATGAGCCAGAATCTCCTCAGTCTCCTTACCTATAATAAAATCGATAACATAATCTGAGCGGAAGTTCTCCTTGATAGCCTGTATTGACTTGAGCACGATAACCAACTGTTCTTGAGCCTCAATCTTGGTCTTTGGATGCAGACAGTTATCGCAATTGCCACAATTATCCTTCTCGTAGGTCTCACCGAAGTAGTGCAACAACATCTTTCTGCGGCATACACTTGTCTCGGCATAAGCAGCAGTCTCAACAAGCAACTGGCGACCAATATCCTGTTCGGCCACAGGTTTGCCCTCCATGAACTTATCAAGTTTCTGCAAGTCCTTATATGAGTAGAATGCAAGACAGATACCCTCACCACCATCGCGACCAGCTCTACCAGTCTCCTGATAATAGCCCTCAAGCGACTTAGGGATATCGTAGTGGATAACGAATCGTACATCGGGCTTATCAATACCCATACCGAATGCGATTGTAGCCACGATAACATCAATATTCTCCATCAGGAACTCATCCTGAGTGTTCGAACGGGTGTTACTGTCAAGTCCAGCATGATAAGCTGCAGCCTTGATATCGTTAGCACGCAGAATAGCCGCCAACTCCTCAACCTTCTTTCTCGACAAGCAGTATATGATACCGCTCTTGCCGGGATGCTGCTTTATGAACTTGATAATATCTTTATCTACATTCTGTGTTTTGGGACGTACCTCGTAGTAGAGGTTAGGACGATTGAACGAGCTCTTGAACTCAGTAGCATCTACAATACCAAGGTTTTTCTTGATATCTGTACGAACCTTGTCGGTAGCCGTAGCGGTAAGTGCGATGATTGGTGCCTTGCCAATCTCGTCAACTATAGGACGTATACGGCGATACTCAGGACGGAAGTCGTGACCCCATTCAGAGATACAGTGTGCCTCGTCGATGGCATAGAACGAAATCTTTACCGACTTGAGGAACTCTACGTTATCCTCTTTTGTCAAAGATTCGGGTGCCACATATAGTAGTTTAGTACGTCCGGCAAGAACGTCCGACTTTACCTGGTCTATAGCAGCCTTGTTCAGCGATGAATTCAGGTAGTGAGCAGTACCCTCAACCTCACTGAGGCTTGAGATTACGTCAACCTGATTCTTCATCAGCGCTATCAGTGGCGAGATAACGATGGCTGTGCCTTCCATCAGCAACGATGGCAGCTGGTAGCACAACGACTTACCTCCACCGGTAGGCATCAGCACAAAGGTGTCGTTACCATCCATCAGATTTTGGATGATACGCTCCTGATCGCCTTTGAACGTGTCAAATCCAAAGTACTTCTTCAGGGCTGCTGTGAGATTCTTATTTTCGCTCATATATCTTAGTTAGTTAGGCTTCCAATTTCTGAAGATATGACTTCTCCAACTGTTTATTAACATAGTCGGCAGTCACCTTGAACTTCTTGGTTTTCTTCGAAGGCAGGTCATACATGGCATCCATCATCACGCTCTCAACGATAGAGCGCAGACCACGGGCACCAAGTTTATATTCCACAGCCTTGTCTACCAGAGTCTCTAATGCTTCCTTGTCGAAAGTCACCTCTACGCCGTCCATCTCAAAGAGTTTCTTATACTGACGGATAATAGAGTTCTTTGGCTCTGTAAGGATCTTCTCCAATGCCTCACGATCCAGAGGATTCAGATGAGTAAGCACTGGCAGACGACCAATGATCTCAGGAATAAGTCCGAACGACTTCAAGTCCTGAGGAACGATATACTGCATCAGGTCGTTCTTATCTATCTTTCTTACGTTAGTCACCGAGTTATATCCCACCACATGGGTATTCAATCGCTGGGCAATCTTACGCTCGATACCATCAAACGCACCTCCGCAGATAAACAGTATATTGCGGGTATCTACATGGATATAATCCTGATCAGGATGTTTACGTCCGCCCTTAGGTGGAACGTTCACCATTGTACCCTCCAACAGTTTCAACAATCCCTGCTGAACGCCCTCACCGCTTACATCACGGGTAATCGAGGGGTTATCACTCTTACGGGCTATCTTGTCGATCTCATCAATAAACACAATACCACGCTGGGCAGCCTCTACATTATAGTCGGCCACCTGCAGAAGTCGTGACAGAATGCTCTCTACATCCTCTCCCACATAACCTGCCTCGGTAAATACCGTTGCGTCAACAATGGTAAAGGGCACATCAAGCAGTTTGGCAATAGTACGTGCCAGAAGGGTTTTTCCCGTTCCCGTACTACCCACCATAATAATATTGCTCTTCTCAATCTCTACGCCATCTTCATCAACAGGCTGCTGCAAACGCTTATAATGGTTATAAACGGCCACCGAAAGGTAGCGCTTTGCATCGTCCTGACCGATAACGTACTGATCAAGATATTCTTTAATCTCTTTTGGCTTGGGCACCTTCAGCTTAGCTACCTCATCGCCTTTTTCTCCTGTCTTGGTAGTTTTTGGTGTTTCCTTTAGATTATCCTGTACAATCTGGTAAGCCTGACGTGCGCAATCATCACAGATATGTCCGTTCAGACCACTAATCAGCAGCCTTACCTCTTTTTCACTTCTACCACAGAAACTACAAACGTTCTTCATTTATTCTTCTTACTTCTTACGAGCGAGCACCTCGTCAATCATACCATAGGCCTTAGCCTCTTCTGCTGTCATCCAGTAGTTACGGTCTGAATCAGCATATACCTTATCATATGGGGTATGTGAGTGCTCTGAGATGATAGTATACAACTCCTTCTTAAACTTCAGGATCTCCTTAGCCTCGATTTCGATATCCGAAGCCTGACCCTGGACACCGCCCAGAGGCTGGTGAATCATTACACGGCTGTGTGGCAAAGCCGAACGCTTGCCCTCTGCACCAGCCACAAGCAGCACGGCACCCATAGAGGCTGCCATACCTGTACAGATAGTAGCAACGTCGCTGGTTATGAACTGCATAGTGTCATAGATTCCGAGTCCAGCAGTAACACTTCCGCCAGGAGAGTTGATGTATATCGAGATATCCTTACCAGGATCGGTAGAATCCAGGAACAACAGCTGAGCCTGGAGTGTATTAGCGGTATAGTCGTCAATCTGTGTACCAAGGAATATGATACGGTCCATCATCAATCGTGAGAAGACATCCATCTGAGTAACGTTCAACTGACGCTCCTCAAGAATATATGGATTCATATACTGATTCTGGGCCTTGATAACATCGTCGAGCACCATACCGTTCATTCCTAAATGCTTGGTAGCAAATTTTCTGAAATCATTATTCATATTCTTTCCTTTCTTTTATATACAGAGAAAAGGTTATCGACCTTCCTCATCTTGCGTTTGGGACACAAAGATAATAAAAAAGTCGATAACCCTTGCATTTTAGGGGTTATTTTTTCCTAAAAAAGCTTATTTTTGCTGCATAAGCTTATTAAACTCCTCCAAAGTAACCTCTTTTTGATTCAGTTTTACAACATTTTTGAGGGCTTCGGTAAGCTTAACGTCTACGGCGCGGTCAACGAAGTTGTCAACATTCTCGCGCTTCTTCATCTGCTCTGCTGCATAGTTCTCCAGAACATCCTCAGGAACATTGCTCATACCATACTGAGCGAACTGAGCACGGATGGCCTCCTTGGCAACCGCCTTCAGGTCGTCCTCCTCTACCTTAATATTATTAGCAGCAACCAACTGCTCCTTAATCAGGTGCCAAGCCAGCTCCTTGATGCTACCCTCGAAGTTCTTCTCTACGTAGTCAGCACCCTTATCCTGATTGTTCTGCAGCATAACGCGCTTAAGCAGAGCCTCTGGGAACTCCAGCTTACCAACCTTCTTCTCCATGTGAGCACGAACATCAAGCAGGAACTTGTAGTCGCTGTTCTGCTGGAGCTGTGGAGCGATTGACTCAGCAATTTTCTCACGGAATGCCTTCTCATCCTTTACAGTACCCTCACCGAATACACGGTCGAAGAGTTTCTGGTCAACCTCAGCAGGCTGGAAGTGACGAATCTCAGTAATCTGGTAGCTGAAGTCAGCATTCAGATCCTTCACATCCTCCTTCTTCACCTTGAGCAGAGCAGCTACCTCAGCATCGTTATCGGGGTAAGCCTTCTTTGGGTTGAAGGTAATGATATCACCAGGCTTAGCACCGTCGAAGAGTTTCTTCTGGTCGTCAGCCTTGATGTATGCAGGCATAACCATACCGCCCTCTGTTACGATACCACCTTCCTTGGTGTTACCGTTCTCATCGAGCTCGCGAAGATCACCGGTGATAGTGTCATTACCACTGAACACCTCAGCCTTTACGAACTCACCAGCCTGAGATGCGTACATCTGAACCTGGTCGTCGATAAGCTTATCGTCTGCCTTGATTGTGTAATAGTCAACCTTGTCTCTACCTGTAAGCTCAGCCTTGAACTCTGGAGCTACAGCAATGTCGAATACGAATGTCAAATCGTCATCCTTCTCAAAGTCCTGAGGAACCTGCTTCTCCTGATTTGGGAGGGGCTCGCCCAGCATCTGAATCTTGTTCTCGCGAACATACTCATACAACTTCTCGCCCAGCAACTTGTTAACCTCTTCAACCTTAACTGCTGTGCCATACTGCTTCTTTATCATTCCCATAGGAACCATACCAGGACGGAAACCTGGAACCTGTGCCTTCTTACGATAATTCTTCAGTGTCTTTTCAACTGCTTCCTGATAATCGGCCTTCTCAACGGTCATAGTAAGCAGACCATTGATTTTGTCGGCGCATTCAAACGAAATTTTCATCTTTTTACGTACTTATTTATATTATATATTTTCAAATTTGAGGTGCAAAAGTACAAATAATCGGCGATATACTAGCAAGTTTTTCAATTTTTAACTTTTCTCAGCATCCTCTTTTGCTTGGCGTTCTGCTTCAATCTGCTCAAAGTTTTTCTTTCTCAACTCAAACGATTCTGTCAGGTATTTTTCACGCACAACCTTATTAGCTGCCAGCTCTTCAGGTGTTCCCTGGAAAAGAATACGTCCTTCGAAAAGCAGATAAGCACGATCGGTAATAGCCAATGTCTCGTCTACATTATGGTCGGTAATCAGAATTCCGATGTTAAGATACTTCAACTTGTATACAATCTGCTGGATATCCTCTACTGCAATAGGGTCTACACCGGCAAACGGCTCATCAAGCATGATGAACTTAGGTTCTATGGCCAGACAGCGTGCAATCTCGGTACGACGACGCTCACCACCCGATAGTCTGTCGCCAAGGTTCTTGCGCACCTTCTCCAAGCGGAACTCAGCTATCAGCTCCTCCAGCTTATTCAACTGGTAGTCACGGGGCTTACCCGTCATTTCAAGTACCGACAGGATATTATCCTCAACCGACATCTTACGGAACACGCTAGCCTCCTGTGCCAGATATCCGATACCGGCACGAGCTCGCTTATAAACAGGGAATTTCGTCACGTCCTCATCGCCCAGATAGATATGTCCTCCGTTAGGAACAATCAGTCCGGTTGTCATATAGAACGAAGTAGTCTTACCGGCACCGTTAGGGCCCAGCAATCCCACAATCTCACCCTGCTTCACATCGAAGCTTACATTGTTGACCACCGTACGCTTGCCATAGCGCTTAACGAGGCCCTCTGTTCGTAATACAATACGCTCTTCATCCATAATCGGCTGCAAAGGTAGTTATTTTTTGGCATGGATTACACGGAATACACGGAATTTTTTATATTTTTATTATTAATCTGTGTTAATCCGTGTAATCCGTGCCTTATTTTTAGTAATTTTGCAGCCGAATTCAATTTGTAATTAGCATGTTATTACATAAATGGCTGACCGCCTTAGGTCGTTACATGATGCTTATGGGCCGTGTTTTCTCACGCCCCGAACGAATGAGGATGTTCCTTAAGCAGTACGTCACCGAGATGACGCAGCTTGGCATCAACTCCATCGGCATCGTTCTTATAATTTCGTTTTTCATCGGTGCCGTCATCTGTATTCAGATGAAGCTTAACATCCAGAGTCCCTGGATGCCCCGATGGGTTGCAGGTTATACCACCCGTGAGATTCTGTTACTCGAGTTCTCCAGCTCAATAATGTGTCTTATCCTTGCTGGAAAGGTTGGATCAAACATTGCATCCGAGCTGGGTACAATGCGAGTAACCCAACAGATTGACGCACTCGAGATTATGGGCATCAACTCTGCCTGTTATCTTATTCTGCCAAAGATCATCGGCATGCTCACAATCATGCCGTTTCTGGTAATATTCTCATCAGCCACAGGTATCATCGGAGCCTATGGCACAGCCTATCTGGGACATATCATTGCCCCCGACGACCTAACCCAGGGTCTGCAACATGCCTTTATTCCATGGTTTGTGTGGATGAGTATTATCAAGAGCCAGTTCTTCGCTTTCATTATCTCCAGTGTACCGGCATTCTGCGGTTATACTGTCGAGGGCGGAAGTGTAAACGTGGGTAAGGCCTCAACCGATGCCGTCGTAACGTCGAGCGTGCTCATTCTTTTTTCCGATGTTTTCCTAACCCAGTTATTGTCATGATCGAAGTTAAGCACCTATATAAGAGTTTTGAGGACAGAGAAGTCCTGAAAGACATCAATACCGTATTCGAAGACGGAAAGACCAACCTCATCATCGGACAAAGCGGCTCAGGAAAGACCGTACTGATGAAAAATCTTGTCGGACTGTTTCTCCCCACTAAAGGTGAGATCCTGTACGACGGTCGTAACTTTGTAAACATGTCAAAACACGAAAAGGTAATGATGCGCCGTGAGATGGGAATGATATTCCAGAGCGCAGCCCTTTTCGACTCTATGACTGTTCTGGAGAATGTAATGTTCCCTCTCGACATGTTCTCAAGCATGAATCTGCGCGAGCGAATCCATCGAGCCAAAGAGTGTTTAGACCGTGTAAACCTTAGCGGAGCTGACGAGAAATTCCCTGGCGAGATTTCGGGCGGTATGCAGAAACGTGTTGCCATAGCCCGAGCCATCGCACTCAACCCAAAGTACCTGTTCTGCGATGAACCGAACTCAGGTCTCGACCCAAAGACTTCACTTGTAATTGACGATTTATTGCATTCTATTACCCAAGAATACAACATGACCACTATCATTAACACCCATGATATGAACTCCGTTATGGGTATTGGTGAGAACATCATTTTTATTTACGAGGGCAATAAAGAATGGCAGGGTGTAAGCAACGAGGTTATGGGCTCTACAAACACAAAACTCACTGACTTCATCTTTGCCAGCGACTTGTTAAAAAACATGCGCAAAATTGTAATGGACAACGGATTGCAATTATAGTCAAAACAGAAAATTACATTATTATTAAATAAAATTTCCTTAAAATCTTGTTTGATTCAGTTTTTTTATATACTTTTGCAGCATAATTTAAACAATATAACCAAGATTGCATATTCTTATGAAAATGAAAAAAGAGATTAAAATCAAGAACCAAGTCGGCGAACTTGTGAAAGTAAACGCCTTCATTGAGGAGATCGGTGAAGAACTTCAGCTCGACATGGAGCTCTTGATGAACTTGAACCTAGTGATGGAAGAAATGGTATCAAACGTAATTTTTTACGCTTATCCAGAAGGAAAAACTGCCGACATCGAACTCTCTGCCGAGTGCAATGGTAGAGAACTGACTTTTGTACTTAGCGATAAGGGCCGTGAATTCGACCCAACATTGAAGGATGATGCTGATACGGATATAGACCCAATGGATCGCGAGATTGGCGGTATGGGTATCTACATCGTAAAGAACATCATGAACGAAGTTACCTACCAGCGTCTGGAAGGAAAGAACCTGCTCACAATGAAAAAAGATATTTAAAGAAGAATACATAAATTTAGAAACACGAAATTATGACACAGATTATTAAAGAAGGTGGTAAGACCATTATTAAGACTGGATCTAGAATCGACACTATGAATGCCAACCAGTTCGAACAGGATATTCAGCCTGCTCTGCGTGACGGTGGAGTAGACCTTGAGATGGACTGCACAGAGCTCACTTATATGGCCAGCTCAGGTCTCCGTATCATTCAGAAGACCATGCGCACAGTTACTCAGCTGAAGGGCCAGTTCAAGATAACCAACGTATCGCCCGAGATCTACAAGATTCTGGCAATGACAGGTTTCACTAAGTTCATGAAGGTAGAACAGAAAAAAGACTAACCGATGATTTGGATTGTTGTCATACTTATCATAGCACTCCTGGCCATCTGCGTAGTTCTGCAGATGAAGGTTAAACATATTCGCGAACAGGAGGTAGAAAGCAATCAGTTACTCGACGACTATCAGAAGCGCGTCAACGAGATGGAGAAGTTGCTCAAGGACTATCGTTCACTCGAGCAGAACTTCGACAACGTGGGTCAGGGCTACGAAGAGGCACTGATGGCTTTCGATAAGATGGAAGAAGAGAAGCAGAAGGTGCTTAAGGTAAAAGAGGCTATCGAGAAGCAGTCATCTGAGATTATGGCCGCCAAGCAGCAGCTTGAGCAGACCATGCTTAAGAAGAAGTCCATGATCGAGAAGTATGCCGAAGGCATCAAGCAGCAGCTCGACTATACCCATCCCAATGCCGGCAACATTGCTCTGCTGGCTAACGGCATCCTTAATGTTGCCGAGATTGAGATGGAACAGCCCATCGAGTGCGACGATAACGTTATGGCACAAGACATCGCAGCATTAGCAATACAGGAGTCAGGTATAGATAAGTTCCAGAAGGCCGATTTCAAGTGCCAGATGGTAGAAGAGGCTCAGGCCACTATGGTGTTCACCAATACCAAGCAGGCCGTTCGTGCACTCGTTGCTTTGCTCGACAATGCTATGAAGTTCACTGCTCAGGGCGATATTCTTCTGCTTATCAACATCGATGGCTCAAATCTTGAGTTCTGCGTTGAAGACACCGGCACAGGCGTTCTGTCAGACTATGCCGAAAAGATTTTTGAGCCTTATGTTAAGCTCAACGATTTCTTCGATGGCAATGGACTTGGTCTTACCGTAGCACGTAGCATCGCCCGCCGTCTCGGTGGTGATATTCGTCTCGATACCGAGTATCGCGGCGGTTCACGCTTCGTGTTCTCACTGCCAATTTAATATAACTAAGCCCCTCCCCTATATCGGAGGGGCTTATTGTATATATATAACAAGGTATAAAACTATAATATCCACCACCAACTATGACCCTGCGACATCTGCTCACCCCCCTATTTTTTTTCCTAGCTGTATTTACAGCTCAGGCAGGCGAAACAGAAACTCTCCGAAAGAATTTGCCAACACTCAAAGGCAAAGAACTGCTCGAAGCATATGGTAAGCTATTCTTATTAAGTCTTGAGTCCGACGACCATGACTATCAGCTTCGATGTGTAAACGACCTAATAAACGAAGCCCACCATCAAGGCGACCTATTTGAAGAAGGCGAGGCGAAGGTAGAAAAATTGACATTATTCTACAATAACGACCTTAACGACTCAATATATGAACAGGTTCCTCCAACTCTTAAATTTCTCGAGAAATCAAAGAGTTGGAAAAACTACTATGAAACATGGTCGTTACTAGTAAACACCTATAACTTCAGCGGACAAAGCAACACAGCATTAAAAGAAGTCAAAGTCATGTACGACGATGCCCACCAACGTGGCAGCAAATACGGCATGGGTATGGCTTACTACATCATGGGTAATATCTACTGCAATATGTATAACAACGAAGAGGCAGCAGACTCCTATCGTAAGAGTATCGAAATACTAACAAAATTAAATCCTAAGCCAGTTCAACTCTCCGATATTTTTTCTTATTATTCTGATGTTCTCGAGTTGCAAGGCAAATACAACACTTTAGATAAGGTTTGCGACTTATGGCGCAGTTTTCTAACAGAGTATTATGCAGGAAAACAGAAAGAAAGCGAAATAGCTAATCGCTGGGGATACTATTATTTAGCTCATGCACAAGCCGACATTGGTCTTAATCGTCTAAAGATGGCTTCTGACATGCTTGATGAAGTAAAGAAGATCTGTGTAAGCAACGAGGGCTGGCTTTACACAATGTGGCTATTCTACCGTGCTGAACTTTGCAAAAAAAACAACATGTTCGACGAAGCACTTGCCCTCAACGACCAGCGAATGCGACTTCTTGAAGCCAGTGATGACAAAGCAATACAAATACGCGTAAGAAAACAACGTGCAGAGATTTTCGAGGGCTTAGGCAGATACCGAGAGGCAGCACGTCTGTACAACGAGTTATACTTGGTCAATGATTCTATCAATGCTCACGAGACCAAACGACAGCTTACAGAGATGAACACAATATTTCATGTTGATGATCTTAAGATGCAACAGGCAGAGGAGAGAGCTCGACAGCGCATCATCAGCATAATTATTATTGCAACCATCATCGTTCTGGCTCTAAGCATCTTTATATATTTCCGTCTGCGCTCTGCACGTCGACTCAAAGTAGCTCACCAGAAGCTTGAGGCCACCCACCAAGAGCTGCTCACAGCGTACGACCAACTTGAGGAGACAACCATTGCCAAAGAGCGCATCGAGAGCGACCTGCGTATTGCCCGTAACATTCAGATGTCGATGGTACCCAGCACCTTCCCCGACCGTCCCGATCTCGACCTCTATGGCTCTATGACCCCTGCAAAGGAGGTTGGTGGTGACCTTTATAACTTCCTTATTCGCGACGACGCACCTGATAAGTTATACTTTGCTCTTGGCGACGTATCAGGTAAGGGAGTTCCCGCATCACTGTTCATGGCCCAGGCCACACGACTGTTCCGTACACTTGCTGCCCAACAGATGGTGCCTGCCGAGATAGCCACCCGCATGAACGACGCCCTTTCTGGCGACGACAACGAGCAAGGCATGTTCGTCACTATGTTCCTTGGTGTAGTTGATCTTACCACAGGTCACCTGTCATTCTGTAATGCCGGTCATAACCCGCCAATACTCGGCACCGAGTTTATCGATATGATTCCAAACGCGCCTATCGGACTGTTCCCTGGTTTGGAATACGAGGGCGAAGAGATAGCCGACATCCGAGGCCGTCAGCTGTTCATCTATACCGACGGACTCAACGAGGCCGAGAACAACGAGAAAGATCAGTTTGGCGACGATCATCTACTCGACATTATGGCTACTCACCATTTCGATTCTGCCAAGGAAACCATCGAGTATCTTAAGGCCGAAGTAGAAAAGCACCGCGAAGGCGCCGAACCAAACGACGACCTCACGATGCTATGTTTCACTGTTAAGGGGTAGTTATTTCTTCTTTACTGTTGGATAACTGCCTTTATTCAATATAAATTCAAATTTCGTAAGCGATGTATTAGAGTTATACAGCGTTTCAAGCGCGCTATTCAAAGTATCAACAAAATCTTGTTGCATCATTTCATGAAGCGTATGGTCTGCCACACAGTAGCAACCTACAGCAGCTGTACCGCTACCTATCAATTTATTAGTATTGCTACCTGTATAATAGCAGGCATAGATGGTACCTTTATCAGTATTAGTACCCACCAACACGCCACCAGTAGTATTTACATCGTCAACCACCTTACATCCTCCTATCACGCCGTTATTAGTCCCCGCTAGCGCACCATTCGTAATCTCCCCAACTGTAGTAATATGAAGCTGCTCTACGACAGCATTCTCGCCGAGGCTAACAAATAGTGGACTCCCCGCCAGACGGTTGATATAACGATCGCCACCAAGGAAGGTGCCATTGAAGGCATGCCCGGCATCGCCAATACCAGGCCAAACGTAAGTGGTATCTTTATTGGTCTTCTGCATGGTGATATCAGCATCAAGACGAATGAATTTACCTTCGAAATCAATATTGCCCTGATTCACCTCCTTGGCAAAGGCGAGCAACTGTGGTGCCGACTTAATGATATATGGTTTTGTTGCACTGCCATCATTTCCATAAATATCTTTGATATCTGAACCTACTTGATAAAGCCAAGTAGCATCATCTTCAGACGAACAAGAAGTATGGATTTTGATGGCAGCATTATCAATTTTCATATCCATAAAGGTCGACTTCTTGCGAAGCGCACCGATATCTGGCGTTGCTACATATTTCCAGTCGTTATACTCTACTGAGGTTTCTATTTTCTCATCTTGGTGATTCAGTGATATGTAGAGCGTAGTACACTTGCCACGCTTAAAACTTATACCACTAAACGAGCCACTGTATGTCACGGGGTCACCTTTTTGTGGATCATATTGCACAGCAAACTGGAAAGGTAAGCTGGCATTTGCTTGTGGTGTAGTAATACCATAAAAGGTAAATGTTTTATTATCTCCCTTGCCTACAGCTTTACCATCTTTATTCCATAGTTTAATGTCTTTTTTACTATCATCCGTTGATACAGTCAATGCATCATCATCAGCATTCCAAGAAAACCGGGTTGGCTGATCTTTGATTATCATATCTTTTACATGAAGTAGTGTGTCGACAGCGTTAGCATAATAATTTTTAATGTCGACTACTACGCGCACACAGCTCAGAGCATGCGTATAATCGACCACTGTAGTGAGGCCACCCGTTTCTGCTTGAGTGTTTGGGCTATAGCATAACAACAGATCTTCGGCAGCTATTGCCACAGCAGCCTTCACGTCATCACCACCAGCAGTGTAGTCTATGTTATCAGTATATGCAGCGCCTAATTGAGCGGTGTAAGTACTATCTTGAAGGCCTTCACCCACGTTCTCATCAGCAGACCATTGATAATCGCTTGTAGGCAGACTATAGCCCACGAACTTATGCATAGAACGACCATCGGTCCAATAAATCTTTTCTGGAGCCCCATTCTTCACACGGCTCCAACCATCTGAGCCATAAGCATAACGAATGTTGGTGTAACTAAACTGCTCCAAAGGTGATTCTGTTCGCTTGATTCTTGCAAATACCATCGTATCTCCTGAGACAAAAGCGGTACGTCCCACATTTACAGTGTTCTGGGCTGCTCGGGTAACGGCAGCTCGACTCTGGATTTCTGTACCAGCGATAATGGCCTGAACATCACGAATCTCTAACGCTTCGTCGGGAGTAAAAACATCTTCGTCGGTAGTGGTACAAGCTGTTGCCATCATGCCGAGAGCGAGAAGGAATATTGTTGAGAGTTTCATTATTGTATCGTCATTTTAACATTATACAGTTTACCAGCCTCGAAGGTTGTCTGACTCAGCGCCATGCTGTAGCGCTTTGCACCATCACGCAGCCAAATAGTAGCAGACTGACTCAGGGTACAAGGGGGCACAATGACGCGATACCCCCTGCCACCAGTGTTCAATGCCGTATAAGTGGTTGTTGTATTTACATCGATTTCAGCATTCTCGGCTTTAGAACCAGTTATCTTAGCCACGCCGATTACCTTGCCATTGTTTTCCACCTTGCAGGCATGTTTGCTTTTATAACCATAATTATTGGCATTAACCTTATTCTTTTCTGCATAATAGTCGCCCACAATCACCTCACACTGGTCGATGTCAGGCATGCCCTCGAGAGTAAGCACAGCATTCTCTGAGATATCGCCCTCAACAGTAATTTTCAATGCTGCCATCACATGACGGAAACTCAGATGGATATTATATGAGCCCGTCTGCATGATGGTCTGTGCCCACATCAGGTCGCTGGCCTTATAGTCGGCCTCGCGGCTCTGGTCGGCGTGGAACACGTTGCTATACTGCTCTACGCGAGTACCGTCGCCAGCGATAAATATCTGTTCTTCGCTCCAGGTCTGAGCCGTAAACACGTATGGCGTGGGCTGTGCCAGATACTTGGAGTAGATATCAGGAGAAGCTGATGGACTATAGTCGCCATTGATGTCGTAGCCATCACTGGCGGTAAGTGTTTCCCACATATCCTTATCCTTATTCCATTTGAGCAGATAGAATCCATCGAAACTTGCACTATAAGTACTTTCACCCAACTCTACTCGATCAGAGAAGGGGCATATCATCTTTATTTTTATCTTGTCGCCAGGCTCAAAACTTTTACCATCGAGAGCAGTACGCGTGCGAGAGACGCCCTCGAAATCCTCAATGGAAGTTGAGAACGATAGTGAGCTCTGCTGAACAGGCTCTAAAGCCTCATCAGCTGTACAACCTGCCCCAAACAGCATTGCTGAACATAGAGACACAGATATTGTGAGTTTTTTATATATCTTCATATCTATTGTTTTATCAATACAGGATAACGATTGGCATAGCTACTTGTTGTAGAGAACCTCATGATGCATGGATAGTCTTTACCTACGTTAGTAGCGTTATAAGCCTCAATGCCCTTGTTCATTGCCGTCCATGGAGCAAAACCATATATTTCAGATTTCATGCCCTCATTCTTTAGTTCGTCTATATTCACATTTGCGCCAAACATATAGTCATTAACAGCTTTCAATACATGCGATTTGGTACCACGTATGTATTGGTCATATTTGTAGTTGTCTTTAATACCAGTCACAGCATAAATATCTGGCGATTTTTCCACATCGTAGTAATTATACTTAAATGTGGTTTTATTAATAGTACCTGTACCCAGTAAAGCTCCTTGTTTTGGCGCAATTCCATCGGCTGCCTGTATACATCCTGTCATATTGAGGTTAGTTGCATTTCCCACTAATGCGCCGCCAGCCTTCCCCACATGGATACAACCAGCCACCCAGCTAGTACCTTTGAGACTAGCCGCTATAGAGTTTTCACTACTCGGACAGAGCATAGAAACACCTGCAATATATGCACTCCACCTTGTAGAACTACTTGAAGAAGCAGAACCTACCAAGCAAACGGGATGCGTGCTTTCTATCTTTAGATTAGTGATGACGGCATCCTGAACATTACCAAAGAGGCAACCACTCTTCATATTCAGATTGCGCAACGTGTGCCCACATCCGTTGAAATAACCTTTAAACAGGTGATCAACATCAACACCGATACTTGGAAGTTCGATATCAGTAAGATCAATATCACCTCCAAGTTTTACCTGTAGTGAGCTAAAGTCTAATCCTCCTGTAATCTGTGTCTCCTCGGCATAAGCCACATTGGACGACACGCTAGGGAAAAACTTCGGATAAAAAAGATAGCCTAGGGCTTCAGCCTCATCGCGTGTCAACGTATCAGTACCAGCTATCCACTTATAGGTTCTTACGTGTATGCTATCTTCACCAGCTAATTCACCTCGTGTAAGTTTATCTGTTTTCTGAGCAGCCACTCCATTAACAAGTTTGATAAAGGTCATAAACTCTTGGGCAGTATTAATGGTGAATACAGGATTAAAGTCTACACTGTAATTTTTTAGCGATGCTCCTACTGCATCAACATAAGTATTAAAGAACCAGTCGAGAGCCAGGGTATCTTTGGCATTAGATTCTACAGCAGACTGCCCATCGATTGTAGTAGGACTATCATCCCATGCGAAGTTATCAGAAGGGGTGATAGAGAATTTGTCATACTGATAACCCACACTAAAGGTGTAACTATAGCCTGCTCTTAGTACCAGATCAGTTTGCATTACATCTTTCAACTCAAAAGTATGCTCTATCGTCTCACCCACAAGCTTTACCTTAAAGCGGGTACAGAGAGGCAACGAAAGTGCGGCACCAGCATTCTCACTACTCATATCGACAGGGATAGTCATGAAATACAAACGACCATCATTAGGGTTAAACTCCGGATGCTGAACTTTATCTGCAATATATGTAGAGTCTTTCGTACCCATTTTAACGATACCATTCTGTTCTGTATACTTCTCGAAATTTGTGAAGTCAGTAGTGTCATTATAAAGCGTTGTGTCCATTGCTGTCAACAAAAACGTTTCGTCGTCCACCCCTGCTGGCATACACATCTTCTTATAGGCTGCCAGTACTTTAGCAGCAGCTTCTTGATCACCATTATAATCGGCAACATCTAAGCATATTCTGGCACTAGCCAACTCATTACCATTTTTTGCAACAAGACCTATTCGACAAGCTATATGGCGCATGGTGAGGGGAATGTTCTGTGTGGGGCCTGATACTGTTACCCAATCAGATACCGTATAGTCAGGGTAATAACTCGCCTTTTTGCCATCACTCAATCGCCCTGCCAGATTGCTTCGGCTCCAGGCACGAAAACGAACCGTTTTACCGTTTTCCCAAGTCAGAGAATCGGCATCGGTCTGTTTTGCAACAACCTTATTACCTTTATCATCAAAATCAGATTTCAGTTTGTTTTTCATCGGCACCCAATCAGAGTTGAGCGATACAGAGGTACCTGGAGCATTTTCCGACTTATAATAATAAGTGCGATATATCTCTTCCTTCTCCTTAAACACTGTACCTGTTTTGTCGTTCTCATCAGCATACTGGCGGAAGATGCGCATCTGGTCACCCTCGTTAAAATCACCATTATGCTGGTTTGTAGAACGGGTTATAAAGGGCGCTGCTATCGAGGCGCTAAAGTTCACCCCCTGCCCTATTAGCTCTTGCTGCGCAGGCGACAGCATCATGTCGGTATCGTCAGCCGTACAAGCAGTCAGCACCAGAGCCGCTATCCAATATATCTTTTTTCTTATCTTCATCATCATTTATATTCTTTTAGTGCAGGGATTACATCTTGTATACGGGTGTTGCCGTTCCAGCAGTTACTAATGTGCCCATTTAGTGCAGCATCAGTCTTAAACAATTTACCACCTGCTATTTTGATATTCAGCACCTCAGACGACCGACCTTCACCAATACCAGCAAAAAGCCAGTCACGCTCTCCCGTTGGTTTGACTGTTATTTGATGGTCTAACGCATCAAGATGTCCAGTAAACACGATATCGTCAGGAAAATCTGCTAAATCTATCTCAATATCATTATGCAGGATAAAATATTTATGATCGCAAGATCCACCAACTTTGGCCTGCTTCAGCAATTTAATAAACTGCTCTGTGCTTACGTACTGAGCCTTTACGGTTTCTGCATCAACATCATCATACGCATGCCCATCGGTTACCTTATAATTAACAGTATCATTGGTATAGGCACGCTGCCAGCTGCTGCCGGCCTGTGAGAGTGCATAGCCTTCATGGTTCACACCATAATAGTCATCATGATATGCTTCAGAATGCCACAAGCGTGCACCCGTACTATTATAATCGATACGTTCTGGACTTACTCGCAAATAAACTACAGTTTCATCATTGGCATTAAGGTCGAATACGAAATCCTTCTCATACTCCAGGTCGTTGCTCAGCGTGAGATCAAATTTTATCTGATTTTTAAGAGTATCAGTCTTATTGTCATTAGCCTCATCATACATCACGTTTACCAAAGGTTTGCCAATAACCTCTGTATAAGTAGGACGGACAATAATATCGTAATAAGGCACGTGATTGTATTTTGTGGCAGTATAACCGCTTTGACTCTGATTAGCTTTCTTCCAAGCTGTTGTATCTGTGGGGAATATCAATTTACCAGTAGCATTCTCTTGATACACTACTACTTCATCTACTTCGTCCAGATAGTGCGGAATGGCTTTGGGCTCTTCTTTCCAAACGGGCTGGCCATTAGCATCTACATAATCCAACACCTGAACATTGCAGAAACGCAACTTCGTATCTGCTGCATTATCCTTATTATATCCCTTGAGGGTCACGCTGCTACCCAAGCTCTTATCTATCAACACATAAGCCACTACACGAGCCAATCGATGCTGTAATGGGATGGTGATGCCATCGAGCGTGGCTTTAATCTCGGTTGAAGGAGGTATAGCCGTATAATAGTCCAAGTCATTATAGCTATGAGTTTTGCTCACTTTTAGACTCTCCGGCATATAAATACCCAGGAAAGTATGAAGCCCATTATCCAACCACTTGCAGTAGTGTCCATCATCATCCTTAAGGGTGTAAGCATCTGACTCAAATTTCAAATTAGCATTTTGTTTTTTATCACCCTTAAAATAAGTAAGCTTTAAGCCAACTTCCAATCCTTTCTTTAACCACTCTGGCACTTCCTTAGTTTTAGCCTGCTCATCGGCACGAGTAACCGCGCTGTTAGTTAGCATAATTGGCGTACTCACACCACTCACATGGATGATGTTTTCAGCATCATCGGGAGTCGCTGTCAGCCCATCATCATGACTACTGCATGCCACTAAAAACATACAGCCTAGGACCAAGGCTATGTATCTATCCATTTTTTGTTTCATCTTATATTATTTCTTTTCTGCAGGAGGTGCAGCATTACGCTTACCAACAACAGTATCTATCGAACCAGAGTAAACAGCAGCACCCTTACTAACCGTCCCCTTCTTATTATCAGGCCACCAGTTTCCCTGGCAGTTTTCTGTAGCACTTGAACCGCCAGAGAATATAGCATAACCAATGATACCACCATGATAATCATCTTCAGTTTCGCCAATATAACTACTACAGTAGTTAGTACAATCGGTGATTGTTAGTTTATTAGATGACTCTGCATTTCTATCTACACCTCCCACAATACCTCCATAATACATTGCCGTTACTGTACCAGCCATTTCAGTAGCAAGTTTACTATCAGAGTGGAACACACATTGAGAAATAGTTGCTTTGGAAGCCGTAGATACAATGCCTCCTGCATACTTATAGTCTTTTGCTTCTGGATTTTTCAATACTGCTTTGATATCAGCAGTCACTTCGCAATTACTGATTATGGCACCATCAGTAGCCCATACCACCAATCCTGCAGGGTTTGCTGCTTGGATATAAGTATTCTGGGCCATTGTAACCGTTACACCATGAACCGTACCACCAGTAACCTCTTTCGCCAAGGGAGCCATCACATCTGTATCAGTATCTGTAGACGTAGAAACCAGCGGTTGATCCACATAGACCGTCAGGTTGCTCACACTACCAGTGATTTTGCCAAATATCATCTGACTAGTAGTTATCTGTTTATTATTGCCTTCCAGTTTATACTCCACATCGCCAATAGTATTCTCAACCTTTATATCCTTTACTAAGAGATAAGTACTATCAGCAACTGCTACTGCTTTTGCAAAATCTGCCACACAATCTATAATGCCAGAGTACCTCTTTGCGGCGTAATTCTTTATACCAGAGTTCTCATCTTTTGTAGGCCAAGCATTACCACTGATAAAAGCTTTCTCACTATTAACACTACCCACAATATTCTTGTGAGTGTCTTTATTCTGACTCAGGGTGATACCATATTCAAAAGTATTATTGGTAATAATACCCTCAGCTTGTCCTACGATTCCACCAACAATAGCACTTGCATTGTTGCTGCCGACACGATTAGAGACCGTACACCCGTCTATAATAACCTTATCTTTGGTCTTACCATTCGGGATGGAGCAGTTTGCAGCTATGCCACCTGCACAAGCGGCATCACCTTCAACAAAAAGAAAAGAATGGCATTTTGAAATAATACCAGTATTAGTAACCACCGCACCAGCCACAGTGGCTTTAGCAGTATTATCTTTCTTTGGTGCAATTAGTACATCCTCAATAACGCCATCATTAGTATAGGCAATAGCAGCGTCGACGGCATTATATATCTCAACAGTACCATTCACCAAACTGCCCGTGCTAGTGATATCTTTAAAGAGACGAAATTTGCTAGTAATCTTATGTCCTCCAAGGTTCAAAGAGCCTTGAAGGCTATATGTCGACAAGTCTTCCTCAAGCTCGATATCATTATATATCAAAGCCACATTACCAGGTTTGTTCTCTTTATCTAAGAAATTCTTCAAGTCTTCAGCCTTTTTTATCTCAGTAAGCACACCCGCATTACCATAATCGTCGCAGATAGTTGTAGTAACATCTTCCGTCCAGTCCTCTATATAGGCCGACATCAATGCTTTTCTGCTATAACGACTCAGAGTGATGGTGATGATGAGATGCATACCTGCAGTAAGATTGTAGCTAGTATTTGCTTTATCATTATCATTATTAGCATAGAACGAATAGTTCTGTCCAGAAAGACTAATTTTAGCTATCGTGTCAGTCTGTCCGTCATTAACAGAATAGTCATGAGGCTCAACAATAGCTTCATAAACGGCTGTAGTATCTTTCTGATCTTCCAGTTTCTCGCCACGGAGCAGAGGGGTTATTTTTTTAGCCTCGAACTCCGTTTCGTTTTTCTTCTGATACGAGTAGATGCAAGCATTCAAGTTTGTTTCAGCCAGTTTATAATTAAGCGCTTCGCTACTTACGCCCTCTCCAGCTTTCAGTTTGATAGTGATCAGCGCACGTTTATGCTGCAGGTAAAGAGGAATTTTCTTATAATCTTCCTCATCACTCTTCAAACTAGATTTCTGTATTTCATTCTTCCAATCTTTTGCAGAAAAGTAACCAGGCGAGGCACCCTCTAGCCTGTCTTGTGCAAGCCATTTAGTTTTATCACTCTGATTTGTTTCCAAATCAATGCTGCCTGCTGTTGCCTTAAAACCATAGGCAATAGTATTACTTGGCCAATATAGTGGCTCGGTAGCTTTTAGAGTAACTATCGTTCCTGCTTTTTCTACTTTATACTTGCCTGTTGCAACTTCGCCTTCTTGGTTTTCACCTTCCTTGCACATCTTAATGTCGAACTCGTATGCTTCACTAACAGGTTGATAATCTACGTATCCATCAGTAATAGTTCGTGTTACAGCCCTACTACGTAGTGCTGAGGTAAACATTACCTCGTCACCAGCAGCAATCTCGTCGTCGGCAAAGAGCTGTTCAAAAGTCTCACGACAACTCGACAGTCCCAGTGTAAAACCGACCAGCAGGAGCAACTGCGAAATATTGTATAGAAAGTTCTTGTTCATTGTCTAAATCCTTTATTATGGTGTCACAACGATAGTACCATTAACTTTGTAATTATCCTTATTGCTGTCTGTATCCATTTCCCAAGGCGTAATGGTTGTATTTATCTGAGCTATCACACCACGGCGTAACTCTATATTATAAATGTATCTAGTACCACCTGCCAAATTCTTATGACTGTCATCCAGTTTTTTGAATACGGCTTTGTGGCTGATAGAGTTTGGCTCACTACTCTCTCGCCATGTAATACGAATACCCTCCAACTGTCCAAAAGCAATACACTCAAACGACTTGAGGTAGCCAGAAGGTGTATCATTACTTGCAAACATAACGAATGGTGTTTCTACGCTCTCTGGTGATTCGAAAGTTACCTTCGGCATGGTACCATCAGAATGAATATAATAAGGCACAAAAGCTGTTGTAGCCACACCTAGCAACTCAACACTATCAATCTGTGCCTCATCTATAGTAGCAGAGGCATCGCCAGAGCCTTTGATGTTAACCTGAACCTGAGCGAGCTGATGCTTGAAGAACAGTTTTACACGGTTTGCCTCGGGGGTGGCACCGGCAGGACTCATCTTGACGTGAGCCACGATTGGATCGGGCTGCTGTGCCATATCGTCGATTTCGCCTGTTCGAGTCAAGTCGCAAGTCAACTTGTTTTCTTCGATGGTAGGACACGTCTCCAGATGGTTGTTATCTGCCACAGCCAGAAACACATGGTCCAGACGGTTCTGCCAGTAGAAACAGTTGGCAGCCTTGTCGAAACCATTAACATCTTGTTCAGCAGGATCGGCAAAAGTGCTCTGGCGATAAACAGCATTGCCTAATGCGTTGTTGATTTTCAACCAGGCGTTTGTCATGTTCACCTCGGGGGTTGGAGCACCATCGGCTGGGTAGAATGGTGTGTCATTCGTATCGTCTTTTCCGGCATGGAAGAACATCGAGCAGACGAAGCGGCTGTCCTCTGGCATATACGATGCCGAGGCAGAGCGGGTGATGACGGCCTCCATATTGCCTGCTGAGAACAGCACTGGCATCAGACCTTTCGGCTGCTTCTCCCCCACGCAATCATCCGATGTGCATGCTCCCATCATCATCCCTAAACACAGAGATACAGAGATACAGAGTTTATTATATATCTTCACTTTCTTACCTTTTTACTTCTTACTTTTCACCTTTTCACTTTTTCACCTTTCCTCAGTCCCAATCCAGATTGGCATTACCGCTACCTGTTGTTTCTGTCCAGTCCTGAACTAGCGCCCGGAACTGTACTGCCTCCTTCTTCACCGTGATGGTGTAGGTGTAACTCTTGCCACGCTCCCAAGATGCAATAGGCGTAGTTCCAGCAGTACAAGTATTGAGCTGACTCTTATATTTAGTACTTCCATCTTTCAACGTAATTGTTACAATAGCTTGATCATCAATTACCTGAGGTAACACAATGACAGCGGTGTTTTCGGTGAGATCGCTAATAGCAGCTACTGTGGAGGTTGTTCCAGAAATATCACCATCAGCAATACTGATTTTTCCATCTGTAAATAGATTGCTAATAGAGATTTTAGCGCTATCAAGATCTACTTTATCTGCACCATCGGTAGTTGTCAAGTCGAAAGTTATTTTAGCCATGGCATGCTTAAAAATCAGTGGAACGTCACCTGTACGAGGATTAATAGCTGCTCCTTCCTCATACGTTGAGTGCTTAGCAGTTGTGCCCCATAACACGTCTTCACCTTGCTTAACATCAAAATCGTTTGTATTGCCTGTCAATGCACGGAAATAATAACTATCTGTACCATTGGGCCAATAGATAGCAGTAGCATTGCTCCACTTACCTGAAGTCAGTGTCGACTCAGTGGCAAATGTATAATCTGTAGCTGTACTTTCTTTCCAGTAAAGATTGAATGACGAACCATCTGCAAATTCATTGCCAGGATTATCTACAGTAAAATTAACGATATCGTTATTGAAAGCAATATCACCATTTCCTGTAGCTGTTACTGAAGTCCAGTCCTTCAGAGTAGCCTCTACAGCTACTGCCGCTTTGTTAACTGTTACATCAATATGATAGTTTACGCCTGGCAAAGTTTCAATATAAGTACCATCATCGTTTTTCACTGTATGAGTCTTTGCCCAAGCCTCATTCCCCAACATCTCATTCGAAACAGGCAGCATGTAGTTATTGTCATCAACATTGACGATGCTCAACAAATCCGCGCCCACTTTCAGTTTTGTGCCTGGGGCTACGATTGCTGTATAAGTACGTTGAGTACCACCCGATGTATAGTCTGCTCCACACATGGTAATATCAGCAGTAGTTTCACTGGTTATTGTTCCTGCAGGCGCATTAACAGTTGCTACTGTTTTCATGTTTTTAAGTGTCAGCACTGTTGAAGTGAGAGGATCTCCGGTATAACCTTTATCTGCCTTTATCGTTACCGTCACCTCACTCATGGCGTGAGTGAATGGGACTGAAAGCGTATTCTTTGTGAGATCGGTATGATTGTAAGTTACAGGCTCTTGCATACCAGACCAAAGTAAATCGGCATGCTGCACAGCCTCGGCAGAAGCCTGATTATTAGCAACCGTCCATTTTATAATACCTTTCGCTTTTGTGTCGTCATCTGTAAGACCTTCCGTAGGTGTGCCACCATTGTAACAATATCCGTACAAAGTGCGCAGAGCGTGACCAGGTGTTCGCAAATAAGTATCTACAGACTTCGAATCACTAAGATCGTCCCAATAGAGCGATAGAGGTTTTTCATCTGAGAAACTAACTAATAATGGAGCTTTATCGGCCTTAACAGATTCATAGGTATCGCTATCATCGATTTTCTTTACATGTTCTACATACACGTGCAGTTCATCGCCAGTACCAAAAGTACTATTTGCTGCTCTCGTTACAATATGCTGTGTACTCAGACTGGTCTGCAATACCAAAGGAGTCTTATCGCCACCTGACAAGATGTCGTTCAGGCCATCATCACCGGTGCATCCTGCCAGAAACAGCACTATACTGATAAGTATAAATAATCTATTTATCATCTTCTGTTATTTCTTAGAACCAAACCGTTTCATTCGCATCAACCTTTTCCCAATCACTCAGACTGGCAGTAATACTAACCGCAGTTTTTGTGAGGTTCAAGTTATACACATAATGCACACCAGACTCCCAAGCATTGGTAGCAGCAGGTTCATCAGTAGAACCAACCTTCTTAACCTTAATTGGGGCGACGTCGGCGTAATATACATCACCATTCTTCAGTGTGATACGAAACTTCACGTCATTCAAATTTTGTGGAACGATGGCACTTAAGCGTTTATCGGCAGTTACTGCATCCACATTCAACTCATAGTCACCTGTATTACCTGTAGGTATTACCTCGCGACTACCCAGTGTTACGTCAGCCCCATTATAAACACCCACCAGCTCTACTTTGGCATTAGTCAGGTCGACCTGATTGCTACCAGATGCAACAGTTGAGAGATTCACCTCTACTTTCGCCATCATATAACGGAAGTTCAGATTGATGTTACCTTCAGTGGCACAGATACCGCCATCATAGAGTTTCGTCTTTGTATGACCTGTCTCTGTGTTGGTACACTCGGCACTTGGATCTATCTCTGGACGGGCTATCATCAAATCAGAGGGGAAACTACCCTCAGAATATGCCACATTGCTAATTTTGATGACCTGATAATCCTTGCTATCATAAGTAGCTGTTTCAATACGGGGCTTAGTTGTCTCATTAGCATCAGTTGTTGTTTCTGGCCATACGCCACGGAACTGGAAATGCGTTTTATGGTCGGGCCAATAGAGCTGAGGATTCATCTCCCACGAACTATTGTTCTTGCTAATCGTGGACTGCTCGTTATACCCACTATTTAACCCTGTTGAACTGCGATAGAGACTAAATCCTTTGTCGAAAGCAGCATTACTATTAGCTCCATATATATCTCCAATATTAATCTTTGGATCAACTTGCTCTGCAGTCACATCATCCCAACTAGAAACAGTAGCAGAAACATGAATATCCGTTTTGTTAACGATGATATTAATAATGTAGTTTTTGCCCGCTTTAGTTGTATAGTCGGTTGATGAATCATCTTTATACATCGCTTCGCTAATCTCTTTGGCCTTGATATAATAGATGTTGCCATCAGCATTCAGTTGTGCGATAACTGTTTTATCAGCTTCACTATTAGCACCAAGTTGTGTGCCTGGATATACAAGAGTTTCTTTGACAACAGTAACGATATTGCCTTGGTCATTAGTAGTTGCAGCAATGACGTTTTTCTTTGTCTTGGCATCATCAGCCTTTGCCTCTGCAGACTCTATATTAATAGTTCCTTCTGTCAAGGCATAGGCGCTGTTACTATTGTTTGCAGCTTCTACAGTCGCAGCATTTGTTAATGTCAAAACCGGGTCGCTAGCAAACCTATTCGTAGTTTTGCCCACTCCACCAGTTGTGGGGAAGCCTTCACTAGCAGTCAGATTAATGGTAATCTTGCTCAATATATGCTTAAAGTTCAACAAGCCTGCAGACTCGTTATTACGACTATCAAACTTGTAAGTATTACTACCAGTAAGGTTGTTTGATACTAACACATCTTTAGTGAGCAAATGCGTAGTGCTGTTTACTTCAGCTTTTCCATCTTTATCAACAGTACTACAAGCGAGTGCATCCCACTTTCCTTCTTCTGGTGTTGGTGCAGCGGTCTCACCATCCACCGCTACACCAAGAATCTTTAACCCATTATTTGTATTTGTAGCATTGGCAGGATCACCGGCGCCAAAGTCATCCCAATAAAGGGTTTGACCTGTTTCATAAGTCAAGGTGTTAGCTGTCGATGTTGGGGCATCAGTTTTGCAAGTAGCATTCTTTCTGATGTCCTCAGGCTCCTTGCCTTTCCATTGGCCGTCCACCTTCAGTCGCACTTGCGTACCAGCCTTCATAGCATAGTACGACGGCGTAGCTACGCCGGCACGTGTCATGGCACGCTGGACGGGAGAGGGAGAGGCCTCAACACCAACGGTAAAGTTGATGGGGCCGTTGGCAGTGCGGTCGAAGGTATCCCAGAAGTCCTCGCTTGCACAAGAACCAAGTCCTAGTGCAAGCAAGGTTGAAAGGGTATATTTAATATATCTTTTTGTCATCACTTCGTGAATACTATTCCAAAGTTACTGTTTGTCCTGCAGTTACATTTACCCAATCCTGAACTGAGGCAGTAACGTTGGTAATACCTGTCTTTGTAAGAGTAAAAGTGTAAGTATAGTTGTGATTAGGATACCAGAATTGTATATTTGATGAAGTCGCCTGATTCTCACTGTTTCCATTTACAGAAGCTGTTATCTCACTTAATTTTTCCATAATATTGTACACATTACCATCTGGCGTTTTAATAGTAATACCAATGTAGGGATTTGTACCAGTAGTGCGTTTCAAGGCCTGTGGAACAATAGCGAAAGTAAAAGCATTTGTCTTATAACCTTCAGTAGTACTACCATTCATTTCTTCAATAATTCCAGCTGTTGGTTTTGTAAATGCCGAATTTGTGGTAATATCTCCTGTTGTGCTAACAAGACCATTACCCATATTCACCTTACCGTTAGCATAAAAACAGGTCATAGACACATCGCACTGCTTTAGATCCGTACCAGAACCATCCTCAAGCTTCACCTTATTATCAGCATTTGGTGTACGAAGAATAACATTGATATTACTCATCATGTGTAAATCTGTAATGTTAATAGCAGAATTTGTTGCGCCGATAGCAGGGCTGATGTATTCCTCATAGCCTTTAGATGTATCATATTTCAAAGGAGTTGTAGTAGTAGAAAGCAGAGGCGCTCCCCAATGATAATCATGGTTTGACTGCGCACCTGAAGAAATAGAAAAATAATCTACTACATCAGTCTCATTATTATCTGTACCTTTCTCTTTTGAAACTATCTTAGTACCATTATTTACTGCACGGAAATGATAGAAAGACTTGTTATTCTCGAAGTACCATTTAGTCTTTCCATTTTCAGTCCATTCAGCCTTGTCTGTATAGTCGCCAGCCCAGTTCTTTGATGTACTTGCAGCTGTACTAATGTTATCTGATAGATCATTCAATCTATACAGATCGTATTGTGAGAAATTAAAAGCACTAGAAGAACTATTTGAGAATAAACTAACAGAGATATGTGCATTATCTACATCCAGAGGAGTAGCAGTAACGTCTACCCAAGGTTCAAGTGCAGCTAGCATGTCGGTGATGCCACTCTTAGCTACAGTCAGGTTGAACTCATAGTTACGACCTTGCTCCATGGTAATAGCATCTGTTGTTTTTTTTGTTATACCTTCCTTTCCTGAAAGAGCAGTAAACATCATGCTCTCCGTAACATAGTATTTATTATTGGCGATGGTAAACTCAAGAACGTTATCATTAGCATCTTTATTGATTTCATACCCTGGCAGCATCTGCGCCATCAGAGAATATTTGGCACCAGCAGCAGTTGTGATTGTTGTCATTTTTGAGATACCATAAGCAGAAGAAGTCCATTCACCAGTTTCTATATTTAAGCTGCCAGAGGTAGGAACACCATTAATTGTGATGTTTTTTGTATCATCAGCAAACTTAAATTCATCGTCATCATAACCAGCACCCTTAATCAAATTAATAGTAATACGACTCAAGGCGTGAATAAACTTAAGGTGTCCTCTGTCGAACTTTCCTGGGCCATCAATATCGCCCGTAGTTTGAGGACGGAACTGCAGTTCTCCATCAGCTGTTGTGGTATAATCATTATCTTTATAATTGTATGACTTTACACCGCCTTGTCCATCAGCTTGAATATTATTACTATATACCAAATCCTCATTAGAAAGCACATCGGTTCGACTTTGATCTGAAGAAAGGGTCCAAGTTACGGATTCTGAAAGGACAGCTGTACTCCATCCGCTACTTGCAGCAAGATGGTCTACAAGGGCGATATCCTTACTTTCACTATCTTTGCCATTTGTTGCGTCAATTTTTCCCGGAACCGCGATTGCAAATACAGAGAGTTTCGCATCTCGCCCATAAGCATCGTCCCAATAGCGAATATAGTCACTGTTAGCAGCCTCGATAGCAGAAAAAGATGTCTCATTTTTAGTTTCATCTTTTGCTGCAGTGAGCAAAACGCGTGTTTCTTTTTTATTATCTTCATTCTTTGTACTGCGGATATGCATAGCTATCTGAGTATTTGCTTCAAATCCGGCGCGGGTTCGGGCGGGGGCGGTGGTGGCCTCGCCTACGAACGATATCGGCGTTTTGCCGGAGGGGTCGGTGGGGGTTGTCATGTCGTCTTGATTGTTGGTGCATGAGGTGGCCAGGAGAGTGAGGGCCAGTGTCAGCGGGTAGAAAAATTTCTTCATATCTTATCTTTGGTTTTATTTTTTATTTGTTACTTATTTCTCCAGATTGGTGTCGATGTTACCTACCACGTCGACCCAAGGGGTGAGCTCGGCACTCATGTCGATGGTGAGCGGATAGAACTCGTTTACCTTGATGACGTAGGTGTAGCGGGTGCTGGGCTCCCAGTCGTAGGTGCCCAACTCTACATCGGTATAGTGGATGGTCTTGGTGGCCATATCATAGTGCACACGACCGTCTTCACTATCAAAATTACTTGGAAATTCAACGCCATACACATCGAACGAGAAGGTGAGTTTAACACCTTTCTGGGGCAACTGCAACAGACCATCGGGGTTCAGACAGTCGTAGGCGTGGTCACGATCTACAGCTACCTTCAGGTTACACTTGCGCTGCTCGGCATCGTCGGTCTGCACCAGTATCTGCTCATCGCCAGTAGCCTTGTCGATATCGGCAAAGGTTCCCTGCAGGATGCTGCCAGCAGAGAGGTCGGCAGTATAGCTGCGTCCAGCCTTGGCAAAATCGGCATTAGCGCCCTTTATCTTGACGTTGTAGAGTTTAAACTCGGTAGGAATCTCCTTCTTATAGTTGTTGTAGATTACAAACTTAACCATCGAAGTGAGGTGCTTGAAGGGCAGCGCCACATAGCTGGCAGCCTGCTGATAGGTGGTCTCAGAGAGATAGTAGGGTTCTGAACCGCCAGTCACGATGCCGTTCTGACAGGTCTGATAGGCATACTCAGCGGTTGCGGGCATCACGAGCTGCGAACCTGAGAGGGTGAAACCTGGGATGGCATCGTTAGCCGGACAGGGCGAGACGGCATAGAACTGATAAGGGAATGCTTCGTGGTCCCAGTAGCGCTGCAGCTGGTCTTTATAAAATCCGGCAGCGGTGGTGCCCACATACTCCCACTTAGAACTGTTGTTCCAAAGGTCGGCCTTATACTGCACCTGATAGCGGTCCATCACCTCGGCTCTATCGGCTCCCTTGAAACAGCTCACCAGGAATCCCTGAGTCAGCGGCGAGGAAGTAGAAACGGCACGGGTGGTGGCGGCGCTGAGGGCTGACTGACTGAACTGCATGGGCTCCTTTGGCTGCACGGGTGCCTCGCTCACCATTGAGTCGGATGAGCAGGCCGTGATGCCGACACCAAGCAGTGCGCAGACAAACCACTGGCGATATACCTTATTATTAAATAGATGAATCATTGTTTGAATAATCCTCAATGGTTGCTCCATCGAATACGATTGGGTAAACATTTGATGTTGTTGGCACCTCTGGGTCGGTCACGTCGATGTTCACATTCGGATCGGTGGTACCAGTAGAGTTTGTTGTAATCTTAAAAGCGTAAACATAACGGGTGTTTGGTTTCCAGTCAACCACATCGGCAGGTACAAACACACGGGCGTCATGTACTGTTATAACCTCTCCGTTATCCTCGGCTATCAGCTGATAAGATACATGGAAGGTAAATCCTGTTGTTGTGCCCGATGGCTGTGGCACAGCATAGTAAATGGTAGGTGACCACACATACTGCTGCGTTCCTGTTGAAACTTTGGCGGGCACGATGTCTTCTGGAATCAGGAACACCAGATTGTCTTCAGTAGTTGTTGCGTCATCGCCGTGCGACGTTGTGGCCGTAGGAGCAGTAACGCTGCTCATATTGATGGCGGCCCCACAGCTGGTGTAGTATTTTGCTTTGGTATAAGCACCAGCAGTCAGGTTGGCTGGTGTGGCTTGTATGCCACTTCCCGTCTCGGTCACGTCGATAATTTTCACTTTGTAGCCAGGAATATCCTCGCAGAAGTTAATCTTTACCTGAGCTCCCAAGTGTTTAAACTGCAACTTCACGTCTTTCATATCGGCATTTCTTACCGATGCAGTTGCATAGATAAATTCGTGTAAGGTTGGATCATTGTAAGCTGCAGTGTTTGCTGTTGCAGCCACATTAATAGTGTTAGTAGTAGTATCGAATGTTACTCCCTGTGAGTGATATGGAGCATATGCATAGAACACTGTATTGTTGTAAGCCAGATCCCAATAGCGCAGATACTGATTTGCATTGGCCGACATGAATTCGGCCTGGGTCTTAGTGTAGCCTTTGGTAGCATCTTCGTTAAGGTATTCTGCCGTACCCAGTTTTTCATAGAACCAGGGCGACATGTGGTCGGTATCTGCTCCGCTGGTACTGTTCCAGGTTGTAGCAGCAGATTTGTCGTAACCTTTTCCTGCTCCATCCGAAAATCCCACCAGATAGTTTCCCATCACCATCACACTGTCGGCATCGGTGGTCTTTAAGGCCCATACTCCGAAGTTGTAATGCTTGTTAGCCTCAAGCGATGTTGCATCTGCACGTGTAATGTTTCGTTTGTTTACACTAAATGCGATTGGTGTCTGGCTCTCGGTACCGTCAGCACCTTTATTGTCCACCAGCACATCACTACTACAACTGGTCAGGGCCAGTACCGCTACTGCGCGTATAAAAATCTTTCTCATAGCTTTTAAATCTTAACTCTCAATTATATATCAATACTCCATTGCACCTCGTTGTAATCTTCGAGTGTTGGAAGGAACAGACTTCCACCCGATTCCTGTTCTCCCTCAGGTTGACACAATTCTCCGCAGTCCACCCACACGGTTATCACCCCGCCATGCGAGTTCTGCTGCAATTGGCTTGTCACATCGGCCTGATAGGTCTTCACCTGATTGTTGTTCCATACCAGATCGAAGTACACGATATTCTTCAGGTCGCTGCGACTTCCCTTGTATTCCGATCCCGATCGGCTATAAGGTTCGTTGTCGCATAAGCCGAAGGTTGTAAGCTTTCCGCCGAACACATCACATCGCTTACCCTCAACAGTCATGTCCTGCTTCATTCGGGTATTGAAGTACACCAAACTCGGCATATTTCCTGTATGACCGGTCTTTACGTTGGTGCTGCTGGCCATCGACGATATTGCCGTGTTACCATTTACGCCTTTTATGCGGCGGTCTTCATTGTTCACCAGCACTATCTGCACCAGATATATGTAAACCAAAGGGCGAAGTTCTGCCTCAAGGTGCTTTATATATACATTCTCTACCGGGTCATACTCGTAGTCACTCAGGTTTGGCGATATATAAACGTTCTCAGTATATGACGCGAAGAAGACCTCGGGCTGATTCAGCATTCCTATCGGAGTGTCGTTACCATCAGCACGACTGGCATCAAGAATGCTTCTCGACATTCCGCGAGTGCCGGTTGTAGTGGCGATTACCGAGTCACCACTCTCATTCAGCACAAGCACCTGTGATCCGTCTTTAGAATCGACATTGCTATATAGCAGCATGTCGTAGTATCCAAACTGGAAGTGGCGGCGGAATCGGGTACTATCTATGGTAAACACGTCCACATTAGTGTGCATTCCCATGGGATTGTCGCCCTTATAGTATCGGTACACCTCGTAACTCTTCGGCATCGGGTATTCTATCCCGCCCCATATCGAGTCATCTTTTATATCCCATCCATAGTACCACTCATGGTCAAGCTGTACATCGTTATCCCACACCATGTGCAGTTCTGTCTCAGCAACCTCCAACTCAACCTTTATGTCTTGTCCGGGCAGGTTCAGCGGTGGTTCTATACAGCTGTTCATACCCACCAGTAGTGCTATAATATATATAATGTATAAACGTTTCATCGGCTGCCCTCCTTTTTCTGTTTACGATAGATGATATCGTAAGTTATATGCACTCCAGCGTTGGTAGGTCCCAACCAGAAGAAACGGTGGTTGCGTTTCTTAAAGTCGTTCATTGAGCCATGATAGTCGTAGTAGTACAATCCATGACCATCACCGCCGTTGCTGTCACCCCAAACGTATGAATCGTAGCGGGTTACGAAGAAACCAAGGTTTATGCTGGCCTCAAGGCGCAGGTTGCCACGCTTGTTTAGTGCCCAGGTGTGGCCCACTCCTACTCCGGCGCCACCACCTTCGCCTTCCCAGCCTTTGGTTTTGCTAAAGCCGATACCATATACCATTCCCTCTACATATGCATTTAGGAATGTGCCGATAAACTGACCACCGCCCTTGAAGTAACGGCGAAGCTCCAACTGCAAGTCGCGAATCTGCATAAACTTATGGGTATCCCAGTGGCGATGGTTGGTGAATGTAAAACCTGCATTCATCGTATAGTGACCACTCAGGGGATAATACTCTAACTGGACATTTGCTCCTGGTGCGAAACCAAACTGTGGAACATAAAGGAAGTCGTGCAGAAGATTGGTTCGCAGAGCTATCATGTGCCGGCGCGGAGTGTCCTGAGCTACAGCTGTAGTATCAAGCGATACTGGCTGTAGCGAAAACGTCGGAAGCATAGGAATGTTGGGATTAATCTGCATATCCACCTTGTCGGCAAAGTAGAATTTTTGTTTTGGTATCTGTATGTGATGTGGATTAAGCGCGAACCATAGCACCATGCGACTCTGACGCAAGGTAGGGAAATACACCTTTACCAAACGCTTCCAAGTTCTGCCGCCATTCAAGGCTTTAAGTTTCTTTTTGCACAAACGCTCATTACCCTTGCAGGCATCCCAGATAGCTTTCACTTTACCATACTCCTTATCGCCAGCCTGCTCCATAAGTTTTACCAGATAGCCATAGTCCTCAGTAACGAAACTTGTGTTAGTAGGACGATCGGCTACAGACTGGCCAAGATTACTGCTAAGGAATTCAATAAGACGCTTGGTGCGCTCACGACTCAGACGATAGTTGTTGTCGTAAGGACCTTCGGGCGATGCAGCGCCTTTAACATAAATCTCACGCAGAATCAGATTATTCTCCTTGAGCCAGGGCACAAGGCTATCATTGTAGAGTGAAATAAACGGATCAGTATTCTGGATTTCTGTACGGTTCACCTGGAATCGGATACCACGTGCAATCTCGTCGAACAATGAGTCGGTGATGACAGGTGGCGTGGTGACGATGGAGTCAGAAACAAAAACAAAAGGATAGTCTGCTAATTGTTTATATAGCAGAGTGTCAGGTTTCTGGGCCAACGCCGACGCATGGACCGCAACAATGAATATTGCACACAAAAATCTGTGCAGTACACACATGTATTGTCTCACTTTAATTTTTTAAGTAATTATAAGTTATG